>JBDSAP010000392.1:0-26553 GCA_039922055.1 Ferruginibacter sp.
TCGTTCGCATGTTTGGTGGTGAAATGTAGTTTGCTCATTGTATTTATTTTTAAGTGATGCCGCCGCTATCCCGGGGGCTTTTTTAAATGGACGGCGAAGGTAGGGAGGTGAATGTTGATTTCCTACAAATTGAAGAAGTATTTTTTAGAGCACCTTTGTAAGAAGCTGGTTTTCAGTAAAAAATTTGACTGTAAATTTTACTCATCACTGGTTAGTGAAGGAAATCAATATTGTTTACCAGGCAAAATACAATTTGAGGTGAAGCAAAGAACAATAGTGAAGATAATAGCTTTCTAACAAGATAGGACCATGTAGCTATGGCAGCCAAAAGAATTAACCCCAGCCTGCACCGTTAAAACACGGTATTTCATAGAAAACAACACTGTTTTTGCAGGAATTGATTTGAATTGCCAGGCAGGGCTTGTATGTTTGAAGTGAAATTATTTTTTCACTTTTAAAACTTAGTTACCATGACAGACTTATTATTTGCTTTTGATCAGGATGAAATGAATGCCCTAATCGAGAGTTCCTCCGACAGTGACGATATTGTGCTTTCACTTTTTTCGGCAAAGGATCCTACCGATAATAAAAAGAGGCTTTTTTTAGCAGCAACGAATCCTTCTAATGTTACTAGTGCAGGCACAGCAACAAAGATACCGGTCGGATGCCCCGTGCCTCCCGGTTGGAATACCGTCGTGCCTCCCGTTACGCTGATGCAACTAATAAACACCCCAAGCTTTGTTTTGTCTGCAGCGTCAAAAAAGGAATTAAAAGATAACAAATCAGGTGACCAGTTGGTAGCAGGCCTGGAAGGATTTACAAAATCAAATGTGCTGGAAAGTAAATTATCCTTTAAAATAAAAGACGCGGCAGGGAAGACAGTTAAAGACATCGATGCAACACTTGATTAAAAAACATCTGATACCCTGTGAGCCAAATATTTATATACCTTGATCTGTTAGGACCATTGCTTGCGCTGCCGTTTTTTTTGCGGAATGGTCGAAGCAGATCAAGAGGTCATTATATACTTATCAGTTTCCTGGTATTGCAGTTATTGGCAAACGGGCTTGCAAAAGTGTTTATGCTGATGCTTTTGCCAAATAATATTTTTATATACCAGGCTAATTCATTCTTTTCCTGTGTGCTGGTGGGCCTTTATTTCCTTGAAAACTTTAAGCAAACATTTTCACCCAGATCCTATAACCGAACCACAATCTATTTGGCAGTTTCCTGTACCCTGCTTTTAGCGATCATAATTTTTGAAGACACTTCTTATTTCAATAGCCTGAGCTATACTTTTACGGGCTTTACGCTGTGTGTATTTAGCGTTTTCTATTATTTACACAGCCTTTTACATGTGAAGGATGAAGATCCTGTAAAAACAAAGAGCTTTTGGGCAGTAACGGCTTTTTTTATTTATTATAGTACCAGCTTTTTTATCTTTTTATATTACCGGATATTAACGAAGCTGCCACAGGCTAATTTCGGGGTGCTTTGGGGAATCCATAATTTTGTATTGTTCCTTACCTGTCTTTTATTAATTAAAGCAAGTAAACGCACCTAATAATGGAAAATGTATTGCAGGTGATTATTGTTACACTATTCATTTTCCTGATGGGCTCCTTTGTTGTACTTTTTATCATCATTCATAAAAAAAGGCAAGCCAGCTACCTGAAAGAAAAGCAGTTTTTGCAGGCAAGTTTTCAGCAGGAGCTTTTAAAAACGAAAATCGAGATTCAGGAGCAAACATTAAAAAATATCAGCCAGGAAATTCATGATAATATTGGCCAGGTACTTAGCCTGGCCAAACTTAATTTAAGCACCTTTCCTCCATCTGATGATGAACGGGTAAATGAAAAGATGGATCACACCAGGCAATTGGTGAGCAAAGCGATTGTTGATATGCGTGACCTAAGCCGGAGCATGCATGGAGACAGGGTTGCTGAAATGGGCTTAAAAAATGCTATTGAGAACGAACTAACTATTATCAGGAATACAGGACAATATACAGCGGAATTGCTTGTTGCTGGTGAATACTATCCGCTTGACCGGCAAAAAGAAATGGTGCTTTTCAGAGTAGTGCAGGAAGCTTTGAATAATAGTATTAAGCATTCCAAAACCAAATCAATTACTGTACAATTAAATTATCAACCTGCGCTTTTTTCAATATCCATTAAAGACGAAGGAACGGGCTTCGATCTCAAAAGCCTGAACCAAACAGGCAAAGGCATTGGCTTAAAGAATATGCAAAACAGGGCAGCAATGATAAATGGCATTTTTTCATTAAATTCATCATCGGGAACTGGCACCAGCATTACTATAGAGATACCGGAACCACTGAACAGTTAAACCAATAAACAAATAATACTCGTCCATGGCAAATATAGTTTTGGTAGATGATCATGTGCTGTTGCGCAAGGGCCTGGCGGAGCTGGTAAAAAATTTTGGCAACGAAATATTATTTGAGGCCGATAATGGTAAAGATTTTATCGCGAAACTGCAGGAGTCAAAGATGCCAGATGTGGTGCTGATGGACATTAATATGCCTGAAATGGATGGGTACGAAAGCTGCCAATGGTTAAAGAAAAATCATCCTGATATAAAAGTGCTTGCGTTGAGCATGTATGACAGCGAGAGTTCGATCATACGCATGCTAAAATCAGGGGCCAAGGGTTATATTCTGAAAGATTGTGAACCAACTGAATTGAAGAAAGCAATTATTGCATTGGTCACCAAAGGCTACTACTATTCTGACCTGGTAAGCGGCAAGCTGATCAATGCGATCAATAAGTTTGATGAAGATGGTAACGACCCTGCCAGGATGGAAAAGCTAAACGACCGGGAAACAGAATTCTTAAAATATACTGCTACAGAATTCACCTATAAAGAAATTGCGGATAAGATGTTTGTAAGCCCACGTACCGTTGACGGCTACCGGGATTCGTTATTCGAAAAACTTGGAGTGAAAACAAGAGTAGGCCTGGTGATGTATGCGATCAGGAATGGTGTGATTACTGTAACATAAATTCTTTCACGTAATATAAAAAGGGTTGACTTCACGTCAACCCTTTGATTTTTATCGATGAAGATCATTATTGAATCTTTACAATTTGAAGATTTTCATTCAATGTAATTGTATAGGTACCTGCGGTTGCGGGTGTTTTAAAATTATCCCCATTTTCCCATTTAATTTTTCTATCTGTACCTACAGCCGGGCTGCCGCCACTATTGTCTTCATAATCGAAAGCACCCCATGCATTACCTGCTAAAAATTTGATTTCTTGGGTTTTCGCTGCACAATCAAAATAACGTGTGGCATTTAAAAATCAATTCCAATCCATTTTTTTTTCTTCTTCTCATACTTTTCATAATTAAACTTGTAAAGCTTCCCTGGCCGGTGCGGTACATTCTGTTCCATTTCATTCAGGTCAACCAGGAAGTCCATTGAAAAGAATTTCTTTCGGAAGTTGCGCCGGTCCATTTTAATGTCAAGTATTGCTTCGTATAGGTTCTGGAGATCTCTTAGCGAGAATTTTTTTGGTAATAAGTTAAATCCAAGTGGATGTTCCTGCACTCTTTTCTGAAGTTGTTTTAGGCAGGTATCAAAAATAAGCTGATGATCAAAGGCAAGGTCGTTCACACTTTTAATGTCGTGCCAGTGAAGTTCATTATCGAGTATATTCAATTTGTGATGCTGAACGTTTATCAACGAGCAATATGCTACAGTAACAACCCGGCCCGCAGGATGACGGCTCACTGTGCCAAAAGTGCTTACCTGCTCCAGGTAAACATCACTTAAGCCGGTGCGTTGTTTTAAAATACGATAGGCCGCAGCATCCAAATCTTCATTGGGAAAAACAAGGTCTCCTAATAGTGACCATTTTCCGGCGTACTTTTTCAAATCGCTCCTGATAAGTAACACTTTTAATTTAGCATCATCAAATCCGAAAATTATACAATCCACGGATAAGGCTATGCGATTGGTGTTTTCTACTTCCGATTGTATTACCTGTAGGGTTTTTGATTGTTTTCCCGTGGCCATTTTTTCTTCCGTTATCATTTAATTGTTAGGTTTAAATTGAGTGGTATGCGGAGATGCTTGCCTGCGACTATGGAAAAATAGCGCCTTGTGTTATCGTTTGAGAGTGTTGGAAATACATTCGCCATCACGTTGTGGAATGATTATGATCCCTTATCAAATTGTGCGCTGGCAATGAAAATAAATATATTGAGAACAAGCAAAAGTCTCCTCATATAGCTGCGTTTAATGTGTAAATTAAACACATTATTGGAAATACCAAGGGGTAGCGGAAAAATATTATTTATTAAACAAAAGAATCCGTGGCTGAATATCTTCATACAATGGCACTTTTCCTGAAACTGTGGAGGGCGCCATGTTCCCCTTGAATAAATTCATCATTATCTTGCCATTGCAAAAAAATTTACACCAATGCAAAGGCGCATTAAGTAATTTCATTTTCTGAAGAACTAACGATATGTACCAACAAAAGCAATTAAAGGAACTACAACAAAAAACGAATGACTGGCTCGGTTATTTAAAGACGCCGCTTGACAAGAAAATGTCTGAAGGAGAAATTGAAAGTTTACGGGACGTTCTCCGTTTTCATGAATATAGGTACTACGTGCAAAATGATCCACTGGTTAGTGATTTTGAATATGATAGCCTTTATAAAATATTGGAAAGCTGGGAGAAAGAAAATCCTGCGTTAATTACAGCTAATTCACCCACTCAAAGAGTAGGTTCAGGCTTAGTAAAAGATTTTCCTAAAGTGGAGCACCTGGTCCCTATGCTATCGCTCGAAAATTCGTACAATGCCGCCGATATGATAGACTGGGATCGCAAGGCAAAGGAACTATCGGGGCTTAATGAAATTGAATATTGTGTAGAACCAAAATTTGATGGAGCAAGTATATCGGTGGTGTTTGAAGATGACCTGCTTTTACGATCGGCAACACGGGGCGACGGCGTGGTGGGCGACGAGATCACGATCAATACAAAACAGATACGATCATTGCCTTTGTCTGCCCGCTTTAGTAACTATGGTATTGAACAGATCGAGATCAGGGGTGAAGTGCTGATCAACAAAAGCAATTTCAAAGCGCATAATGATAAACTGATTGAAGAAGGCATACCGCCATTTGCTAACCCGAGGAATGCTGCGGCAGGTTCTTTAAGGATTAAGGATACGGCAGTAGTTAGCCGTAGAAACCTCGAAGTTTTTTTATACCATGTTAGCTACATCATCACATCTCATAACCCGCAAGCAAAAGCGAACGAACCGGAGCACCTGCCGCCGGCCACTCACTCGGGTATGCTTGAAATGCTTTGGGATCTTGGGTTTAGAAGCCCAAAAAAAGAAATGAAGGTTGTAAAGGGTATTGATGCCGTTATTAAATACGTGGAAGAATTCGAGGCAAAAAGAGATGCGCTTCCTTATGAAATAGATGGCATGGTTATCAAGGTGAATGACCTTGCATTGCAGGAGAGATTAGGGATGACCTCTCATCATCCCCGTTGGGCAATTGCCTTTAAGTTTAAAGCAAGGCAGGCCACCAGTAAATTAATAGGTGTAGAGTTCCAGGTAGGACGTACAGGTGCAATTACTCCTGTTGCCAAAATAGAGCCGGTATTCGTTGGCGGAGTTACTGTTACGAGTATTTCCATTCACAACGAAGATTATATCAAAGAAAAAGACCTGATGCTGGGCGACAGGATTCTAATAGAGCGCAGTGGCGATGTGATACCGCAGATAGTAAGGTCTATTGCGGATCTGAGAGATGGAAAGGAGTCAAAAATTCAATTCCCAACACATTGCCCCGAATGCAATGATGCGCTCTTTAAACCGGAGGGAGAGGCCGTATGGCGCTGTATTAATATTAATTGTCCGGCACAGGTGGTGGAAAGGATTATACATTTTGTGAGCAAAGATGCAATGGATATAAAAAGTTTTGGCGATGCGAACGTGCGCAAGTTTTATGATCTTGGCTTATTAAAGGATATCCCGGGTATCTACCATTTAGATTTTGAAGCTGTAAGTAGGTTGGAGGGATTTGGTAAAAGATCCATTGACAATTTGCAAA
Organism: Ferruginibacter sp.; assembly: GCA_039922055.1. GTDB lineage: Bacteria > Bacteroidota > Bacteroidia > Chitinophagales > Chitinophagaceae > Ferruginibacter. The sequence continues at coordinate 6,103 of JBDSAP010000392.1, forward strand.
ACGCCATTGAAGCCTCAAAGAGCCAGCCCTTGCACCGGCTGATATATGGCCTGGGTATACGGTTTGTCGGTGAAACTACCGCAAAGACGCTTGCGAATGCTGTGAACCACCTGTTAGATTACAAAGATTTTACAGTGGAGCAGATGCAAAACCTGGAAGACGTTGGTATAAAAGTTGCTGGCAGCATATACCGTTTTTTTCATGATGCAGATAATATACAAATATTAGAAAAATTGGAGGCGTCCGGTATTTCACTGAAGAATCAAAAAAAGCAATCAACAGGCAGTGATAATCTTTCAGGTCAAACATTTTTATTTACCGGAACAATGGTGCAATTAAAGAGGAGTGATGCCGAAGAAATGGTAGAAAAAAATGGGGGCAAAATTGTAAGCGGCGTTAGCAGTAAACTAAATTACCTGGTAGTAGGATCTGATGCCGGAAGTAAATTAGAAAAAGCGAAAAGGATCCATACCATTAAAATAATTAATGAAGAAGATTTTATAAAAATGCTACCTACTTAGTAATTTTTTTTTATATATTTATAGTGCAGCTTGCCAAACTCCTTTTATAATTCCGGCAGGTAGTATATTGGCCATATCTCACCATTAAATACGATTGTATATGATAAAGAAAATTCCAGGCGAAACGTGGAAGCAGCTCCAGTTCAATGGCCATAAACAACTTCGTAAAAAATATGCAGTCTCTTCACTCGGTCGTGCCGCCAGCTACGCAAATGATGTATCAGAAGATGGAAAACTTTTGAACGGCTCACTTACTTCTGGTTATCGAACGCTTAACCTTCACCTCGAAGAGGGCAATGGTACTATCTATCTTCACCGGGAGATCGCAAAGCTTTTTTGTAAGAAAGATTCACCGAAATGTAAATTCGTCATTCACCTAAATCACAAAAAAGAAGATAACAATTTTAAGAACTTAAAGTGGGCAACAATGGACGAAGTAGGTACCCACCAGCAGAGCAGCCCGCAAAAGATCGCCTATAAAAAACGGCAGGCTAATAAAACCGAAGGACTTAAGCTAAATGTTACGAAAGTAAAAGCAATTAAAGAGGCCATCAATAATCCCAAGCGAAAACTTACTTACAAACAAATGGCACAGAAATACGACGTAAGTGAGATGACTTTGTACCGAATCAAAAGCGGGGAAAACTGGAGTAAAGTAAAATAAATTAACTTGCGATATATAGTGAAGGGATTGGGTGACACCAGTTCCTTTTTTATTAGCTCACCCCCAAAATCATTTTGAATAAATAATATGTTACAACCATCAACATTTCGTTTTCTAATAAGCCTTAAAAAAAATAACAATAAGACCTGGTTTGACGCAAACAGGAATTTGTATGAAAACGCTAAGGAAGATTTTTCTGCAACTGTAGAAGCAATCATCAGGGCAACAGCCAAATTTGACGAGCCCATAGGTGTACTAAAATCGAAGGACTGTACTTTTCGTATAAACAGGGACGTGAGGTTTAGTGCTGATAAAACTCCCTACAAAAATAACCTGGCTGCGGCATTCAGCAAAGGTGGAAAGAAGGCCACCATTGCAGGATATTATTTTCATTGCGAACCTGGGAAAAGCTTTGTAGCGGGCGGATTTTACAATCCATTTCCCGAGCAACTTGTCAAACTAAGACAGGAAATTGACTACAGCTTCGATGAATGGATGAAGATCATCGATCGTAAAAAATTTAAATCTCAATTTTCGAAAGGCGTACAGGGAACCGGTACACTGGTAAGGCCACCCAAAGGGTATGACGAAAATAATCCTGCATTAGCTTTTCTTAAAATGAAAGGATTTATTGTAACCAGGGAATTTTCTGACGCTGAACTACAAGATAAAAATGCTGTAAAAAAAGTGACGCAATCTTTTGAAGCCATGAAGCCGATGATCGATTTTCTCAATAGGGCAGTAGAATAGCACCTCATTCTACATCCGGGGTTTATTTAAGGCTTCATCACAGGGCAATCCAATTTGTTACTGCCCCCAAACCTGTAAAGCGCCGGTTGGCGCCCAGGCTAAAGCCATCAAGATAATCGGTGAAGGTGTACCTCAAACTTGTTTCCGCTGTCAGCGATAGTTTCGGGCTGAGGTAATATTCCATGCCTAAGCCTACCGGCAACACCAGGGTTGCATGAGGCGGCTGATGCTGTATATCAGCGTTTAAACCATTCAATATATTGGTAGCTGTCGCAAAATAATGTGTATTAAATTGACTATAATCCCTGCTTACTTTTAAGAAGCTCACGCCAACTCCAGCAAACATGTACGGAGAAAATCTTTGTCCAAGTTGATTGCCGTTATTGCCCGCTATATTCCAAACCAACAGCTCCGAAATCTCGCCAACAGGCGATGTGAAATTATAGTTACGTTCCTTTCTCCATAAGGGTAAATCATACTTTGCATCATCACCTTTTAATCTTCCTAAAGCCAGGTTTGTGCGCAACAAAAAACAGCGGTTTATAACTCTTGAAACATAAATGGAAGCCGTCGGCTGCATCGTTCTGTACGATCCCAAGTCTTCAGGCGTGAGATCTCCCTGGTAGATCATTACGCCGCCATTCACGCCTATTTGCCATTTGCTCAGATTTACCTGGGCATTTGCATACTGTGTTCCAATTGTAATAATAAAAACTGTAAGTAGTGTTGATTGACTAATGGTTCGCATAGTAATTGTTTAAGCGTTATAAAAAGATCTCATGAATCAGCAGATTAGTAAACGGCCGGGTAGAGATCATTACATTGCATGTGAGAATTAACGCTTAAAAAATAGAAGCTTTTAGAGAAATACTATAATGCGTCAGCCCCGTTAAAAATTGTGGACAGGTGTCATAAAGAAATCATAAAAGAAGAATGCTAATACAAAGGCAGGTTCCCAAAAAAGTGGAATGAAAGATTTTTAATGGGGACAAAATGGTTGCATAAAAACGTTCTGTTTTCTCGAAGGGTTAGTCCTTAAAAAAGAGTGGCCAGAGATAAAAATCTCCGGCCTTGCTTACCTCTGAAACCACAAGAAAAAATGTTCAATATTATTATAAGGATATATTTATTTTTTGAAAACAACACTCAGATAGATTAACTATTGGGATGGGTTTTCAGTAAGATTGGAGGAATTTATCGCTGAGCAGGTTGTAAAAGTAACAAAAATCCTGATAAATGTAAATTTTTTTTATAGTAATTTTTAGCACCCCACTATTTCCCTGGAAGCCAGGGCATATACCTTTTCTTTTTTGCGGTTATACCACCATTTCGGAGCGGTTTTTTTCATCAATGTATCAATACCCCGCATACCTACAAGTTTCCATGCACCGTTTATTTTGCCCGCAAAGTCGCTTTGCAATGCCCGCAGGCTCATTGCAAAACTGCTCTCAATGTACTCCATGTGGTGCCAGTAGCCCGCAGGCATATACAGTGTATCGCCGTGCTCCAAAATTACCTCGTAACCCTTTGCCAGCCGGGTTGCAGGAAAAAGTTCATAGTCGAAGTCGCTACGATAATTTGCAAAATTCGCCAGACTTAAAACCTCCCATGGTTTACGATATAGCTTGTATTGCTCTTCGTGCGGAAATAATAACACCCGCTTTTTTCCGGCAAACTGTGTGTGCAATATGTGGCTCATATCAATATCAAAATGCATGTGCGTTATCGATCCCTGGCCTCCCACAAAGAGCATTGGAAACTTTTTTACAAACCCATTCATCAAATGATCCGGCCATGTAAAATCCTTAATAAGCTGTGGAGCATGCTGAAATATATTAAACAAAAATATCCTGAGTTCAAGTGGTCCCTCCTTTACCTGCTCAAGATAATCACCAAACTTCATGTAGCCGTCCGCGGTATTAATGGGCGTATAGGCGTCACTTTTAGTATTGTTGTAAACACCCACCTCTTTGTTTCCTACTATTTTAATAAAATAATCCCAGTCCCATTTTTCAAAACCTACCCATTGCCTGGCGAGGCTTTTAATAACAACTGGTTTTTTTACAGTATAATACTTTCGTTTAAAATCTAATGGCGAAATGTCTTCTACCTTATCTACCGGCTTTAATTCCATACCCATTGGTTGTGACAACGAAATTACGATATATCTCAAACTACTTACCGTTTATGCACATTGAACATCATTGAGAAAACTTTTGTCCCGGCATTTGTATTTCATTGCATCATTGTTGCATCGTTACAATCCCGAGAGAGATTTTGTGTGATGACTTGGGACCCTCTTGTACCGTTGAAGCATTTGGCAGCAGTATCCACTAAATATCCCTGGGCCACCTCTCTTAAGAACAATGTTTATTTCTGCCTTCAAAAACTAATAAGCGTTAGTTTTGTGCAAAACGGACTACTACGAAATGGCTAAAATATTAACGAGCAAGAATGCAACGAGGAAGGAGGTGATCATTCAAAAAGCGGCGATGTTGTTTAAAACAAAAAGTTATACCGCAGCGTCTATGAGGGAGCTGGCGGAAGCCCTTGGGGTAGAAGCGCCAAGCCTCTATAATCATATTGGTTCCAAAAGCGAATTGCTGCAAGCTATTTGTTTTAAAGCTGGCCAAAGTTTTATGGATCATGTAACAGCGATAGAGGTAATGCCCATCTCAATTTCATATAAAATTGAATCCACCATTCGGTTTCACATACAAATGATGCTCGAAAATTTTGACGAAGTGTATGTTGCCAACCATGAGTGGAGACATTTAAAAGAACCCTTCCTATCCGACTTTTTAAATATTCGCAGGTCCTACGAAAAAAGCCTGGTAACACTGTTGCAGGAGGGTATTGAAAAAAATGAGATCAAACCGATCAATCCTTATGTAGCAGTACTAACTATCTTATCTGCGGTACGTGGAGTCGAATTTTGGCAACGAAATAAAAAGAATATTCCACCGCAGGTGTTGGAAGATGATATGGTAAACCACTTGTTAAATGGAATAGTAAAATAGATTATGGCAGTACATTTTCACCCGCTTGTTATAAAAGATCTTGAGCAGGAAACATCGGATAGCCTGATTATCACATTCGATGTTCCGGAATCAGTTAAACATTTATTTCAATTTACGCATGGGCAAAACCTTACCTTAAAAACAACTCATAACGGCGAAGAGGTCCGGCGTTCCTATTCCATATGCAGCGCCCCCTTTGAGAATAAATTAAGCGTTGCAGTAAAAAAGGTGGAACAAGGAATATTTTCCAGTTATGTTCATGGGCATTTGCAAAAGGGAGACATCATGCAAGTACTTCCACCAACCGGAAGATTTTTCACCCAGCTTGATCCCACGCACGAAAGGCGTTACTTGGCTTTCGCTGCTGGCAGTGGGATTACACCTGTTATATCCATCATTAAAACAACATTGGCTCTTGAGCCAAACAGCGCTTTTACCCTGGTTTACGGCAATCGTAGCCGAAGTTCCATCATGTTCTTTGAAGAACTGGAAGGCCTTAAAAATAAATACATTCAGCGTTTCAATTTCATCAATATATTAAGCCGTGAAAAAACCGATGCGCCCATCAACTCCGGCCGGATGGATACAAGCAAATTAAGTGAGTTGGAAAAATTGATCGACTACAAAAGCTTTGACGAAATATTTATCTGCGGTCCACAGGAAATGTTATCCTGCGTAAAAAGTTTTTTAGCAGATCATGGAATATCAGAAAAACATATCCATTTTGAATTATTCACTACCCCGGGCCAGGCAAATAACGAAGTAATTGCGCATGCTATTGAAAACAATGAATTGCTTAGGAGTTTGATCACCGTTAAATTAGACGGAAGGTCTTTTTCTTTTGACCTTGCCTATAATAGCGAAAGCATTCTTGATGCGGCTTTAAAGCAAGGAGCCGATCTTCCTTATGCATGTAAGGGAGGCGTTTGCAGCAGTTGTCGTGCAAAACTTACCGAAGGAAAAGTTGCGATGGATGCAAACTATGCATTGGAACAAGAAGAAGTGGCAGCAGGATTTATTCTTACCTGCCAGTCGCATCCGCTGACACAAAGAGTAGTGGTAGATTTCGATCTCAGGTAAGCTTTATCTATGGCGAATCGCCATGATGGGCGAATCGCAACTATGCCACGTTCTGCACTGTTCAATTAACTAACAACTATTAGCTTTTTGTATATTTGTATTCAATAAAAATCAATGGTATGAATGTAGCTGACCTAGAAGTTTTATTTCAGCAAAAGATTGATGAAGAGATAAAAATTGAACCCAAAGACTGGATGCCGGATGCGTATCGCAAAACGAATATCAGGCAGATCAGCCAGCATGCACACAGCGAAATAGTGGGCATGTTACCGGAGGGCAACTGGATCTCGAGAGCGCCGACTTTAAAAAGAAAGGCAGTGCTGCTGGCAAAGGTACAGGACGAAGCCGGCCATGGTTTATACTTGTACTCAGCCGCAGAAACCCTGGGAATTTCCAGGGATGAAATGATGAATGACCTGCATAGCGGTAAGGCTAAATACTCCTCTATTTTTAATTACCCAACATTAACCTGGTCCGATATGGGCGCCATTGGATGGTTGGTGGATGGTGCTGCAATACTTAACCAGGTAATGCTCTGTCGCACTTCTTATGGTCCCTATGCCCGGGCCAATGTGCGTATATGTAAAGAGGAAAGCTTTCACCAGCGGCAGGGTTTTGAGTCGCTGCTGGTATTAAGTAACGGCACACCGGAGCAAAAGGCGATGTGCCAGGATGCTATCAACCGCTGGTGGTGGCCAAGCCTGATGATGTTTGGACCAAAGGATAGCGAGAGCACCAATAACGACCAGAGCACAAAATGGAGAATAAAAAGAAAAACAAACGATGAGCTAAGACAGCAATTTGTAGATATGATTGCGGAGCAAGTGAAGCTGTTAGGCATGATATTACCGGATGAAAACCTGCGATGGAATGACGAGCGTAAACATCATGATTTTGGCGACATCAACTGGGAGGAATTCTGGAATGTGGTGAAGGGTAATGGCCCCTGTAACAAACAAAGATTGAGTGCCCGTAAGCAGGCACATGAAGAAGGCGAGTGGGTGAGGGAAGCGGCGATGGCATACACAGAGAAACAAACAATACGAAAAAAGGTAGCATAGTTTTTTTTGCAAAAATTACCTGGATACGATCATCTCAAATAGATTTAAATGAACATCAGCATACAAAAAATTTTTTACGGCGATATCCCGGATGGAAGCGCCAGCGGCAACGAAGTAAAAAGCCAGGCGGTTAATGATAAGGCAAGCTGGCCTTTGTGGGAAATTTTCATCCGCAGTAAACAAGGCCTTGATCATAAACATGCAGGAAGCCTTCATGCGGCCGATGCAACAATGGCAATTGAAAATGCTCGTGATGTTTATACCCGCCGGATGGAAGGTGTGAGTATCTGGGCAGTTGAATCAAAATATATCCATGCTTCCAACCCGGATGAAGCGGATTCTTTTTACGAACCTGCCAGGGATAAAATTTACCGCCACCCCACTTTTTATGTTTTGCCTGAAGAAATTACTCACATGTAAGAATTTGTATTGATCTCTTGTAAGTGTGATGCGTTAAATAAATTGAAATCCGGATGGAAGAAATAGATATCACAATAAATAAAAACACGATTGATTCACCTGGATCATCGGATAATATTCTAAAAAGATTAAAGGAAGACTATATTCTTCACCTCGCCGATACTACATTAATACTATCGCAGCGCAATGCAGAATGGTGCGGTCATGGACCAATATTGGAGCAGGATATAGCCCTTACAAATATTTCCCTCGACCTGCTTGGACAGGCAAGAAATTTTTACCAGTATGCCGCTGTATTAAAAGGCGGTAGTGCAACAGAAGACACACTGGCTTACTTAAGAACTGAACGTGAGTTTAAAAATTTGTTGCTCGTAGAGCAACCCAACGGCGACTGGGGTCAAACTATCTTGCGCCAATTCTTTTTTAGTGTCTATCAATACCTGGTGTACACACAATTGCAAAAAAGCGCTGATATACAAATGGCAGCAATTGCGGAAAAATCAATTAAGGAAGTAACCTATCATTTAAAGTGGAGCAGCGAATGGGTGATCAGGTTAGGCGATGGCACCGAAGAAAGTAACAAAAGAATGAAGCAGGCACTTGAAAATCTTTGGATGTACACAGGTGAACTTTTCATGCCAGCCGATTATGAAACGCTCGAAACAGCAGGATTTGAAATTGCTTTATTGAAAGAAAAATGGTTTGCAAAAGTGAGCGAGATTTTTGCGGAAGCGACCCTGATTTTACCTGCAAATGGCTATATGCAAACAGGTGGCAAAACAGGGATTCATACAGAACATTTAGGATATATTTTAGTTGAGCTACAATACCTGCAAAGAACTTATCCGGGGGCGGAATGGTGAGTTTGTTTTTGGTTTTCTGTTTATTGTTTTTTGTTCGTCATCTATCAAAGAATCTTTCTTCCCATGAACTATGAACCTCTTCCCATGAACAATGAACCATCAACCATGAACATTTCTAACACCAAAGAAGCAATACTCTCTCTCATAGAAGAAGTATGCGATCCGGAGATTCCGGTGCTTTCCATTTTGGATCTTGGGATAGTGAGGGATGTTGTGTTCAATGATGACGGGCAGTTGGAAATAGTGATCACACCAACTTATTCCGGTTGCCCCGCTATGGATGCGATCAGCATGGATATACGGTTAAAATTAATTGAACACGGTTTTAAGAACATAAAAATTACGTATGCACTTTCTCCTGCCTGGACAACCGATTGGATGAGTGAACATGGGAGGGAGAAATTAAAGACTTATGGCATTGCACCACCCAATCCTAAACAAATTGTGTGCGATACAGAATTGTTTGGCCGGGACGAAGCTATTCAGTGTCCACAATGTAATTCGTACCACACGAGGTTGGTAAGCCAGTTTGGCTCCACGGCCTGCAAAGCTTTATATCAATGCCTCGATTGCCAAGAACCTTTTGATTATTTTAAATGTCACTAAATTTTTATCTTGGCTGACGGAAGAAATGAAGACAAGTAACCCGCATCAAATATCTCAACTTAAAAATTTTTATGTCATCGATCTTATTTGAAATAAAAGAAAATATTGGAGTCATCTGTTTCAACCGGCCCGAAAAATTCAATTCGTTTAACAGGCAAATGGCCTTACAATTGCAGGAAGTGCTGGATCATTGCGCAGCAGATAAAGCCATCAGGGCAATTTATATAACAGGTAATGGAAAAGCATTTTGTGCCGGCCAGGATCTTGGTGAACTGACAGGTGAAAGCGCCCCGGGATTTGAAGTGATCCTTGCAGAACATTATAACCCGATCATTCAAAGGATTCGTACAATTGAAAAGCCGGTAGTTTGTGCTGTTAACGGTGTTGCTGCCGGTGCAGGCGCTAATATTGCGCTGTGCTGCGATGTTGTAGTCGCCACAGAATCCTCATCTTTTATACAAGCATTTAGTAAGATCGGGTTGATTCCTGATAGTGGGGGCACATTTACATTCCCCCGCTTAATTGGGTTTCAAAAAGCCTCGGCGCTGATGATGTTGGGAGATAAGGTGAGCGCAACCGAAGCAGAAAGGATCGGTATGATCTATAAAGTTTTTCCAGATGAAAGTTTCGCGGCAGAAAGTATGAAGATCGCCGACACACTTTCTAAAATGCCCACTAAGGCGCTGGCCTACACGAAACAGGCATTGAATGCATCCGTTAATAATTCTCTGGAAGAACAATTAAAAGTAGAAGATCAGTTACAATATGCCGCAGCACATACATCTGATTACAACGAAGGCGTTGCTGCATTCATCGAAAAAAGAGCGCCTGTGTTTAAAGGTGAATGAGCGGTTCTTGAGTTGAAATTCTGCCACTACACATAATAAGTTAACTTTGCCGCAATGGAAAAAACGAATTTTATAGACTATATCCGGATATTTTGCCGCAGTGGTCATGGTGGCGCCGGAAGCAGGCATTTTATGCGTACAAAATATAATGCGATGGCGGGGCCGGATGGCGGCGATGGCGGACGTGGCGCACATATTATTCTCCGCGGAAACTCCCAATTGTGGACGCTCCTTCACCTGCGTTATTTCAAGAATGTACTCGCAGAGGATGGTGAAGGTGGAAGTAAAAATAATAGTACCGGCAGGTTCGGTAAAGACATCATTATTGAAGTGCCGCTCGGAACCATTGCACGTGATGAAGTTACTGGCGATAAAGAAGTGGAAATATTAGAAGATGGACAGGAAGTAATATGGGTAAAAGGCGGCAGGGGCGGATTGGGAAACAGCAACTTTAAAACGGCTACCAACCAGGCCCCTGATTATGCACAACCCGGTGAAGAAGGCGTTGAAGGCTGGAAATTATTGGAGCTGAAAGTATTAGCAGATGTGGGTCTGGTAGGATTCCCCAACGCTGGTAAGTCAACATTGCTTTCGGTTGTTACTGCCGCTAAACCCAAAATAGCTGACTATGCATTTACAACCCTTATACCCCAATTGGGGATGGTGGAATATCGTGATGGGAAAAGCTTTTGTATCGCTGATTTGCCAGGGATTATTGAAGGTGCAGCGGAAGGAAAAGGTCTTGGGCATCGCTTTCTACGGCATATTGAGCGCAATTCTATCTTATTATTTTTAATTCCGGCTGACTCCCCTGATCATAAAAAAGAATTCGAGATACTGGTGAATGAATTGAAGGAATACAATGATGAAATGTTGCAAAAAGATTTTGTGATCGCTATTAGCAAAAACGATATGCTTGATGATGAATTAAGAGCAAGTATTGCGAAAGAGCTGCCCCAAAACATACCACATATTTTTATGTCTTCCGTTACGGGTAAGGGTCTTCCTGAACTAAAGGACCTGCTATGGAACACCCTGAATGCACCTGCCAAAGTCTAAGCTGCTATATCTTTATTCATAACTGTATCTATTGAACCAGGTCTTCAAATACATTCGTGATTTTTATAACAGGGAATTCAATTTTTTTTACCTGCTGCTGGTGATGGTCATGCTGGGCTTGATGATCTATTTAAATTACTGGCATGGGTTGGAAAAAAAATTTGCAGCCGGCGGTAAAACACGATGGTCGCATTTTGCTGGTTATTACTTGCTATACTTTATTCCTTTTGCCACGGCTTTCTTATTGCAATTATTTTTTTACAAGGATTGTGGTTATTATAAAAATGCATGGTTTTGGGTAATACTGTTTTTGGCGCCGGCACTTTTTTCCTTCAGGGTGAATTTTAATTACCAGGCAGGCTGGGTTGCTAAAACTTTTGAAGGTGGCGATCTGCCAATGTATAAGGCAAGCATAAATTACGTAGTACGGGTATTTGTGCTGCTGATACCGGTAGCGATCATTTGGTACATAAAGGACAGGAACATTCAACCTTTATATGGCACTAAAGCCGTGGATAATATAAGGCCGTACATCATTATGCTGCTGGTAATGGTGCCGCTGATTGCAATTGCGAGCACACAGAAAGATTTTCTACAGACATATCCCAAGGCTCAAATGTTGAATAGTATAGCAACTCCGGGCTGGACTGATAAATGGCGCTACTTTGTTTTTGAGCTTAGTTATGGTTTTGATTTTGTAAGTATTGAAATGTTCTTCCGCGGTTTTTTGATATTGGCTTTGATGCATATCTGTGGGCAACATTGCATTATACCGGTTGCCTGCTTCTATTGTGCCATTCATTTTGGCAAGCCGATGGGTGAAGCGATCAGCAGTTTTTTTGGAGGCTTGTTGCTTGGCATAGTTTCTTACAACACCTTAAGCATTTGGGGCGGTTTATTGGTTCACCTGGGTATTGCGTGGCTGATGGAGATCGGTGGATTTTTTGGGCACCTGTTTAATAAAGTAAAATGATGAATTTGTTTTTCACGCAAAGCCGCAAAGTAATAAAGGTAAGATCGCAAAGAAGAAAATTGGCTTTGCGCCTTTGCTCCTTTTGTTTTGTTGCGGGAAAATTTTGCGGGAAAAGCTAAATAGTAGCACAACAGATGAACGGATTGTGACACAACGATGATGCTACAGGGTACTAATGCTGGTTTCATAAAAACTATTAAATAATATACGGAGCATTGAAACAGGGCTTTTCCTGTACAATTTTGTAATTTGCCCGTACATAAAAGAGATTGCATGCTAAAGAGTAAAATTGCGGGCATTGGGATGTATGTGCCGAAAGATGTTTTCACTAATGAAGACCTGAAAAAATACATGGAGACCAGTGATGAATGGATCCAGGAACGGACCGGCATTAAAGAAAGACATTACGCTCATCGTACCGAAGAAACTACCACCACAATGGGTGTGGAAGCTGCGAAGATCGCAATGGAACGTGCAGGCACCACGGCGGAAGAAATTGACTTTATTGTTTTCGCTACGCTAAGCCCTGATTACTATTTTCCGGGTTGCGGCGTGCTGGTACAAAGGGCCATGAAGATGAAAGAGATCGGCGCTTTGGATATCAGGAATCAGTGTAGTGGTTTCGTGTATGCGATATCTGTTGCCGACCAGTTCATTAAAACAGGTATGTATAAAAATATACTGGTGATCGGTAGCGAGAAGCATTCTTTTGGATTAGATTTTTCAACAAGGGGAAGAAATATTTCTGTAATATTTGGGGATGGCGCCGGCGCCGTAATATTGCAGCCTGCGGACAAAGAAGGGCAGGGAATCTTAAGCACACACCTACATAGCGATGGAGAATTTGCAGAAATGCTGGCCATGTACAATCCCGGAACGCATGCCAATCATTGGGTAAAAGATAAAGTGGCCGATTTTGATGAAGCTCCCATTGCAGAGATGTTCATGAGTAAAGAAATGATCGATAAGGCACAGAATTTTCCTTATATGGATGGACCGGCAGTATTTAAGAAAGCAATTGTGAAATTTCCTGAAGTGATCATGGAAGCCTTAACAGCGCACGGTCTTACGGCAGCAGACCTTGATATGCTCATTCCTCACCAGGCTAACTTACGCATCAGCCAGTTTGTGCAGCAAAAGCTTGGATTGCAGGATCACCAGGTGCATAATAATATTCAAAAGTTTGGCAATACTACCGCAGCTTCGGTGCCCATTGCATTGTGCGAGGCCTGGGAAAATGGCAAAATAAAGGATGGCGATCTTGTATGCCTTGCCGCATTTGGCAGCGGCTATACCTGGGCAAGCGCATTGATCCGCTGGTAAAATATTTAGTGCGTTGTTTTAAACTCCTTATTTATTTTGCTAATAAATTATCATTTCTTTCAAACCAACTAAATTGCCGTTTCAATTAAGGATCGTTGTGTATGCCGCGTAAAATTATTTATTTTATTAACCCTATTTCGGGAACGAGGGGAAAGGATAAGCTGGTGAAAAAGATTGAGCAGCGGACCAACCTTCAAAATATCCCATTCGAAATTTTAACGACCAATGCACAAGGCAATTATTTTTTTTTAAAGGAAAAGATCAACAACGACGGAGTAACGGATATCGTAGTATGTGGCGGCGACGGAACAGTAAGCCAGATAGCAGGTGGGTTGATGGAAGAAGATGTAAATATCGGTATCGTGCCGATGGGCTCTGGTAACGGACTTGCGCTTGCAGCCAATATCCCTAAACGAATTGATAAAGCGCTTGATGTTATTTTCACGGGCAAAGCTTCGTACGTTGATTCGTTCTTTATTAATTCTTCGTTTAGCTGCATGCTGTGCGGATTGGGGTTTGATGCACAGGTAGCACATGATTTTGCCCGCCAGCCAAAAAGGGGATTGGCAACTTATATTAAGCAAACAGTGACCAACTTTATCAGTGCGAAGCCTTATACTTTTGAGCTGGTCAACAAAGGACAATCGTTTACAACAGAAGCGTACTTTATAAGTATTGCAAATAGCAACCAGTTTGGCAACCAGTTTACCATTGCACCACAGGCAAGCTTGAACGATGCGCTGCTGGATATTATAGTTGTAAAAAAAATGAGCAAGCTTCGGGTAATATGGGCCGTGATCAAACAGGTAAGAAAGGGCAAAATAAAAGAGTATGATGCAAAGACCTTCCACAAGAAAGATGTGCTGTATTTTCAAACAGAAAAACTGATAATACATAATCTCGATAATGCCCCATTGCATATTGATGGAGACCCTGTATCGACAGCAAAAAAGTTTATGATAGAAATTATTCCGAACGCCTTTAAATTGATTCAGCCAAATATATTATAAAATAAAATTGGCTAACTTAGGGCATAAACCTTTCACTCATTTAAAACGATAACAACTATGCGAAGTGTAGCAAATATTTTACAAAACAAACAGCCATCATTTAATTTTATTGATCCGGATGCAAAAGTGATTGAAGGTTTGCAACTGATGAATGCTGTTAACCTGAGCTACCTGATCGTAAAAAAAGGAGATGAGTTTTCCGGCATTTTTTCGGAGAGGGATTATAGCCGGAATGTGATACTAAAAGGAAAGCATAGCGATACCGCTACCATAAAAGAAGTAATGAGCACCAACCTTCCCATTGTGGCCATGCAGGACACGGCGGAAATATGCATGCAACTGCTCAACCTCCACAAAACCCGCTACCTGCTTGCTTTTAATGATAAAGAGTTCAGGGGGGTCGTCACAATTAATGATATACTCAGGGAAGCCATTGAAAATAAAGAAATGGTTTTCGATTCGCTGCTGCTTACGGAAATGGCGAGCCTTCAGGATAAGATCTTTTAGTTCGGCTTATTGGTGGTTCCAATCAATTCAAGTAGTTTTTTCAAGATATCCTGGTTATAGTTTGTACCGAAAGATGCAATGACATCTTTCTTTTCTGATGCCGTTAAATGAAAATTCAAAGCGGCTCCGTTTTCTTCTTTTTTAGGGACATAAATAAAAGTCAGCCGGTGTAAGTTATACGTTGAAGAATCTTTTAAATAGCTATACTGATCTGCCTGGAAATAGTCTTGCAGCTTGTACCAGTTATTCTGCAATATGGTTGCCGGCTTTACCATTATATCTGTGATAGAGCCTGTCTCCAGCGGGTGTTGCCAATTGTCGCTAATGCGATCTCTTATTTGCAGAATTATAACTCCTGATGTATTCGTGGTGATCCATTCTTTAAAATTATCAATGAATCTTAGCGTAGTTTCCTGGCCGTAATTATCACGGATACCTGCATCCATCACATCAATAACAGGGTTGCTGGGCAGCCACACATTGGGCAACACGTAAGGAAAAGTTGCGTTCATGCGGAGTGCGGTTAGCAGGCGCAGGTTAAGCGGATCTTGTTTTGCAAACAGAGCCCCAAAGTCTACCGCATCGGGTGTAAATAATGTATCGTTGGCAAACGCTGCTGGTTTCATTAGAAAACTTAAGGGCTGCGTTCCGATCATCATTTTACGTCCGTCTCTTGTTATTACAGAATTGTAAATGATCATTGGAATGTTAGCCGCTTTTTCATCCGCTGCATAATCTTTGATCTGCTTATTTAAAATGTTTCCTGAATTCTCATTCAGCTTTTCTTCAAATGCATAGCCCCTGTCTTTTATATATTGGTAGGGTCCGATGCTGAATCTTTGCGCGGGTGAAAAAATATCACGGCTGATCATTGAGGAGAATATGGGGTTCAGCAAGTCTTGGGTGATGTTATCGGTATATTGTTTTGAATGTAGATCTATCCTTCCTGTTTTAGCAGCTTTGTAGAGTTCCCTGTAATAAGTTGCAGATAACATACCGCCGCTTGCGCCGTTGATTAGAAACGCCTGCTTCATTATCCTGCCGTTAGTGATGCTATCCAGTTGCTGCAAGGTATTCATTACAAAAGTTGCGCTTCGTAAACCTCCGCCACTTACATTGATAAAGATCATTACAGGTTTGCCGGTATCCTGCTTTGCTTTCCAGTTATTCAATATGTTCACCATATTCGCCTTGTCCCTTGCTACTATCTCCGGCGTGCAAAGGGCTGCCAGCCAAGCCCTGTTGTACTCGGGCCGTTCTTCTTTATTATTGTAATTTATGCCATAGGCTTTGTTACGGGGATCAATGATCTCATTTTGATACAATACATTCAAAATAATGGCGAGCCCGATCACAAACAGTACACTCCAGCTTTGTAAAAAATAGGTGAGCGCACCGATCAATGCCACCATAATGCCAAAGAAAATAAATATGCTCGCAGCCGCTGGTACCTGGAAAAATTTCACATCTAAAAAGAATCCGGCGGTGATAAGAAAAATAAAAGCCAATAAAACTCCAATCATCGCGGCAAAGTGATGACGTTTAAAAATAGTTTCTAAAAACTGCTCGCTGTAATGTGATACAGGCCTCGCTTTTTTAAATCTAAACCTGCCTGTTAAAAAATAAGTCACTGTCATACCAAAACCATCAGACTGTGAAGGTTTAGCAGGGTCGAAAGCGCTTTTGAAATGGAGGGGATTTGCAACGACAGGAGCAATCGTTCGCAAAATGGTTCGGTCAGCGCCAAAAAAATATGCAAAGGAAAAAACAATGAGCAGGATCATACCGCCTATAAAACCGAGTATCAATATGAAGGATTCAGGAATTGTCAGCAGTTCCTTTTGCAGGTAGTACTGCATTGCTTTTATCACATAAAAAATCAGGAGCAGTAGTGGTAAAATCGCATTGTTGATGCAGTATTTCAGGAAGGGCTTGGAAGCAGTTGCTAAAAATTTAAAGCGCTTGGTATGTAAAATAAAAGTGGTGATATTCCAGCTCATAAAGAATACACCCATCGAAATGCCCACCATTGCAGTGCTCAACGCATTTACTTCACCCATATATTCCGGCGCAAAGAATAAGGAATCTGCGCCATAGCTTTTCATAAAACCACTATCTATTACACTTGTTAGTATTCCCCAAAAAATCAGCAGCACCTGGTATTTACGAAAGTGTAAAATAAATAGCTGAATAGGAAAAGAATAGAAACTGTTTTTTAATAAAGCACGCATTCAAATCGTTTTATTAAATGTACAACGATAAAAAACAGATTTTTGATATGTGTGTGGTATTTATTGACTTTTTTAACACAGGGTTTAGCGGGAGATATTTGTTCCACTAGTGTTGAGCCAGTTATTGAAGAGTGCAATAAACAATCCGCATGAAAATAATAGATGGAATGGTTGTGCAAGGGCAGGCATATCCAAATTGGCCATTACAATACCAAGCGTTATTTCGCTTAGTACGCATACGATGATCAAAGGTGTGCTTAGCAATGGTATGCCAGATTTCCTAAATTGAAAATAGATATACAAACAAAGAACGGCTATCACCAAAGAAAAAGACCGGTGTATATAAAAGATATAGTCAAGTTTAGCTACCCATGTTTCCCTGCCGTTGTAATTCAGCTCCTTACTGATCTCATCTACCTGTTCCCTTACGGCAGTACCAAAGGCTATTTGCACCACCAATAATGCGAGCGTTATAAAAGTGATATTTCTTAGTCTTTTATTATTGTAATGCTTTTGCGGAGAAATATAATGAATAATTGTAACGGCTAATGCCGCAATCAATATGGCAACAAGCATGTGTGTAGTAATCTTAACCGTAGCCAGGTTTGCATCCACCACCCGTTTACCCAACCAACCCTGGAAACCCGTCAGTAACAATAGCCCCAGGCAAAGCCAAACTATCCTCGGATTATTCTTCCGGAATTTGAGGCTCCATATAAATTGAATTAATAATAAGACGCCCAGCAAAGCTCCGAGCAGCCGGTTGATATATTCTGTCCACGTATGAAATGCATTAAAACTATGATCAATATCCTGCTGTTTTAAATAACTTTCATAGTTGGCCGGAAGCTGGCTGGCATCAGTAGGCGGCACCCACATACCAAAGCATCTTGGCCAATCCGGACATCCCATTCCGCTCTGCGTCATTCTCACCACACCGCCTGCAATGATCACTAAAAAAACTGCAACAAGGATCAATTTTGAATAACGGAGAAAAGCCTTGGATGATTTCATATTTTGTGCAAAGGTATTGTCCACAAATTTATTAAGTGGTTGGAGTATTCATTATTTTTGAAACCGAAATGCTATTTCCTTTCTTCCAAACTAAATTTACTGAAGCCGGCCTCGATGAAGCAGGACGTGGATGCTTTGCAGGGCCTGTGTTTGCTGCTGCGGTGATCTTGCCTCGTGACTTTCATCATCCTTTATTGAACGATAGTAAACAGTTGCAGGAAAAAGATCGGGATATGCTGAGACCCCTGATTGAAAAGGAATGCATTGCCTATGCCGTTGCAGCCGTTGATAATGATATGATAGATGTTATCAATATTTTGCAGGCATCTTTTAGAGCTATGCATCTTGCAGTAGACCAGTTAAAAATAAAGCCCGAATTTTTATTAGTAGATGGAAATCGATTTAAGCCATACACCAATGTTCCGCACGAGTGCATTGTAAAAGGCGATGGCAAATATTCGTCTATCGCGGCAGCCAGTATTCTGGCCAAAACGCACCGGGATGAATATATGCAGCAACTGCATAAAGAATTTCCTCACTATGGATGGAACACCAATAAAGCTTATGGTACACCCGTACACCGCAAAGCCATCAAAACGCACGGACTTTGCAAATACCACCGCAAGAGCTTCAATATTTTCCGCGATGAGATGATCGAAGACTAATTTTTTAATTAGCTATTACGCACTATTTACTAATGGCGTTAGATCAAAATACATCTGCCTTGTTTCTTCCCCTTCGTCGCTAGGATCGAAGAATATAAAGCCACGTTTTATATAAAACTTTAGAGATTGAGCGTAAGCATCTACTGAAATTAATTTACATGCACATGACTTATTCTGCTCTAATGCAAGGTTAGTTACAAAATCTAAAATTGTCGAACCTATACCAGCTTTTTGATAGCTTTTTGTGACTGCAAGCCTTCCAATTTTAATAGCTGGGAAATGGTTAAGATGTCTTTTGCCATATTTGACAATGTTAGATATAAATCTTTTAAAAGCATTTTTGGATGCAAAAAACTTTTCTTCAACTTTAACCTTATCATTAAATATGCTAAAAAAGGCGACGGTTTCAACATCGGTTTCTAATAAATATGAGGTTGCTAATAACTGATTAGAATAATTGACAGACTTGGAGAAAAGGAAATCGTTTAGATCATCGTCCCCGCAATCGAAAGGCTTGATTATAGTATACTGATTGATGATTACTAACGAAAAGCCACTGAAATCCATATTAGTTTTTCAATATAGATTGCAATTTAGCAGCATTTTGACGTATGGAGGCTAAAACACTTTTATCAACTTTTTTGTGACTGTTACTTTCAATAACATTCCAAAAGTTGACAGCATTTTTTCCGGTTAATACAGGAGTATGTTTGATAGGCTTTGCCATGATAGCTGCAACTTATCATATTTAGGGCAATTTTGGCATTTAGTAAGGATAAGTGGCTGTGTGGAAGGATAGTCGGTAGCAACAGTTTTATTACTTCCAGATTTTAAGCGCAATTTTTCAGGTGAGAAATAAATGGGGGTTGTACGCATAACCTCCCCAAGAGTCATTTTTAATGATACATCTTCAGTACTTTTTAGAATTATTAAAAGTTGATCTTTCTGATTTACCCTTTTCTTTTTTGCCGTTGCCAATAGTAGTTATTATTGGTGCTGGCGGCAGAATATAAAGGAGCATCATTGCCCTCTTGTACAAAGAAAGCCACTGGCAGCAAGCAACGCTCAACCCTAAACAAAAAACTCCAAACCCTAAACAACAATTTTTGCCCGGAATTAAACCTTCATTCGTTGTGTGTGTCTTTGTATTAACCGGTTAATAAAACTCTTTTTTCCACAACATTTAAATTAAAAAAAATGAAACCAAAAATAATGATAGCCTTTATTGCTATACTCAGCTTTGTAACTTTCAGTGTGTCTGCCCAAAAACCAAATCTTCATGGCGAAAACCAGCGTATACGCCAGGGTGTAAAAAGCGGCGAACTGACCCGGTTAGAAGCAGCAAGACTACAATCTGAAAAGAACAACTTAAAAAGAGAAGCTATCCGCTACAAAAGAAATGACGGACATATTAGCAGGAAAGAAAGAGCCGATCTGCGCAGGGATAACAGAAGGCTTAGCAGGCAGATCTTCCGTCAAAAGCATGATCGTCAAAGAAGGCATTAATAAATTACATATCAAAAAATTAAAATGGTATCGGCTCAACCGGTACCTTTTTTTATTTCAGCAATTGCCGGTAAACTGATTTCTTACTTTGCCGCAGCAGCAAGGGTATGGTAAATAGCTTCATGAATAGCAGGTCTTCACTTCGTAGGCGAGTCTCTGGTGTGTCACGAATGAAAAAGAGAATTATCTTTTTCAAAGCCGATGCGTAATGAAGTGGCGGACTGAATCGTAGTAGTGAAGAAGTTTCTGTAATGGAAATGGAGCGAAGGGTTCAGCTCATTCGTTTGTGCTAAGAAAAACAACAGGAAGAAATTTCCTGGATGATTAAGT
>JBDSAP010000393.1:0-6804 GCA_039922055.1 Ferruginibacter sp.
AATGGCTGGAGAAATATCTTCAGCATTACCAGGGCGCTGTGGTAATGGTTAGTCATGATCGCTTTTTCCTTGACAGGATGGTGAATAAAGTAGTGGAGCTCTACCAGCAGAAACTGCATTTTTATACAGGTAATTATTCATTTTACGAAACGGAAAAAGCATTGCGGATTGACATTCAGCAAAAGGCTTATGAGAACCAGCAGGATTATATCCGGCAAAATGAAAGATTTGTTGAACGCTTCAAGGCTAAAGCAAGTAAAGCTGCCGCAGCACAAAGTATTGTGAAGCGTCTTGAAAAGCTGGACCGGATAGAGAACGTAGAACTGGAGCGCCCGAATATGCGCATAAACTTCGCCGTTGAAAAACAACCAGGCCGGGTTCTTTGTACCCTCAAACATATATCTAAAAGTTTTGGCGATATCAAGATTGTGGAAGATACAGGCGCCGAGATAGACCGTGGTGATAAGATCGCATTGATCGGCGCTAATGGAAAGGGAAAATCTACTTTACTAAGAATAATTGTGGGCACTGAAAAATTTACCGGCGACAGGATCTGGGGGCATAATGTAGAGGAATCTTTTTATGCACAGCATCAACTGGAGGCGCTGAATATTAATAATAATGTACTGGATGAAATGAAGGATAGCCGCAGTGGAAAAACCGATCTTGAACTGAGAAGTTTATTAGGTTGTTTCCTCTTTAGCGGTGATGATGTGGACAAGAAAATTAAAGTATTAAGTGGTGGAGAGAAGGCCCGTGTTGCGCTTGCGAAAACGATTGTGAGCAAGGCCAACTTCCTCATGTTAGATGAGCCTACCAATCACCTGGATATCCATTCTGTGGATCTATTAGTAGATGCGCTGAATAAATATGAAGGCAGTATTGTGCTGGTAAGTCACGACCGTTATTTTATCAGTAAGATCGCTAACAAGATCTGGGAAATTGAAGACCATAAAATAGTGGAGTTTAAAGGAGCGTATGCAGAATGGGAAGTGTGGAAAGCAAAGAGAGAAGCAGAGAAAAACAGGGAACAGCAACCCGTGAAAAATAATGTTCCGAAAGGAGTTGTAAAGGAAGAGCCGAAAGCAGAACAACGCAAAGTACAGAACGAACAACGTGTGCCTGTTGATAAGGAATTGAAAAAAGAATATCAACGAAATAAGAATAGGTTTCAGCAGATCGAAGACAAGCTTGCACAATTAAATAAACAGAAATCTGCTTTGGAACTTTTGATGTCATCGCCGGATGGATATGCAAACAAGGGTAAATTTCAGCAGGCAGAAGCTGATTATAAATCGGTTGCCAAAGAGATCGGCTCTCTTGAAAAAGAATACGAAGTTGTATTTGAAAAAGTGATGGAATTGGAGGAGAAATTAATGTAGATATAAATGCAATTTATTATACAAACAAAAACTCCTGGCTTGAAATGCCGGGAGTTTTTGTTTGCTATCCCTGCGTACTGATAAGTGCAGAAATTTATAATTATTGATCCGAAATTTTTAAATGTAGAATCTACTCCTGTTTATCAACAATGCTTCACTGTAATATCACAGAAACTTTCTTCTCAGTTTGCTCAACAAATGATTGTGACGTACATTTGCGCCCAAATTGAAACTGCATGTCGTGGTTGGAAAAAAACGCGGCCTTTCACCTCAAGTGCAGTAATAACTGGTGAGGAAATGAAAAAGGTTGTAGGGTTAATAGATAAATAACTTGTGCGGCTTTGCATTTATGGCCAGGCATTTTTGTTAATGGTCATTTATGCTATATTTGCAAAATCGCAGGACCGGTAGCTCAGTTGGATAGAGCATCAGCCTTCTAAGCTGAGGGTCATTGGTTCGAATCCAATCCGGTTCACAAACCCACTTTTTGAGTGGGTTTTTTAGTGCGGGGATACGTCTGGTGCTGGACTTTATTGGAAAGGTAGATGTGACAAATTAAAAAGTAACTATCACCTTTTCATGTACTAATAAAAATTTTTTGTCAAACCAAAATACCTTGGATCGATGTCGTATTACAGGTATTGAACAACACACGATCTTGCCAATCTATAGTAGAAGATAATTTAGAACTGCTGGGAGGTGTACCCCCTTATACAGTCGCTATTTTGAGTTCAAGCGTTGCAATGGTGTATGGCTGGAAGGACTTTTATAAACCTGTTTTAAAAAAGTAAACATCTTACCAAAAGAAACACTCGAAAAATATACCGGTAATTATCTCATGAACAAGGATACAATGTCAATCAGGTTCCAAGTGCTGAACGTTTTTCATACAGCCTGGCTTGGCTTGAAGTGTTTTTAATTAAAAGATTATTTGGCAAAAACTCGTTGTGGCACAAGACTACGAGTGCAGGAAGGCTCGAAGCAAGTTTGTTTAGAAGGATTGATATTGCTTACTTTGGAGAAGTAAAAAATAAAATAAATGCCGAAAGTGACATACCGGGTATATGTAGTAGAACTATCAAAAAAAGTGTTTACCGAAGACTGGAAGTTCAGGGCTGCTAATCCGCAGTTTAATGGCACGTTGGAGTGTCTCTATGTAGGCATGACCAGTAAGACACCGGCAGAACGTTTGCAACAACACAAGACCGGATACATAAATAAGAAAGGTCACAAGCTATCGGCTAACGTGGTTGAAAAGTATGGAATATATCTTCGCCCTAGTTTGTATGAAAATCTGAATGTAAAAGCAATGAATCGTGAGGAAGCTTTAGCACTGGAGAAAAAGCTTGCATGGGATTTACGAAGAC
Organism: Ferruginibacter sp.; assembly: GCA_039922055.1. Taxonomy (GTDB): domain Bacteria; phylum Bacteroidota; class Bacteroidia; order Chitinophagales; family Chitinophagaceae; genus Ferruginibacter. The sequence goes on from JBDSAP010000393.1 coordinate 2,750, forward strand.
AAGGCTATGCTGTTTGGTTTAACTAGGTAAAGAATTTTTTCTCACCGGGGTGCTTTAATAAAATATTCGTTCTGCCGGGGTCTCCTCTCTTAGCTGCTGAGTTTAGCAGGTATTTGGCAGCGCCCGGCAACAGTACAATGAGTGATACTACGATGTTCAATTGAAACTCTATTGCTTGTTACACAAAATTTATTTTTCATTTATTTACAACAACAATCTTTGCGCCTGCGGTATCACGCTCCGTTCACCTGTGCGGCTCTGCAATTTCATGAAGGGGAAATGTATTCTTACATTCAGCTTTATATGACTCGCTTCAACGTTGCTGATAAATGTTTGCAGGTTTCCTTATTCAGTTTATTGCAGCGCAGGTTATATTGGTATAGGAAGTTAAGGCTTTGCCACTCACTATCACCAATGAACAATAACCAAACCTGCACCGCCATCACCCGCATCGCCAATACTTGCGCCACCGCCTGCTCCCGGGGTTGCACCATTTTTGCCGGTAACAATGATTAGACTACCTATTAAGGGATTTCCTGTGACGGCATTATATGTCATCGTAATTCCTTTCCCGCCCTTTTGATTAGGGTAACTATCCCCACCGTTACCTCCTGTGAAAATTCTGCGGTACTCAGTAGGCCCGGACTGGGCATAACTGATTTCGGAAAATTCACCATCCTGACCGCCAACAAATAGTAACAGCCCGGGAATAGTTGCGCCGGATGTAGCTCCGTTGTAGCTTATACCTCTGCCTTGCTGATTAATGCTGTACGTCCTTATGGGGGCCGCGTTGGTAATTATTTGGGTAGGTCCTCCCCCCACCGCTGAGGTGACACCAGCGCCACCCCTGCCCACCCGTATAGTAATCGTTTCTCCTGCGGTAACATCCACTAAGAAGCTTGCGAAATCACCACCGTCGCCACCCGAGAACCCGGAGTTGGAATTGTTGGTAGTGGCAGTTGCCGAAATTGGAGATCCGGAATCACCGCCGGCCCAGGCCTCTATCCATATAGTAACGATCCCCGCCGGAACAATCCAGCTATATTCGGTATAAGTGCTAGCAGTATTGTTAACCGAGCCTTGGTACCCTGTTGAATTTTGAAAACGGGCGTAAAGATCAGAAGCGGAAGCAACGTTGGTCCAGCCGTTTGCGGTACGATAGCTAAGTTTACTGTTTGTAGTATTGTACAGCAGAAGGCCTTCTGCCGGGTTCGCCACTGCTGCCGGGCTTACCCTTGGTAACAACAGCCCTTTGTCAGTTGCCTTTACTTCCAACTGCGCAGAAGGATGGGGTGCGCTCCCATCATTATTGACCGCAACCTGGGCAGGTGCTTGCTGCCAGCCTATATAGGCAGGAATGAGTAAAAGGTACTTCATGCTTGTAAACGATTTTTTAAAGTCAAATTTCATGGTAATTGCTTTTATTGTTCAGTTACAATTTAGACATTAATCAGATAGGGCAAACACTTACCAGGTATAGCCAGATTTACAAGTAGTAGAGAGGGTATTGATAATGGCAGTGATACCAAAGAGATGCGGATGAAGTGATTGCGAAGGATATTTGAGACCACCGGAAAGTCCGGGTACGAAAGTGGTAAAGGCGTTAGATGAGATTATGTTGTTGTCTTTATTGTAGGCATCATCAGTAAGACACCGCAAAACATTTGCAACAATACAAAACCAGATACGTCAATAGGAAAGTCACAAGCTTCGGCTAATGTGGTTCAGAGTACGGAATATATTTCCGCACCAGTTTCTATGAACATGCAGCAAATAATATAAAAGCCCTTGAGATGACCAATTTCTGGTTACACTGTGACGCAGTTTACTTTGCAGCCTTGTTTGCTACCATATCACCTAACTGATCAACTTGTATCACAAACCACTCAATTCGTCACGTGGAGATTTCTCTAAGACAACTTCCTTTTTTGCTTTCCGTGTTTTACTACATTTAATGTTCACGTGATCAGTTACATTGAAAATGGGTCACTTGTCATCTTTATTTTCCATGCCTCTTTCTTGTACTGAATATAGAAATAAGATTCATGGGAAAGCAGATATTTAAAGACAAATCGAAGTTCAAATGCAGTGCCCCCTGAACCATAAATTTCAGCAAAGCGAATAGCAAACACAATGCTTTAAATAAAGAGTACAAAAGTTTAAGCATAACTTATTTCGTTGGCAAGCAATCCGCCGGCCTGCCAGCATGCCCAACACCTGAATGTGTATGCACACCTTCAAAACTCCGCAGCATTAAAAGCAATCCTGTTGCCAGTACGATCACCAGTGAAAACTTTGAAAGATACTTTCTGAATACCAGGCTGCCTTTATTTTTTAGCAATATTGCAGCGATCAATGCGGGGCTGTTGCCAATTCCAAAAAGGAACATATAGAAGCCTCCACCCCAGGGCGAAGCCGTCACCGACGCGGCCGCAAGTGCTGCATATACCAGGCCGCAAGGTAATAAGCCATTAAAAAAACCAAACGCAAAAAAGTGATTTAACGATGGCTTCTCTAAAACCTTGCTGTAGGACGCAGCCATTCTCTTGCTGAGTAATGAAGGCATTTTTATTTTCCGTAAAAGATGTGGCAATAAAGCGAAAATGATGATGAAAAGTCCGGCAGTAAAAGATAATGCCTGTTGCATAGCCAACACTGCAAAACCCTTTCCAATAATCCCGATCAATACACCCAGGGATGCATAGGCAAGTGCTTTGGCTAACATGTACAAAAGAATTGCAAATGGCTTATTATTCACCCGGTGAAAAGGCATACCAACTACAAGCGGCCCACACATTCCCACACAATGGAGACTGCCTCCAAAACCAAGTACAAGCGCTGATATAAAAAGCAGGTATGACATCGTTGATATTTATCAATGCATGATAAATCCTTAAATAGTTACCGGTATTTCTTTATAATAAGTTTTGCCATTATTCACCAATGATATTTTGGCGATATAGCTCATGTGCTTCCAGCCTTTTGTGCTGATTGTATAGATGCCATTGCCTTCAACAAGCTTCAGCACTTTATCATTACGGCTATCTGCTGCGCAATAAAAGCTGATCGTTGCGTCCTGCATTTTTGCAGCCAATTCAACCGGAATTTTTACATCCAGCCCTGAGTGATTTACTTTTACTTCAAACAGGTAAGCATCCCCATTTCGTTTGGCATCTATATTATCCTGGAAGTGCAATTCCTTTTCATAATAATTTGCACTAACCATATCGGTACGTTGTGTCATGCACTTGTACACTAAAAAACTCATGAACAGCAGCATCATAAAGAAGCCAGCCATAATCACATTTCCGCTGTGTGTTAATTTGTTTGCCATACTAATATTCTCCTATGAAAGAAATTTTTTGTGTTTGAATAAGTTTGTTTCCCGACATGATCTGTATGGTGAAATAATCCTTTCGCCGGGTGATCTTTTCTTTTGGAACTTTTATAAAAAATGTTTCTTCTGTTTCCATCACCGGTTTTAAAGAATCGAGTTTCTTTCCAATAAAAGAAAGCGACGCATCCTTTTCAGCAATGGCCAGGTGATAAGGTTTTGTATCGTTGCTTTTGTTTACGATCTTAATGCGATAGAGATTACTGATGGTACCATCTTTATTCTCCTGCAATAATTGCCCCGGTACACGCAATATGGTTGCGTCGAACACCGACCTGGTAACAAGCAATGTTGTTAATAGCCCCATTAGAATTACAAGTACCGCTGTATAAGCCTTGATCCGGTATGTAAACCCTGGCTTCTCTCCTTTTGCAATATTATTTTCACTGGCGTATTTGATCAGGTTGGGCATCCTGTTCACTTTTTCCATCATCATATTGCAGGCATCTATGCAGGCAGTACAGTTCACGCATTCCATCTGTGTACCATTGCGAATGTCGATACCGGTGGGGCATACCTGCACACACATTCCACAGTCAATGCAATCACCTTTAGGCTCCTCTTCTTTCTTTATCTTTGTCCTTGGTTCGCCACGCAGGTAATCATAAGCCACCACTATTGAATTCTTATCAAGCAATACACTTTGCAATCTTCCATAAGG
>JBDSAP010000394.1:0-2924 GCA_039922055.1 Ferruginibacter sp.
TCGGCATTAATTTTTATATTTGCTCCCGGTACTCCTGTGCCCCAAATTGTAAGTGGCTTATTTTGCTGCAATACCATATTGCTTTGCAAAACATCCGCAAATTGTAACGTTGTTTTTTGTTGTGCAAATGAGGAGATTGTCAACAACAAAATGCAAGTAGCGATAAAATAAAAATTCCGCATAATCATTTGAGTGATTTTTTTTAACCAAAATATTTTACCAGCGGATGAGCCAGCGTTAATACGCCGGCAAATCCATTGGCGTTACCAAAACCAAAAATTTAAAGACCAAGACTTAATAGTTTGTATGTTCTTACCAATTATTTATTTCACCAGCGTAATGATCATTGAATGTTTTACTGGTTGACTTATCATGTACATTTTTTCCTTTAATGCCAGCATTTCTTTCTCCCAGTTATCCCTTACTTCTTTTTTTCTTGCTTGTTGATAGTTATCTTTTTGAAATGCCACGCCCCAGTCTTTTGCCGCATCAGCATTTACTGAATCAAGGGCTGCCTCTGTATCCTGGAACATCATTCCTTTTTTCTTAAAATAATTAAACTGTAGCCAGTAATAAGACCTGAATTTTTTTTCCAGGTCGTGGTATTGGAGGTTGAGATCAGCGACTTGTTTTGCTTGGTTGTATTGTGGCGTGTTACCCAGCACAGCAAGGTTAACACCTTTACTAAGTTGCGATCCATTCCATTGACCTATCGTTTCCCCGTCAATAGACAACTCATAATTGCCGCCCTTTTTTAAACCGGTTACCGCCAGCATTTCTTTATTGAATTCTTCTGTAAAAGGTATCACGGCCAATGCATCGGATTGCTTTTGAGAATTCTCCCAAACCCTGGCCACACTGTCGATTGGGAAAGGCAATGATTTTGCTTTGTAGTCGAAACTTAATTTCCCCTGCGTCGATTTTATATTGGTGACTACGCAATTAATTCCTTTTGCCAGTTTGCCTGTAGCAGCATTTATGTTAATATCCGCAACAACCGATTTTGCAAGTCCCTGCGCTTTTAAAAATAACCAGGCCATTGCAAAATGCCCGGCACTGCCGGGATGAATACGATCAGGTCCGGTCATGGTAAAATTGGTATCCTTCTGTTGCTCACGAACATCAATTGCATCCATTGGTTCCATCAGGTCTACAAAGGCCCATTTGTTTTTGGCCGCGGCTTCCCGTTGAAACCTGGCGATCTCCTGCATAGTTTTATACTTACCATGAAAATTATTTTTAGGACCAGTCATCGTTTCATCATAAGGCGATGATGTCATGATGATCTTCTGCATATCTGGTACGGCTTGCAATTTTTTTTCTATCCCGAGATAACTTTCGTAAGAGGTTGCAACGGCTTCCTTTCTTACTTTTTCTTCCGCTGTATTGAAGTACTCAAAATATCGGCTGTCATTCATACCGAAAGTAAGTACTAACACTGTCGGCTTCTTCACAAGAATATCCTCGTCCAGTCTTGCCAAAATATTACCAGCCACATCACCACCAATACCGCCATTGTATACGGTGATCTTTCTTCCGGGAAAATGCAGCATATAATATTGCCAGATATACATTTCATAAAAGCCAGCTTCTGTTATGCTGTTGCCCACAAATACTATTTTATCACCGGCCTTAAAAGGTTGAGGGCTTTTTTGTGCGTATGAAATTGCACTGATAAAAAGAGTGACTATTACTAATAATTTTTTCATTCGGTTATTTTAAATCTATTTAACATCAATTCACCATTCGTCTGTACCTTTCACGCAAAGCCGCAAAGTAATACAAGGTAAGAATGCAAAGAAGAAGAAATATACTTTGCGGCTTTGCTCATTGCCTTTCTTTGCGTGAAAATTTATAAAGAAAACGACACTGATTCACTATTCACTCCTGCCCCACTCCTTATTTGGCTCACTGCCCATTTGTAATTCCAGAACACCACCGGAAACAATATCAGTATGACTTATAAAGCAATAAGGATAAACCTTTCCATTTAAGGTGGCAGATTGTATATAAATATTTTCGGGTGAATTATTTTTTGCTATGATGATAAATGTTTTACCACTGGCATATTGTTTATCTAATTGAATGATTACTTTATTAAAGACAGGGCTGGTAATTTCGTAGCGCAAATTTCCTGCGGCGATTGGATGAAAACCACTCGCCGCTAATACATACCAGGCAGACATCTGGCCAACATCTTCATTACCCACAAGACCTTCTACAGAATTGTGATAGGCACGTTTGCAAATTGCCCTCGTCCATTTTTGTGTAAGCCATGGCGCACCCACACGGTTGAATAAAAAAGGAACATGATGCACCGGTTCGTTGGCATGATTGTAATAATTATTCCACATCATATTCTCCGGCGTTTTATCAAAAAGGTTGGTGAGATCGTCTATCACTTTTTTGTTGCCACCCATTAACTCCACCATGCCTTTTACATCATGTGGTACAAACCATCCCTGCTGGTATGGATTGCATTCGATGGTGCCGTACCATTCTTTAAGACGGCCCTCGGCAGGCATTGGCTCCCATTCACCATCTTTAAGTTTGGGCCTGAACCATCCGGTTGCTGTGTCAAAAATATTTCTGTAGCTCTGTGCTCTTTTACGATAGATTTTTTCATCATCCATTTTGCTCAATGCTTTAGAAAGATCTGCCAGGCAACTCTCAGCAAACGCATATTCAAGTGTGTTAGAGATACCAAAAGATTGATAGGTGTATCCTTTATCACCATTGCCAAATTTTTCCGCCGTGTTCAATGCATATTGATAAGCTTTGGGAACATTAAAATTTTGAATCCCTTTTACATACGCATCCGCAATTACCGGAATCGCAGGGTTGCCTATCATGCAGCCCGAATATGCATTCAGCAGTTCCCATCTTTCGAGATAATGTTTACCGCTTTGGTCACCCATTTCAAC
>JBDSAP010000395.1:0-6446 GCA_039922055.1 Ferruginibacter sp.
AAAGCCTTTATTAATATTAGTTATTATAATTAAACAACGCCTTCTTCCAAAAGGCAAACTGTGAATCCACTAAAAAAATTTAATCCATCGGGCCTTGAATTATTTGCCATACGAATTGTAATGATAAAATATATTTTATACAACTTCCTCTTCCTGTTTTTCTGTTTGATAGTTTTTAACGGCTGTAAAAAGAAAATCTCCCCGTTCGGCCAATTAAATAGCTTAACTACCGGTATCGATTTTATTAATCACGTTAATGATACGGATACCTTAAATGTGTTTGATTATTTATATTATTATAATGGAGCGGGAGTGGCTACGGGAGATATTAATAATGATGGACTTGCAGATATTTATTTTGTAGCCAACCAGGGCGGCAACAAACTATATCTCAATAAAGGTGATTTTAAATTTGAAGATATCACCGCTAAGGCAGGAGTAAAAGGGAACGCTGATTGGAGTACCGGAGTTACTATGGCTGACGTAAACGGTGATGGATGGCTTGATATTTATGTATGTGCAGTAGCCAATCACCGGCCGAAAAGTACGGGCCCTGCCAGTACAAAAGTATATTTTCAACATTCAAAAAATCAGCTCTTTATCAATAACCACGATGGCACTTTTGTTGAAAGTGCCGCAAGTTACGGCCTCGACGCGGCGGGTTATAGCACACAAGCTGCTTTTTTTGATTTTGATAAAGATGGAGATTTGGATATGTTTTTAATACAACATTCTATCCATCAAACATCGTCTTATGGCGACACATCTTTAAGGAGTGAGTATAGTGACGTAAGTGGCTGCAAGCTTTTTAGAAATGATGGGAATCATTTTACGAACATCACAAAAGAGAGCGGCCTATACAGTTCGGCGTTAGGATATGGATTGGGGATAGCGGTTGCAGATTTTAATAATGACGGCTGGGATGATGTATATGTCGGTAATGATTTTCATGAGAATGATTATTACTTTATTAATAATAAACAAGGAGGTTTCCGGGATCAAAACTTAACTGCATTTGGCCATGAAAGTTTATTTAGCATGGGGAATGATGCGGTAGATTTTAATAACGATGGCCATACAGATCTTATAACACTGGATATGTTGCCGGACGAGGAGAGGGAAATTAAAAGAAGCATGAGTGATGAATCGCACGATGAGTACGAAGACCTGTATGGCAGGATGGGATATCAATATCAGTACAGCCGGAATTGCCTTCAGGTGAATATGAATAATGGGCAGCGCTTTGCAGAAACAGGTTTATATAGCGGGATAGCTGCTACTGACTGGAGCTGGAGTGTGTTGGGCGCCGATTTTAACCTGGATGGCAATAAAGATATTTTTATTGCCAATGGCATCAAGAGAAGATTAAACGATTTGGATTTCATCAGGTTCCAGTCCAGTGAGGCCATAGAGATCGGCCAATCAAAAGACTACAGGTCTCACGATGCCAAGCTTTTTGATCACATGCGGGATGCTGCAAAAAAAAATTATTTGTTTTTAAATAATGGTGATTTGCGATTCACAAATGTGGCAGAAGAATATGGTTTCGATAAACCAACATTAAGCAATGGTGCTTCGTATGCAGACCTGGACAATGATGGTGATCTGGACCTGGTGGTAAATAATATAAATGAACAGGCTGGCATTTTCAAAAATGAAGTAAGAGAGTTGGCCAATAAAAATTATTTATCTGTGAAATTTATTGGTGCAGCAGCAAATAAATTTGGTATCGGAACTAAGGTATATGCATTCGCGAAAAATAAATTGCAATACCAGGAATTGCAAACTACCAGGGGATTTATGAGCAGCGTAGAACCCTTGCTTAGTTTTGGATTTGACAGTGCAAGTGTAATAGATTCAGTAATTGTTTTATGGCCTGGTAACAAGGTGCAACGAATGTATAATGTAAAATCCAATCAACGGCTTCTTGTAAATTTTTCAAACGCTAAGGACAGCATTGCGGATCAGGCATTGTTTATCGATCAACTGATCAACAAAAAAGCGGCGCCATCTCTGATTGATATTACTTCAGCAATAAATTTGAATTGGAAACACAATGAAAACTTATCTTTTAGTGATTTCAACCGCAATCCATTTATTCCGCATTTGTTGTCTACGCTTGGGCCGGCATTAGCTGTAGCAGACGTAAATAACGATGGCCTTGATGATATTTTTTTGGGGGGGGCCAGGGGCCAGCCAGCAGCTTTATTTGTACAAAATGTACAGGGAAAATTTAACTGGATACCTCAACCAGCCATTTCAAATGATTCACTTTGTGAAGATGTGAAAGCAGTTTTTTTTGATGCTGATAATGACGGTGATAAGGATCTGTATGTGGCCAGTGGTGGCGGCGAATTTTATGGTAACGTCAGTGCTTTGGCGGATAGATTGTATTTAAATAATGGCAAAGGCGATTTCATTAAATCAACCTCACTTCCACCGTTGTACGAAAATAAGGGAGCCGTTGCCATAGCGGATTATGATAAGGATGGCGATATGGATATTTTTGTTGGTGGAAGAGCCAGTGCACTCAATTACGGCGGAGACACGAGGTCGTATCTGCTCAATAATAATAAAGGCGCTTTCACCATTATTAACCAAACGGTTGTTGGGCTCAATGAAACCGGAATGGTATCATCGGCGGCATGGCAAGACTTAAATAATGATGGATATCCTGAATTGATTACTGTGGGAGAATGGAATGCGCCAGTCATTTACCAGAACACAAAAGGCAAACTGGCAAAAATCAATAATCAACTGATCAACAACTTAACGGGATTGTGGCAAAGCGTTTTTGTAACAGATGTAAATAACGATGGATTGCCCGATATCCTGTTGGGCAATTATGGATTGAATACAAAACTTACCGCGTCAGAAAAGTACCCGCTTAAATTATATTGTAAAGATTTTGACAACAACCATAATATCGACCAGGTGTTGGCCATTGCAAAGGACGGGAAGTACTATACTTTCCTGGGAAAAGAAACTTTAGAAAAACAATTGCCTTATATCAATAAACAATTTCTGAGCTATGAGAAGCTTGCAGGAAAAACAGTAGAAGAAATTTTTGGAAACAAGTTAGAAGGCGCTGTTATTTTGAATGCTAATACTTTAGCTTCAATTGTTTTAATCAATAAGGGCAACTTTAATTTTGATACGGTTCAAATGCCCCAGGAGTTTCAATGGATGCCTCTGTTTGCTTTTGCGCAATTAAAGCAACAATCGATTATTGGCGGGGGCAACTTTTATGGCATATTGCCTTTTGAAGGGAGATATGATAATGCACTTTTACCAATTATGAAGTTTGATAAAAAAACTCTATCTCAAACAAGTTTAATGTTTGCGGAAGGCGAGGTAAGGGAAATGCAATGGATGAATATGGCTGGAAAGAAAAAAGCCCTGGTGATAGTTAGAAATAATATGGAGCCGAAGATATTTGTGGAGCCATAATGTTATATAGCTTAACTGATGATTAAGCGTCTATAAACAGGCGAAATCAATTTCTCTTCTTGTACAATCCCGTAAATGTAGTTTGTTTTTCTATAGTACTATTTCCACTCCTGGTTTTCCCGCAACGCAAATAGTATTTTGTATAGCCTTACTAAACCAAGCGTTCCCTGTTGTCCATAGTCGTATAATTCCTTTATAGTGCCGTCTTCAAAGTAGACTTTAAGTGTACAAGAAGGAAGGTCTGTAACTAAGCATTCATAGTTACTCTTCAGGTCTGGGATGTTCAAATAATGAATCAGCGATAGCGTTTGATCTAAGTGTTGGGGTTTGATAGTGGTTTCGAAATATCCTTCTTTGCCACTATACATTCCAGCGTTATAGTTTGCGCTTCCATCTCGGGATACTTTAAGTTGAAACTGTGGGCAATCACCAAAACATAAGGAAGTTTGGAAAAAAAATGATTTAACAGGTGGGCTGAATTTTTTTGTATTTAATTCGACGAATCCACCGAACAGGTAAATTAACGTATCAGTTCGTCCTACTTCATAATAATTTATACTATTGCCTTGGAAAAGAGTGGTATCATTATTAGACAAACTGTCTATGGTATACTCTGTTTTGTAATGACGATAAAGTAAAAGTGATTTGCCTGAAATATTAATTGGTGTAGCTATTTTGCAGTGCGGCATAAAATATTCCGGTAGTGGTTGGAGAGAGTAGGTGTTATTATTGTTACCCATTACTGTAAAAATTTCAAATTGACCCCCATCATTGACGCGATTTCGAAAGAATACCCTGATAAAAAGGTCGGTACAGTTGTCTTCATCGAAATCAACCTTTTGCCATTCTTTTACATTCCATGTCAGGCTTACACTGTCACAAATAAAGTCCCGGTATGTCGGATCAGGTTTTCCTATGAGGAAGACGTAACTATCATCGGCGTATTCCTTTTTATACAATTCGGTAAAGAACTTTAGAACGTCTTTGTCCGTCTTGATAAAATCAATCTTGTTTGCTAAAGCAAAATTGGTAACAAATATTAATGCTATTGAAACCAGGTGCTTCATATATTTCCACCAACTTATGACTTGCATGAATAAATAGCGATCTGTATAAATATGGGAAGCGCACAGTCTATAATTCTCTCACCCAGATATTGCGATAACTTATAGGTTCACTTTTATCACCATGGGCCTGTAATTTGATAGGTGCAGCTCCATGCGGCCTGTAAGAAGGCTGGCCAATATAAGGAGTATCTCCAAGCAAACTAACGTTGTTTTGCACCAGCACGCCATTATGGAAAGCTGTAACTCTTGCAAGAGAAATCAAGATACCGTCTTTACTAAATTTAGGAGCTGTCCAAACGACATCGTAGGTTTGCCATTCGCCAGGCTTTTTGCAGGCGTTTGCCAAAGGCACCGCCTGTTTGTACATACTACCCACCTGGCCGTTTACGTAAGTGGTGTTCTTATAATTATCCAATACCTGCAATTCATATCCACCAGCTCCCCATGGCAACGCAGCCAAAAAAATTCCACTGTTGCCACGTGCCTGTCCCGAACCCGTAATGTTTTCTGGAATACGATATTCAATGTGCAACTGAAAATCGGTGAAGTTGCCTCTTGTTTGAATATCGCCGGTGGCTTTATTTACCGTCATTACATTATCTGCCAATACCCATTTAGCCGGTGTCGAATCTTTGGTATTTATCCATTGATCAATATTTCGTCCATCAAACAAAACGACCGCATCAGATGGGGCATCGCTAAACGAACTTCCAGGGGTTATTACCGGTGGAACCGGAGAATAATACTCCGTTGCTTCCGGCTTAGCCTGTGCATGAACTGAATAATACATTGGTGTTAATAAAATTGCTAGAATAAGTATCCGTTTCATTTATATATTATTTAAAATTTAAAAATTATTATTTACCTATATAAAAAAATGAAGAGTAATTACTTAATTGAGTTCTGCTATTTCTATTTTCCTGTAAAAAATTTCAGCACCTTCTGATTGTATCAATATCTTCCCTTTATTCAAAGATGGTGATTCTGCTTCATTTACTACAACACCGTTTACGATATAAGTGATCTTACCCTTATTAACGATCACTTCTACGAGGTTCCATTCGCCATTTGGCTTTTCATTATCCTTTTTCTTTTTTACCATCGTAAAATCCTTTGGCACGGTTCGCTTACCATCAATAACAACGGTAGTGCTATCAATTAGCCATATATCCCCTACGTCGCCTTCCTGTACCTGGCATTCAATTGACTTTGGCCACACTGAATCTTTTGCATCCATTGGCACATAATAACAAATTCCATTGTCTCTTTTTGTGGTGTCTGCATCTCTTGGTGGATACTTTTTTATTCCCCATTTAAATTCCACTGCCAGGTGAAAATTGTCAAACTCTTTTTCCGTGCAGATATATCCAAATTCCTTGCCTGAAATATGCAGCACCCCATTCTCCATTTTAAACACTTTCTCCAGGTCATTGTTCTTTCCTTTTGATTGGAGAAAGCTGTACCATCCTTTCAAATCTTTTCTATTAAGCAAAGACTTCATGGGTGGGTGTTGAGCATTTGCATTTAAATAAAACATTGTACAAAAAATGACAACTACATTCTTCATGTTATTCTTTTTTAAATGGGTTTATAATAGCGGCTATTGCCCTGTTGCAATCGTCTTATTTTTAATTGAATAGTCGAAAATTTTTAATGCCTCATTATTCATTGCAAATATGGTTAATTCTTTTTTACCCGCTTTAATCATTTCGATATTGCGGACCTGGCCCTTTACCAGTATCCCGCTTTGTTTTTCATTAACAGCTATAAAATTTCCTTTACCGTCCCCTTTCAATAGCAGTCCATAACTGGCATCATAAATACCAACTTCTGGTTTGCCCTGGTAAAAATTACCACCCAGCAAGATGTCCTGTTTGCCATCACCATCATAATCCTTTACTGATATACCATATACCGTAGAAAATTGCG
>JBDSAP010000396.1:0-21436 GCA_039922055.1 Ferruginibacter sp.
GTTTTTTATGGCGGCATCGTTGTGTCACTCACTTGTACTGTATTTTTTCATGGCATCTTTTTCGTTCCATAATTAAACTATCGTAACCGTGAGCTACATTTTTTTAAATATGTCAAAGTAGAATTAAGAGAGTTTAAATATAATGAGTCCACGGGGCTCATTTTTTATTAGGGTATTCTTGTAAATCAAGTCGCATCGTGAACTACGTTAATTAAATGATAGGGGACATTCTGTGAATGGTCAGTAATCATTTGCCGGTTGGTATGATATCATAACATTTAAATGCGATAATAAAATAAAAAGTAATTTTAAGTAATCTATCAGCCGATGATAAGGTTGTAATTTTTTTGAGTAAATAACAATGTAACCTGTAAATGATTAATGTTCCCGATTTTGAAAACCTGCGCAGCCTGAGGAAAGAAGGAAAGCTGATCCCTTTTGTGGGCGCTGGCTTATCCATGCCGCTTGGCCTGCCTTCTTTTTCCAAATTGATTGACATTATTGCTGAGCAGTTAGGTTACGATCCCGAGGTATACAAGTTGAACGGAAACTACTTACAACTTGCAGAATATTATGTCGCAATGAAAGGAAGTATCGGGCCGTTAAGAAGCGAAATGGATCGTCTGTTCAATCCCTCAGACGAGGATATACTATCATCGGTAGCACACACAGCGCTGGCTAATATGGCCCTTCCACTTATCTACACAACAAATTACGACCGTATCATTGAGAGGACCTTTGAATTAAAAAATATCAAATGCTTTACAATTGCCAATATCGATGACATCGCTTCAGCCCCGCAGGATGCAACACAAATTGTAAAATTTCATGGTTCTTTTAATGATGATTCAAGTCTTGTACTTACCGAATCAAATTATTTTGAGCGGCTCGAATTCGAGTCTGCAATCGATATAAAATTAAGGGCCGATATGCTTGGCAAATGTCTCTTATTCATCGGTTATAGTTTAAGTGATATCAACATCCGGTTCATGCTATATAAACTGCACAAACTGCGGCAACAGGTAAAGAGGGACATGAAAAGAATGCCCAGCGCATACCTTGCAACATTTGGATCGGGCGAGATACAAAGGACTTTGCTTGCACGCTGGAATGTTTCTATTATTGAATTAAATCCTGTCAATAAAAAAGAAAGCATTGATAAATTCCTGGAGGACTTATTATGAGAATATATTTTGTTACAAGGAACCCATATAAGATCAATGAAATCCTTGATCATTTTAAAAAAGATGACGTGGCAAAAAAGCACAATGTGGAACTGTGCATTATCGAGCAAAGCATACAGGAAATTTTACATGAAGATATAGAGGTGATAGTAAAGGCAAAAGCATTGGAGGCATACCGGCATTTGGGTGTGCCCTGCGTGGTTGAACATGGGGGAATTTTTATGAAAGCGCTGCCGGGTTTGCCTGGTGGCATTGGCCAGATAGTATGGGATGCTGTTGGCGACAGGCTGTGTGGTTTTTTAAGTGAAAAAGATTCAAGAGAAGCAACTGCCCGGTCGATCATTGGCTATTGTGACGGAAAACGTATACGGCTGCACGAAGGTAAAACCCAGGGATCGATTACTGATTTTGCACGTGGCGATTATAAGTTTAATTGGGACCCGATATTTATTCCTGAAGGGAGTGAACTCACCTACGGCGAAATGGGGCCGGAGCAAAAACGAACCACCTCGCAGGCTATCAAAGCATGGAACGCATTTCTACAGGCAGAATTTCCTAACACGCCGCCATTATAAAAATGTTGAAGCCAGTGCCTGGTTAATTTGGTGGACCGGTAAGTGTGAGTGTAGCGCCTGTTTTCACCAACACGTCTGTATTAGGTTGCTGCACTATTCTTCGGCAAATTGCTGCGCTGCTTATCACTGGGTAGTTAGTGAGCCCGCTCCCGATAGTTACATCCGTTGTTGAATTTGGAATGGATCCGCAACTCCAGTTGGTCGCGTTTTCCCACGCCGTGTTTATAGCCCCTGTCCATTTATTATCAGCAAAAAGGCAGGCGCTGTTATTAACTGCATTTCGAATAAAGGCCTGCGGCAAAGGGCCAAACCCATTTGCAAGATTTACGCCTATACCCGCCTTCAGGTGACAATAACTCATAATAGTTCCTTGAAAACCTGCTGGCGCTGATGGACGAATGGAAGTAGTAACAGGACAAGTACTGCAGGCGCCTGCGGCCTGCAATGTTTCGCAATCGTCAATAGCGCCGCATGTGCCGCCAGGCCCGGTGTTCCAGCCACACCAATGTGTGTGATTCGATCCAAACAGGTGCCCCATTTCATGCGTGAGCGCATACACATCCCAGGAGTAAACGGGCACAGTATTAAAACTGCCACTTACATTCACGTAACCATAATTAAATTTCCTGGTGCAAAGGCCATTTGGTATGTAGGCAATACCGCCGTTATGAGTGCTTCCCCCATCAATTAACAATGCCATATCAGCTTTGAAATTATTATTAAGATTATTCCACCTCGTTTTAAATGTGTTGAGCGCATCAGAAGAAGTTCCTGTGTTGTAAGGATCGGGCGTTACCCAAATATAGGTATCGGTTAGCTCTATGGTAATACCTTCGTTTTGAAACATGATAGCAACCTGGTTAAATAATCCCGCCAGGTAATTGGCAGTATTTGTAGTATCAGAATTAAAGTTTTGGCTAAATAGTTTATAGTCTGCCTCCCAAAACACCCGCACCTTTTTACACAAAAGCGTTGGAACAGCAGCAGTTTTTAGGGCTCCAATTTGTTGAACGGGATTTATTCCCGGAACCGGTATAGCGTCACATGCAAAGGTTGGCGACGCCAGCATATCCTTGCTATTATATAAAACATACTCCCCCATGTTGCCGCCTGTACTTCCAATATTAAAATTGCCTTTATCATTCGAGAAAAGCAACATCACTTCTCCATTTGCAAACACGCTAAAGCTTGCTATCGACAGGGGATCGCCGTTTATATAACCGCGATAATGCAAACCCTGCCCCATGCCAGTTTTTTTGCCAGCGCCTGCTCCATTAATTGTACCTATTAATATATTTCCGTTGCTGCTGATATCCTGCATTACCAATTCAAGCTTGTAATCAGTACCGGTAGCGGAGGGGACTTTGAGGGATATACCTGCAGCTTTATCCCTGTAGATTTTAAGGCTTGCCTGCTTGTCTATCACCAACAATAATTTTTGAGAAAGCGATGCATTTATTTTGCCGGAAGGCGCTATAGTAGTTCGTTTAAACAGGCTGATCGAATCGATGATCCGTAAAGTTTGCCGCTGTTCATTTACAAAATCATATAGTAAAGAAGTCTTGGGTGTTTGCCCTCCAGCTATAAATATTAATAACAATAGATAGGATAGGAGACAGGATTTCTTAATCATTCGGAGGTAATGTTATCTGATAAATGTTTTTTAAATAGGATAATTGCAGGCCGGTTTCTCATCGGCAGAGTTGCAAATAGTTGACAAATATCATGCCCTGCCGATTCGAGCGCTCATCTTACAGATGAACTATTTCAACGTAGCAGCGCCTTCATCCGCCTCAAAGGAAAACTTCACAAGGCCATGATTATAGAAAATGCTTTTGAGTTTAAATGCAGGTATCATCCTTACGGAATCATGCGGTCAATGTATTATGTAGCAGCGTAAATTAAAAAATGACCTTAAAAAAATATTATTCTTACTACCCAACCTTTTTTAACCGGCTACAGTACATGACTAAAATAACTTTTTATGAAAACGATCTATCATGTACTCATCCTGGTTTCTGTCGCTGCCTTTTCTTTTAATTGTCAAAAGGAACTGAGCCGGCATCCGGCATTTTCCGCAGAGGAAAACATCCAGTCGTCTCCAATTACCGCAACATTGCAAGGAAATGTATTGGATGAAAACGGACAGCCGGCTGCCGGGGTAAAAATTTCAGCAGGAACAAAAACCAGTGTCACTAATGCGAATGGATATTTTCGCATTGCAGATGCAGCGCTTGATAGAAATGCATCATTGGTGGTAGCAGAACAGGCCGGTTATTTTAAAGCTTACCGCTCCTTCAGGGCGACGAAAGGAGTAAACCAGGTGATGTTTAAACTCATACCGAAAATACTTGCAGGTACGATCAATTCAGTAACGGGTGGTGAGGCAACATTATCGAACGGCAGTAAAATTTCGCTGCCAGCAAATGCCGTAACAAAATCGGGAACTGTTTATGGAGGAGATGTAAAAGTGTACGCTGTTTATATCGATCCATCTTCAAGAGATATTGGCAATACAATTCCGGGATCTTTTATGGCTGATGACAAAGATAAAAACAGGGTAGTGTTATCATCTTATGGAATGCTTGCTGTAGAGCTCGAATCGGCCGCAGGCGAAAAATTGCAAATAGCTGCCGGCAGTACCGCTAAACTTACCACAGCCATTCCATCTAATCTTTTATCTACGGCGCCAGCCCTAATTAGTTGCTGGTATGTTGATGAAACAACGGGCATTTGGAAAGAGGAAGGAACAGCTAAAAAATCAGGGAAAAATTATATAGCAGATGTAAAACATTTTACTTACTGGAACTGTGATGTGCCATATCCTTCCATAAGCTTTTCAGCCATCTTCAAAACCTCGGATGGCTTGCTGTTAAATAACTTGAATGTGAGAGTAAGAATTGATACATCATCTGCGGGATACGCCTATGGCTACACCGATTCACTTGGCCAGGTAAGCGGTTTGATACCAGCAAACAAGAACCTGGTATTGGAGGTCTTGAATGAGTGTTACGGCGTAGCTTATTCGAAGAACATTGGCCCATTCGCCGATAATACCGACCTGGGAACAATCGTAATTCCCGCAAACCAATCCTTTCTCTTCACCCTTAAAGGAAAATTACTCACCTGTAATAATACGCCTGTGTCTAAAGGTTACGCAATGGTTTATTGGAACAACATTAGCACTACTGTAGGCGCTAATAAGAATGGCGAATTTTCTATAAGTATTGTTTCGTGTGCAGTTGCACCTAAATTTGAAATCATTGGTATTGATGAAGCTGCACAACAGCAGGGGGCTATGATAACGATCTTGGCCAGTACGCTTCTCACTGATGCCGGTGATATTACCGCTTGTGGCACCTCGTCAACGCAGTTCATGAACTATACACTTGATGGTGCAGATTATACTATTTCCAATCTTTACGATTCGTTAATTGCTTTTAGTGGTTCAGGCCCGGGCACATTATTTAACACTTTTGTGCAGGGCTACGATGCGTTGAACGTGCTAAGTTTTAATTTTACCGGTCAGTCACAAGCTGGTAGTTACGGGTTAAACGACATGATCACCAATAACTTTCGGCGCATTCAAATGCCGATACCTATAAATGTAACGATCACTGCTTTTCCTCAACACGCAGGAGAATTTTATGAAGGAAATTTTTCCGGCAATTTCAAGGATTCATCAGCCCTTGGCGTTACGCATAATATTGATTGCAGCTTTCGCATAAAACGATACTTTTAATGCTAACAGCTCACGTTCATTTTTACCACTATGATTTAAAGCATTGATTTTTTTTGATAAAAGAGGAGCAACAAATAAATGAAATAATAAGCGGCTGCAAATCCGGCAGCAGCAAGGCCCAGGAAGCATTATACAGGAGCTTCTATAAGGCTATGATGAATCTATGTCTTCGCTATACGAAAAATGATATGGATGCAATGGAGGCTTTGAACACGGGGTTTTATAAAGTATTTAAAAACATACAATGGTACGATCCGGCACGGGCATCACTGTACACCTGGATACGTACCATTGTTATTAATAGCTGTCTTGATCTTGCAGGTGTAAATAAAAAAGCTATCCAAACAGTTGACCTGGATATTGCTGCAGTCAACGAAATAGAGCCTTCGGTATTTTCAAAATTATCAGCCGGGCATTTATTGGAAATGATCAGGCAGTTGCCAGTTGCTACCCAAACTGTTTTTAATTTATACGTGATGGAAGGGTACAATCATAAAGAGATTGCAACTCTATTGAAAATAACTGAAGGAACAAGCAAATGGCATTTGAGCGATGCAAGAAAAAAATTACAAACCATGATAAATTCAGCGAATTAGTTTGATGAATGAACATTTACCATACGAGGATGAGCTAAAGAAAAAGCTGGAGGAACTGCCGCTTGCGAGTGAGGATATGGCATGGGAGGATATGAAGCGCAGGTTAAAGAAAGATGATGAGGACAGACCAATTGTTCCGCTTTTTTTCAAGGGCTGCGGCAGCGTAGCATTGCTGGTATTGCTGGTAGTTATGGGTTATTTGTTTACCGCAGATCCGTTTGACTGGTTCCATAAAAATGCTAAAGAGCAGGGAAAGATATCATCGGATACTACAAATGTGGTGCAACAAAATAACGACACCAGTAAGGTTAAGAATACTCCTCTTTTGGAGAATAGAAATGAAGCCAATGACGAAAGTACTGATACAGCTTCAGGTAGTAAAAAGCTTTCATCCATTACAGTTGACGGTAGTAGCGAAAGCAAACAAATGCTGAAGAATAGCAAATCTTACATCAGCCGGAATACTACCATCAAGAAGAACAAACCTAAAACAGACGTTTTTTTTAAGCAACGAAAAAATAGCGATCTTCTAAAAAATAAAGGTCGTCAACAACCCATCACTAAAAACATAAAAGGGCATATAAAGACGACCATTGCCGGAGCTCCTGGGTCGGACTCTGTAATAAATGATCAACCAAAGGCAATTGATGATGAGCTTAATAACGAACAAGCACAGCAACAGCCAAAGAACAAACAAAAAGATGCTCCAGTTGCCACAATAAAAGGCAGACAGGCGAATGATTCAATTATCAAAAAAAGCGTGTTGGATACTGCTAATATTGCAAACAAAAAGCAGGATTCAATCAAAGAAAAGAAACTTCATTTTGCCGCAGGCTTAGGCCTTCAGCAGTTGATACCAATAGCTGGTCAAAAAACAAATCCATACAATTCATCCGGTAGAAAAAATTCGCTCGGTGATTATATTCCCTCCTTGTTTGTACGAATGTATAAGGAGGAAAAATGGTTCATCCAATCAGAATTCAGGTATGGCGCACCGCAATACACAAAGGGCATTTTATTTAAAAGCACGCCGTTGGATACTACAGGCGGCTTTTTAGCAAAATTCGAAAACAGCAGCATCAAAAAAACATATTATCATCAATTGCCACTCAGTTTTAATTATTTTGTTTTGCCAAATCTGTCAATCGGTGCAGGCGTAAGTTTCAATAAGTTCAAAAGCGCTATCGTAAACCAGGAGGTTTTTGTCGTCACTCCTGTTACACAAGTTGACTCCTTGTTGAGCACCGCAACATTAAGCCAGAAAAAATCGGACAGCAATTTTGTAAATCTATTCACGCAAGGTCTTATTGATATACAATACCGTCGCAAGCGATTGTCTGTTGGCGCCCGTTATTCTTTTGGCCTGCAGCCATATCTAAAATTCAACCTACCAGGCGGTGAGCAACGACGGGAAAGAAACAGCTCCCTGCAAATATTTCTGAAGTATGAATTGTGGCGTTCGCGGAAATAATTTTTCTCTAAAATATTTTCTTTAATAAAATGCCTCCAATGCAGCTTAATCTGGGAGGATGCGTTGCATTCCAACCCCGAAGCATCCCATCTACGCATTTGCACGCATGCGTTCTATCCCAATGTGTTGAAGTAATAGTCCGCCCTTAAAGTCAGGTTAAAATGCCGCGATTCTATCCATTATAAAAAATATGAAGTCTCATTTTTCTTTAAAATAAATAACAGATTATTTTGATGTGGAAAAAAATTAAGCTAAATTTCCAAAATAACTCTCCAAATTTAACGTTTCGGTATAAAATTTGCACTGTGCGTCCGACCGTTCCTCTCTGAAGTCATTAAATAAAAATCCAATATATAATAGATCCTAAAACCTTTTTTCATAACATAAATGTCGCCTAATGATTAAGAAGTACTTCTACTCTCTAGCTATTTTATTTACAATTTTTCAAAGTGCGTTAAACGCACAGACCATCAACACATTGGTGGGAACCTTTACAGGGGATGGCTATAATGCCACTTCTATTGGCCTCAATCCTGTAGGACAAGCTATGGATGCAGCTGGCAACCTGTATATAGCTGTTCCCGACAGGCACGTGGTAGTTAAATTATCTACTGCTGGTATTTATAGTACAGTGGCAGGCACTGGTATCTATGGGTTTAAAGGTGATGGCGGACCAGCGACTTCGGCCTTGTTAAAGAACCCCTGGAAGGTGGCAGTGGATGGTAGTGGAAATATTTACATCGCTGATAATTATGACCATCGCATTCGTAAAGTGTCTTCTTCCGGCATCATCACTACAATTGCAGGAAACGGTGCGCCAGGATTTTCAGGTGATGGCGGTCCTGCAACAGCTGCAAAAATAAACGGGGCTGTGGCAGTGGAGGTAGATGGATCGGGTAATTTATTTATTGCTGATTATGTTAACAGGAGGGTACGCAAAATTACTCCCGCCGGTATTATCAGTACTGTGGCCGGTAATGGTGTAAGCGGTAGAGGCGGGGATAATGGCCCGGCAAAATCAGCCCAGCTAGGATATGTATCAGCTATAGCATTGAACAGCGCCGGTGAAATATTTATCGGCGATAATACTTTTGGCATTGTACGGAAAGTAGATGCAAACGGGATCATTACCACTGTGGCAGGAACCGGTACGTACGGTTTTAGTGGCGATGGAGGATTGGCTACCGTTGCTAAGTTCAACGCTATCAACGGTGTTGCAGTTGACAGGTCGGGAAATATTTTCATTGCGGACACTTACAATAACAGGATTAGAAAGGTAAATACAAGTGGGATTGTAACAACATTGGCCGGAACCGGAGGCACAGGTTTTACAGGAGATGGTAAAGCAGCAACCACTGCAGATATAAAAGCTCCCAGGAATGTGGCAGTTGATAATGCAGGTAATGTTTTAATCTCCAGTAATTTTCGTGTACGCCAAGTAACCGTTAGCACAGGAATTATTAACACCATAGCCGGTAACGGTAGTGGCGGTTATTGCGGTGATAACGGCCCAGTTACAAAGTCACAAATATACCATCCGGTTGGCGTAGCAGCCGATGGATCTGGTAATATTTATATTGTTGACAGGGAAAATTGCCGTATCAGGAAGGTCAACAGCGCGGGAGTAATTACTACAGTTGCCGGCAGCGGCAGTCCTGGTTTTAGCGGTGATGGCGGAGCGGCAAATTTGGCAAGGTTAAATCTTCCCACCTCGGTGGCAGTCGATCGGTCAGGAAACCTGTTTATAACTGATTATGGCAATAATCGCATCCGCAAAGTTGCCACAAATGGTATCATAACTACTATTGCCGGGCTTTCCGGCGGTGGCGGTTGGACGGGGGATGGTCTTGCATCCGCTGCTAAATTGTGGGGACCCGATGGTATCACTACCGATGCAGCAGGTGATGTGTACTTTGCAGATCAATATAATAATCGTATCCGGAAAATTACAACCACCGGAACCATTATAACCGTAGCAGGTAAAGGAACCCAGGGATTTGCAGGCGATAATGGCCCAGCCCTCCTTGCTTCCCTATATTGGCCAAATGGCGTTACAGTAGATAAGTCGGGAAATGTTTTTTTTACAGATCGCAGAAATAACCGCGTGCGCAAAGTGTCTACCGCGGGAATTATTACTACTGTAGCTGGCAACGGCGGACAAGCTTATAATGGAGATGGAAAAAGTGCATTGCTGGCTGGGTTAGATCCTGCCTCCGTAGCTGTTGATCCCGCAGGAAATATTTTTATCAGCGATAATAAGAACGAACGCATAAGGAGAGTAAATACTTCGGGCATGATCTCGACTCTTGCGGGCAAAGGAGCCACGTTTGGTGACGGGGGCATTTCGACCGATGCGCAGGTACATACGCCAAATGGCATTGGTACAGATCCATCAGGAAATCTTTATGTGAGCGATTATGATGATCACCGTATCCGCAAAATTTCTTTGGTAGGTGTTACTCTGTCAAGAAGCATTGGTCCTATTACCATTACGGATGAGGCAGCTACACCTTTAAAATTCAGCATGTATCCTAACCCCGTTCAGAACACATTGTATATTCAAACGCCACGGGGAGCCGGCCTAACACATGTGGAAGTGATAGATGTTGAAGGAAAGATATTGCTTTCTAAAAAAGTAGAACCTTCCCAGTCTGTAATAACGGTTCAGCTTAATAGGTTAGCGCCAGGCAGTTATTTAGTTCGCACAACTGGCAGCGATAACACCATCAATGTAAAAGAAATCATTAAGCAGTAATAAGCAAAACTGTTCAAATAGTCAATACCCGCTT
The DNA here is from genome assembly GCA_039922055.1 of Ferruginibacter sp. GTDB lineage: Bacteria > Bacteroidota > Bacteroidia > Chitinophagales > Chitinophagaceae > Ferruginibacter. The sequence goes on from JBDSAP010000396.1 coordinate 10,358, forward strand.
TCTTTGGAAGCGGGTATTTTTTTGCGAAAACGTCTCGTCACAAACGAATATTTTTCTATTGCGATGATCACAATATCAACCCGCAGTGTTAGTTATGCTTACTTGTTTGCTGATGCAGGTGTGGGTGGTAGGGCCTCACGACTTAATAATTCACCAAATAATTCCCAACGTTTTGTGGGGTTTGATGCGGTGCCGCCTTTTGACTCAATATCATTTTTTATCAAATCTTTTCCATAATTATAATTGATAACATAGCTCCTGTTAACCCTGATGAAGCTGATTGATTTAACCGCTGTTTCTTTATTATATAACCCGTAATCCATCAGCCACTGTATTGCGGTAGTTTCAGGCATAGTGCCGTTTAGTAATCCACGGGCTACTTCATTGCGCACATAGTTGAGCTCATTTTTAATTTCTAATGCAGTAAAATAATCATCAATGCCGGTAGTGTCTAATCCTGCAACGGGGAGCAGCACCTGTTTAGTGAATTGATTTTTTTCAACCCCCGGAAAAGCGACTTCAATTCCATAATTGGCGCTTCCTTCAGCTATCAAAGATTGAGGACTAAATAAAGGATACATAGAAATTTCTACCCAACCTTTATCCCGGTATAGATTTTTCTCCAGCAACATATTATACACGTGATGGCCCGGATAACTCTCGTGGCTGCCTACATCAATTGCCCGGTCAATAAATATCTGCAGATCGGTATTTATTTGTATCACGCTTTGGTAATTTCCTTTGTACCAGTTGTAGCCGCTCCAGGGTTTGTTGGTAACATACTCCAGCTTAAAATTTTCGTTTGCAGGTAGCTGGTAGTGCTGTAATGTTCTCTTGCGGCATTCTGCAATAGCACTTTTAAAAACAGTATCTAACTTGTCTTTGGGAATGATGAACCTGTTTGCAAGATTTTGAAAACGGGTAGAGATGGTTCCTTTGCCTGGCAGCACACTATCTAATTTACCAAGTTGGGATTTAAAATGGGATTCAGGGTAGGAGGGAGCGACTGCACCGAATAGCTCTTTTGATTCTTCATCAAAGGGTGCAAGTTCGCCGGAGAAAATTTTTATCCTTCTCCCGAAAGCCACCAGTTGTGATACCATCCATTTGCTGCGATTGATCAGCGTATCGTTCTTTTCATTCACTGCAAAGGTTTTCATTTCCGCCCTTAATTGATTAACCGATGCAAGCAAACTATCCTTAGGAAACACAGCAGCCTTTGGCCCTTTGGGTTGCAATGAATCGGGTCCGTAATATGCATCTACAAATGCATTATCGTATTGCCCCACCGTTAGTGCAAGCCGCACGTATTGTTGGGCAAGCTTGTTGAGTTTGTCACTACCCGAAACAGTGTTGGTTGTTGTATTGCAGTAGGTCAGCAATAAAACTGGCAGCAGGTAAATTATTTTTTTCATATTCCTTTGAAGGTTATTGTTCGAAGATATAATTAATTTTCAGGCAAGATTATTTTTGCATTCACTTCCTGATAATGTTGAGAAGTAAAAATGATTTTATGAGCAACCATCTGTAAATTTACTTTATCTCTGTTCCCTTAAACCACTTCGTTGCTGGTCTGATTAATGGCAGATCACCGTTGCAGTTTTCCAATGTTAGCCTAGGCATCAGAGTTTTTTTAGTATGGTAATTTTTTACCGAATTGTATCAATACTATAACCCCATCAAGAATAACTGTATGAAGAAATTATTACTTACTCTTTTATCTACCTCTTTCATTGTTTTTACAAATGCACAGACCGGAAGCCTCGATTCCGCCTTTGGCAATAATGGAATTCAATTATTTTCGCCGGATTTAAATGTTACTGCTTCTGTTTTAAAAGTGTTGGTGGCGCCCGATAAAAGTTTTTATGTTGTTTATAGTGCTGCCGATGACGCACTGATCGTGGTAGCCAAATATTTTCCTGATGGCACCCCCGATGCATCTTATGGAAACGCCGGTTATTCAGACATTTTGCCGATGAATTTCTCTGATGCGACCTTGCAAAGCAGTGGTAGGATTATTATAGCGGGAAGCAGCCGCCAGGATTATTCCTCAGTGATTCACGACGATTTACTCGTTTATCGGTTAACCAACATTGGCTTTATCGACCAGTCTTTTAATGGGTCTGGTTTTGTAACAAAAACCTATACTGCAACTTCCTATGAATTTACAACTTCGGTAACGGTCGCCGACAACCTTTTGGTAGTTACCGGGTTCAGCGAATCACTGGTCGGAAATATTGCCTATCATCATGTAGATGTGTACGATACATCGGGCGTTTTCCTTGGTAATTTTTTCATTGGAGATATAGCTGACGCCGGGACTTTTGATCCATCAGATTTCCCCTATTCAATTGCAATACAAGATCAAAAAATTGTAGTAGCAACTTATGATTTTAAACTCCCTCCTAATGAACGTTTTTCGCTGTTGAGATTTAATGCCGGCGGCTCCCCGGATAATACTTTTGACCTGGATGGTATTGACACTATTGGTAAATCATTTTTTTTCGGGGCGCCTGCGGTAGCGATACAGGGAAATAAAATTGTAGTCGCTTCTGCTTACAATGATTTAGTTACAGGCACAAATGGGTTTGCTATAGCCCGGTATAAAGATGATGGTGCTCTAGATAGCAGCTTCAATGGTACCGGTATGCAAACCACAGATTTTGGTACAGCTACAATAACGCCCAGAGCAATTGCGATCCAGGGAAATAAAATAATTGTTGGCGGCAATTTCATTAACCCAGCTACGCAAAAATATGAGTTGGCACTTGTCCGTTATAACAATGACGGCGCCCTCGATAATAGTTTTGATGGAGATGGAAAGCAGACCACGGGAGTAAGTGGTTATAATCTCTCAATGGATAAAATGAACGTATATGGAAACAGGCTGTTTGTTTCCGGGAGGGATATGGCTGCTGCTTATATACTCGAAGGCAAGGTGATCAATTTTGCCTGCCCTAATGATAAAACCGTTTTTACTGATATAGGCGTATGTACCGCTGTTGTAAAAGATATTGCTCCGTTCGGTGATCCGTCTCCCAACGATCTCTTCGTGGAGTATAATCTTAGTGGAGCAACAACCGGCACTGGCATTGGTGACGCAAGCGGGCAAATCTTTAATAAGGGCATTACAACTGTCATCTATTCATTAATTGATGATCCTGCTACAACCTGCACTTTTAATGTGATTGTTAAGGATGGAGAAGCTCCTCTTATAACAAATGCATTTGCCACGCCTGGTAATTTATGGCCACCCAATCACCAACTGAGAGATCTAAGTATCAATTATGCAATGAAGGATAATTGCAATGATGCTGTGGTAACTTTATTTGTTAGAAGCAATGAGCCGCAAACAGGCACCGGCAGAAGTGATTTACCGAACGATTGGCAGGTGATGAGCCCCGACCGTGTAAGATTAAGAGCAGAACGGAATGAACTTGGCAGCGGTAGAATTTATACGATTACAATTACTGCTAAGGATGCCGCAGGGAACGTAACCAGGCAAGACGTAATAGTAACTGTTCCGCTTAGCCAGGGATTACCAAAATTATACACAAGCAATAGAGGCGAAAATTTAAGTGTAAAAGTATTGTCAAATCCTTCAGAGAATTATTTCACTTTGCAAACAAGTAGTAACAACAACAAGCCGCTGGTATTGCGTGTAACTAATGCCGTTGGATCAGTGATGGAAACACAAAGCGGAGTGCCTGCAAATGGCCAGATGCAAGTTGGGCGCAATTACAGTGAGGGATTCTATTTTGCAGAACTAATACAGGGAGGGCAAAAGGTGGTAGTTAAATTGATCAAAATGCATTGATTAGTTTAGCGGTTTAAGAAATGCTATGTAGCAAAATGGCCCTGCAGCTCACGCAGGGCCATTTTATAAAATATCACGTTATGCGGTTTCTGTCTTTATAGATTGTTAGCAAAATAATTTGACCGTTTTTGTAACGAGCTCAAACGTAGTTTTTGGCTGCCGATCTTGAAGAACAGGCATTAGAATAAATCACCTCGCTGGGATAAAATAAATAAAAAATTCTCCGATATTATTTGTAGGTTTATCCCCACTCCAACATTTACCCTCTCGCCAATTTAGGTCTACATAACATACGTAGATAACTTTGACCTGATCCTAAAATATATCCTTTCAAAGATCACGACCCGCAACTACAGGAGCACTCGGCGATATTCATTTCTACAAATTCTTTATTGTTTAAAAATTTTAAAATGAAAAAATTATTACTATTCTTTTCGTGTGTGTGGTGTTTATTAAATACTACCGCACAGGTTGGAAGCCTTGATCCTGAATTTGGCACCAACGGCATTGTTAATATGCCTTCATTAAAAGTTGTGCCGGCTCCAGATCATAGTTTCTTCTCTGTTTTTTACAGTGATGACAATGTGGTCACAGTCGCAAAGTATTTCAGCGATGGTACCATTGATGCCTCCTATGGCACGGGAGGCTACTCTGAGGACATACGAATGTCAAATTTTGTTGATGCTGCCTTGACGGACGATGGTAAACTTGTCTTGGTTGGAGTAGTGGATGTTAATTATGAAATTCATTGGGATATCGAAGTTTGCCGCCTGACATCGGCAGGCTTCCGCGACCCCACGTTTAATGCGGGACAGGATGTTACATACAGTGCCAATCAGCTCTCTTATGATAAAGCGCTATCGCTGACCGTAAGCGGAGATATGATCGTTTTGTTGTCACTCAGTAGCAGCACGGCCGGGGGATTTACCATTTACCAAGTCTTAAATATTGACGTGGCGGGAAATGTAGGCTATAAAAGATTAGTCTTTATAGATTGGAGCGACTGGGATGCCAGTCATCGTACTTATGAGTACTTTTTAGGTATACAAGGCAACCAGATACTAATAGCAGCTAACACGTATAATGTAAATACCTTCCAATATGAATACACTCTTTCAACCCGCGATAGCTTTGACCAGGGCCCTTTAGCCATTCTCGATAAAACTTTTTTCAGTACTCCTTTAGTAGTTCAGGCGCAGGGAAATAAAATATTGATAGCCGGGGGTAACTATAATCCAATCACTGGTATCCATGGCATTGCAATTGCCCGTTATAATAATGATGGTTCTCTTGACAACAGCTTCAACGGCAATGGCATGCAGGTTACAGATTTTGGGCCAGGCATAACATTAACCGCCCGATCGATCGCCATCCAGGGAAATAAAATAATAGTAGGAAGTTATTTTACGAATCCCGCTACCCACAACACCGAATTTGCCTTGGTGCGTTTTAATAACGATGGTACTGTTGACAACAGTTTTGACAACGATGGAAAACAAACTACTGATTTGGGTGGATCGGGTTTTTTAATGCAACAATTAAAGGTATATGGCAACCGCCTGTTTGCGTTTGGAGGGGGCGTTGCTGCAGCCTATATCCTGGAAGATAATAGTAGCACCATCACCTTATCCTGTTCTGCAGGTAAAACCGTTTACACCGATCCGGGAGTATGTACTGCCTTATTAAAAGAGATCGGCCCATTCCTCGCCCCATCGCCGGATGATTCGAAAGTAAATTATACCCTTAGCGGGGCAACAACAGGCAGCGGAATCGGAACGGTGAGCGGCCTTGTATTTAACAAGGGCGTAACAACAGTTACTTATTCGGTTATTGGAAGTCCTTCACAGACATGTACTTTTAATGTAACGGTGAAAGATAAAGCGGTTCCGGTAATAACAAACCTATCAGCGACACCTGCTTCTTTATGGCCGCCCAATCATAAAATGAGAGATGTATTTATCAACTATACTTTAACGGATAACTGTCCCGGAGTAGTGGTGTTTTTATCTGTTAAAAGCAATGAGCTGCAAACCGGTACGGGTGCAGGCGACGAGCCGAATGATTGGCAGATCATAGATCCAAACCATGTAAAGCTGAGAGCAGAACGAAACGAACACGGCACCGGCAGAATATATACCATTACCATTAAAGCGACCGATGCTGCAGGGAACATAACAAAGCAGGAAGTGAATGTAACTGTTCCACTTAACCAGGGCTCGCACAAACAATCATATACAGGTAGCGGCAGTATGGAAAGTCTGCAGGTAAAAGTGTTGTCAAATCCTTCTAAGAATGATTTCACTTTGCAAACAAGTAGTAATAACAACAAGCCGATGGTATTGCGAGTAACCAATGCCGTGGGGTCAGTGGTGGAAACACAAAGCGGTGTGCCTGCAAATGGCCAGGTGCAGGTTGGCCGCAATTACCGCGATGGATTCTATTTTGCAGAACTAATACAGGGAGGACAAAAGGTAGTAGTGAAGTTGGTGAAGTTGCGTTAATGTTTTTATGTTTTGAAGAATATATTACGGGGTTTGCCCTCATACCTGTATTTCAACCAATAGAATGATCTTGCGACGGTGCAGGGTCATTCTTTTTTGATGAGCTTAAAACTGATTTGCGATTAATTTAACCAGGTACATAACTGTACCTAAAATTTAAAATGAATTTTTATTAAAAAATTATGGGTATTTTTAAATCACATTCGATCCGTGTTCTTACCAGCCAGGTCTGTATTAACAATTAGTTAAGCGTTATCGAACCTTTGATCTATCCTATTAAAGCGGCTCCTCTAAACTGCGTGTTTTTTTTATTGAAGATGCTATTCAAATTATCCCTAATTAAAATTTAAAAACATGCAAAAATTACTACTCTTTTTTTTCTGCGCATGGTGTTTTTCAAATACCAATGCACAGGTAGGCAGCCTTGATCCAACCTTTGGAACCAATGGCATTAAAACTTACCCGGCTGGCGTTTCCTTAATTGCCCCGGACAACAGTTATTATATTGCTGACTCTTACATTGATCCTGTTACCGGTTATTGGACTGACTCGTTTGCGATTACTAAGTACTTGAGTTCAGGTGCACTTGACCTATCCTATGGAACAGATGGGGTTTCGGAACGTGTATATGTCACAGATCCTGGGCTCCTGGCTGTTCAAAATGACGGTAAAATTGTTATGGCTACTCGTTCCATTTATTACGGCGGGGCTCAGGACGGCAGATTTGACCAGCTTGTGTTTCGATTTAATACTGATGGCGCACTTGATCTTTCGTTTAACGGCACCGGGTATACCCGGTTTGACGGTTATACGATTTTTGGGTTTCAAGATCCGGAATCGCTTATTTTAAACAATGATATAATTGTTGTTAAGGGAACGCATTCCAGTGCCTTTACTTATCATTATCTTACTATTTATGATATGGCAGGGAATGCTAATTTCGCTGACCCCATAAGCGATACTTATTCACCGGGGAACTTGGATAATTCGTATTTTAAATACGCTATTGCTTTAGACGGGACTAATGTTTATTTGTCGAAGGATACGTATGTTTATGATCAGCAATTCCCCATTACAGAAAATTACATCGAAAAAATAGGCGATCCATCCTACGGCCAGAACGGGAGAATAGATGATAACGCAACGCTAATGGGCGCTCACAACGGCAGGCTGATAATCCCTTCTGCAGTGTACAACCAGGCTACAGGGAATTATGGATTTACGCTACGGGGATACAACCCGGATGGATCCCCGGATATTAATTTTAACATCAACGGCCAGCAAATTGCGGATTTTGCCTCCAGTAGTTCCTTAACGCCAACACATATCGTATTCCAGGGAGATAAGATCATTGTTGGGGGATTCATGTTGAATGCATTAACAGGTAAGCATGAATTTACAGTTGCACGGTACAATAGTAACGGTATCCTTGATGCCAGCTTTGATGGCGATGGCAGGCAAACTACCGAACGCTTTGATAGGATAGGTAAAATGTCCATTGAAGGAAATCGGCTTGCCGTTACCGGCTATCAATTCAAGGCATTATTCATTCTGGAAGATGATAGTAATCCCATCACTTTAGTTTGTTCCAAAGGTAAAACCGTTTACACCGATCCGGGAGTATGTACTGCCTTATTAAAAGAGATCGGCCCATTCCTCGCCCCATCGCCGGATGATTCGAAAGTAAATTATACATTAAGCGGTGCAACAACGGCCAGCGGAACAGGAACGGTAAGCGGGCTAATATTTAACAAGGGCGTTACGACGGTAACCTACTCGGTCATTGGAAGTCCTTCACAGACATGTACTTTTAATGTAACGGTAAAAGATAAGGTACTTCCTGTATTAACAAACGTCTCAGCGACACCCACTTCTTTATGGCCGCCCAATCACCAACTGAGAGATGTAACTATCAATTATACTTTAACAGACAACTGCCCCGGCGCCGTAGTAAGTTTATCTGTTAAAAGCAATGAGCCGCAAACAGGCACCGGCAGAAGCGATTTACCAAACGATTGGCAAGTGATGAGCGCTGACCGTGTAAGATTAAGAGCAGAGCGCAACGAACTTGGTACCGGCCGAATTTATACCATTACCATTAAAGCAACCGACGCTGCAGGGAACATAACAAAGAAGGAAGTGTATGTAACTGTTCCACTGAACCAGGGCTCGCACAAACAATCATATAGCAGTAACAGCAATATGGAAAGTCTGCAGGTAAAAGTATTGTCAAATCCTTCTAAGAACTATTTCACTTTGCAAACAAGTAGTAATAACAACAAGCCGCTGGTATTGCGTGTAACCAATGCCGTTGGATCAGTAGTTGAAACACAAAGCGGTGTGCCTGCAAATGGCCAGGTGCAGGTTGGCCGCAATTACGGTGATGGATTCTATTTTGCAGAACTAATACAGGGAGGACAAAAGGTAGTAGTGAAGTTGGTGAAGTTGCGTTAACAATATATTCAGAATTATTTTTTTGTGGCCGGTAAAAGAACCGGCCACTTTTTTATTTCAGGGAAGTATTTTAAACAACAACCTCTCCCTTCATACTCACCTGTTTGGTAGGATCAATTTTTAACCACAACAAACACCCTGTAATCATTACCGCTGACACAAGAAAAACCGGGTAGCTGTAATTGTTTGTGAGGTCAAGTACTTTCCCGAATATCATGGCGAGAAAGAAGGCGCCCATCTGGCCAAAAAAATTCATTGCACCGGTAACCGTTCCTGCATTGTTTTTTCCAATATCTGTACATACCGCATAAGAAACCATTACGCCAAAAGAGAAGCAGCCATTTGCGCCAACCAAACAATAAGCGGCAATAGTATTATTGGGTATTATTGCTGCGAAAAAAATAAGCAGCCCGCACAGGCCAAGCCCGAGCATACCAACAAACCGCCTTCCAAAAAGCAATCCCTTTTTCTGCACCAGCAGGTCACCAATAAAACCACCCAACAAAAAGCCTGCAATGCCAATAATAAAAAGTATAAAGATGATCGGCTTCGTTTCCTTTTCCGAAAACATGCGGCCTTCCTGCAGGTAAATGGGCATCCATGCAATAAAGAAATAATTTGCCCATTGGCAGCAAAAATACATGAGCATTAAAGCCCGTAAATTCTTGTTGCGTAAAATAATTTTCCACGAAATTGAATGTTGGGCCGTGTTATATCTTCGGTTATTTTCAATCAGCGTTTTTTCTTTTGGTGAAATATTTTTTACTTCTTCCGGTAGGTTTTTGAACCAATAGTAACATATCAGCACCCAGATAATTCCAACGACCGCTAATACGTAGAAGGGTATACGCCAGCCAAAAGAAATTGCAAGCGGAATTATAATAAGTGGCGCAATAGCCGAACCGATCTGCGACCCAATGCCGATCCATGTTAGTGCACGCCCCATTTCTTTTACAGGAAACCACCTCGACATAGTAATCATACAATTCGGATAGGTGCCTGATTCGCCGATGCCAAATAAAAAACGAATGATGATCAGCGAAACCAGTCCTGTTGCCAGGCCCGTTAATGCAGTAAACAGCGACCACGCCAATACAATTCGTATGAATATAGCTTTTGATCCGATCCTGTCTCCCAGCACGCCTGCTGGTATTTCAAAAATGGCATAAGCCAATGCAAAAGCAGCAAGCACCCACCCGAATTGTTCATTGGAAAGACCGAATTCGGTTTTAATTCTAACACCCAATATGGAAATGCAGATCCGGTCTAAATATGTAAGTGTTGTGAGAGAACATAAAATAATAAGGATTCTGTAACGGTGTGGAATTTTAGGAATAATCATCAGCAATCATTTATCAAATCTAAAACTTCCGAAACTTATTGGTTAAAAATTAATTTAGCGGCATTACGTTGTAAGCGGTTTGCTGAAGTATGGATGTATAGCGCTAACAGCAACATCAAATTTATTTAGCAGTGGGGCTGGGGCATTTTATATTCGGCGCATGGAAGGTTAGCGCCTTTATCGCATTCATTTGTTGAAAAGAAAGATAGTTGCAATACGGTGCATCTCTAAATGGAAAATAAATTTCATAATCTTGTAATTTATTACAAACTTGCTTAGACAGGGTCTTTCACATAACAGCTTTTAGAATGTTGTTCCGATAAATTAATCGAGGCCGGCATTCTATACAATTCTATAGATTTCCATTATGTTACCAGTCAAGGCCATAGTCTCCACCGATTTTACAGTTGATCCTTTTTTTAGCGTTGATGATAATGGACACATCGTTGGAATAAATGAAGCTGCAGCCATTGCTACAGGGCTTAATGAAACTGAACTCACCAGTACTTTATTCATTGATCTGTTTACAGACCGGGCAGAAGCGGATAAGATGCTCCATGAAGTGATGGAGAAAGGAATAGTCAACAATTTTTCTTTAACATTCAGTTCCGAAAATGGGCATGCTGAAAAGCCGGTGATATTAAATGCAATGATGTTTGTTGACAAGAGCATCGATACAAGGCGGGTGTTTGTATTTACACACGAGTTTTCTGCCTCTAATAATAACAACGGAGATTTTGAACGTATATCAGACGATCAGGAAAATGCAAAAAACGAAACACTTTTTCGAAGCACACTTGATAAGATGCTGGAAGGAGTGCAGATCATCGGGTTTGACTGGCGATTTATTTACGTGAACGATGCGCTTGCACAACAGGCAAAATATACTAAGGAGCAACTGCTGGGGCATACAGTAATGGAGATGTACCCAGGCTTTGAACATTTGGCCATATACAAGGAATACA
>JBDSAP010000397.1:0-4306 GCA_039922055.1 Ferruginibacter sp.
CGCAATTTGTAATTTATAAAACCTGGTTTCTTAGCAAGTCTTCAAACACATCTCTCTTTCTGATAAGTTTCGGCTTACCATCTATTACCAAAACTTCTGCGGGTTTCAATCTTGAATTAAAATTGGAGGACATTTCAAACCCGTATGCCCCCGCATTATGAAAAACAAGGTAATCTCCTTCTCTTACTTCATGCAATTTTCTATCCCACGCAAATGTATCCGTCTCACAGATGTTACCTACCACATTGTAGATCCTTTCCGGTCCTTTTGGATTGCTGATATTTTCTATGTGATGATAAGCCTCGTACATCATCGGACGTATCAGGTGATTGAAGCCACTGTTAACTCCCGCAAAAACCGCCGCTGGTGTTTGTTTGATCACGTTTGTCTTCACTACAAAGTAACCACATTGGCTCACCAGGTATTTGCCGGGCTCAAACCATACCTGCAATTTTTTTCCAGTTTCTTTTTCAAATTCAATGAAGGCCAGTGAAACTTTTTTTCCAAGATCATTGATATCAGTTTCTGCGTCGCCGTGCTGGTAAGGCACTTTAAAACCACTGCCCAGATCAACGAATTCCAGGTTAGGAAAATGCGTGGCTGTGGTAAACATTACTTCCAGTCCTTCCAAAAAAACACGAGTATCTTTTATTTCGCTGCCGGTATGCATGTGGATACCGGTTACATTCAGGTTGGTGCTTTTTACGATCCTTTCTATATGCCGCATCTGGTGAATCGATATGCCAAATTTGCTATCGATATGACCGGTAGATATTTTAAAATTTCCACCAGCCATAATATGTGGATTCAGTCTTATACACACAGGGTAGCTGTTGCCGAACTTATGGCCAAACTGCTCCAGGATAGAAATATTATCGATGTTAACATTTACACCTAATTCCTTCGCCTCAACTATCTCATCAAAATCAACACAATTGGGGGTGTACAAAATATCATTTTTATCAAACCCAGCCATTAACCCCAGCTTCACTTCGTTCACGCTTACGCAATCCAGTGCGGCGCCGATGGATTGGATATACTTAAGCACATTGATATTTGTAAGCGATTTACATGCATAGTAAAAACGGGCATTACAACCTGCAAATGCCTTCTGTAATTTTTTATACTGCTCGGCAATACGTTCTGCATGATACACATATACGGGTGTACCGAATTCATCAGCGATCTCAATTAGCTGCTGGTGGGTTAAGTTTTTTGACATTTTAAAATGTAGTATTTATTGATTGATATATTGAAATGAAAATTTGTGTGCATAAAAAAAGGTATGAGAAAAATTCTTCGTCATACCCTGTAAAATAATTTTATTTTAAGCTTATGATTCCGAATCGTCGCCTTCCTTCTTCACCTGTTTATCTTCGTCAGCAGGTTCGTTTTCGCTTTCCTTTTGAGAAGCAATTTCTTCGCTTTCATCTTCTTCAGCTACTTGTGGCTTTTCGATGATCTCTCCATCTTCTGTTACAGCTAATTCGGTTGCTGATTCAATTTCTTCAACATTTTCTTCCTGCTCCGCATTAGTATTTACGATTGTTGCCTGCACCATTTCATCCATCAGCACCTCGTTGATCTTTGGCAGATCGTCGGTACTGTTGATGCCAAAATAATCCATGAAGGATTTTGATGTGGAATAAATAAGTGGTTTACCTACTGCGTTCTCATTCCGGCCCGCAATTATTACAAGGTCTTTTTCCAATAATTTTTGAACAGCATAATCGCAGTTGACCCCACGAATGGCTTCTATTTCGCTTTTGGTGATGGGTTGCTTGTAAGCTATGATCGACAGGGTTTCCAACGCTGCTGTTGACAAGCGTTTTAAAAATTTATCGCCGTTCAATTGGGCTACAGTCTTGTGGTATTCTTTTTTGGTAAGGAACTGCCAACCACCCCCGCTTTGCTTTAATTCAAATGCATAAAACTCCGCCCGGTATTTTTCATGGATACCGTCTACGGCAGCCTCCACCTGGTCGAGCGTGGCCCGGTCTTCAATAAAGCCCATAGCATTATTCAGCAATTCGACTAAATCAAGATTGGTCAAAGGCTTTTCGCTTGCAAATATCAAGGCTTCGATGTGTGGTATTATTTGTGAGAGTTCCATGCCCCTAACCCCTAAAGGGGAATAACGATTTTAATATTAGAAAAGTTCTCTTACTCCACCTCCCCTTTAGGGGCCGGGGGTTTTTTATCCATTCAGCGCTGCTGCTCCACTTACTATCTCTGTTAGCTCCGTAGTAATAGCAGCCTGCCTGGCCCGGTTATAACTAATTTTCAACGATTTCAATAATTCATTTGCGTTATCGCTGGCTTTGTCCATTGCTGTCATGCGTGCGCCATGCTCACTTGCATTGGCGTCCAGCACTGCCTTAAATAATTGTGTATTTAATATTTTAGGCATCAGCTCACTGATCAATACATCTTTGCTGGGCTCGAATATAAAATCAGCTTTTTTGCCCGTATCCTTTTGTACTATTTTAGGAACCGGTAAAAATTGCTCAGATACAAACATTTGTGTTGCAGCATTTTTAAATTCGCTATAAACGAGTTCGACTGCATCTATTTCTTTTTTGGAGAAAGCTTCCATAGCATATTTTGCCGCAGCCTGTACCCTGTCGAAGCTTAGTCCGGTAAAAATATCCCAGTATTTATCCACTACATTAAACCCATTTTTGGTAAAATGCTCGTAACCCTTTTTCCCGATCGGTAAAACCTGAACATTACCCTTACTTTTTTGAGTGCTGTATTTTTCATCGATCACCTGACGGGTGAGTTTGATAAGGTTACTGTTGTATCCGCCACACAAACCCCTGTCACTCGTAACAACAATTACCAATGCCTTTTCAACCGGTCTTTCGGCAGCCAGCGCAAGATTTACGCCTCCGTCATTATTGCTAACGATATTACTCAATACTTCCTGCAACTTTTGAGCATAAGGACGCATTTGCGTAATGGCATCCTGCGCCCGGCGAAGCTTTGCAGCACTCACCATCTTCATCGCTTTGGTTATTTGCTGGGTACTTTGTACACTCTTGATCCGGTTACGAACTTCTTTTAATGCTCCAGACATATCAAATTAATTATAATTGAACAGTTTCTTTTCGGGGGGCAAAGGTAGGGCAAAAAACGCTAAAAAATTACTGACTTTTCATTTAAAACAATGCCAGCGCAGGGTTAGTGAATCACTGTAATGCAATAGCAATGCTTTACCACCGGCGTGAACGAGAGAACAATAAAGCGGCAAAACGGGAATCAGAATAAAATTTTTAAATAAACTATTGCAGCAGGCTAATATACACCGGGTCGAGGGAGTACAAGATCTCTATGTTGCCACCACCCGGAGTTGTTTCTTTTAAAGGCATCCGGCGATAAATAGTTGCTGCAAGTTTTAATTGCCCGGCACGTTGCTTTTGCAGATCAGTAGGAGGTATCGTGATGTAAGTGGTTGTATCTGTGCCTGAATAAATTACGCTAAAAGAAGAGTCGCTATCAACCGGGCTTATTTGAATATAATCTGAGGCTTGGAGGGGATCCGTTTCAAACTCAACATGCAATGGTTCAGTTTTATGAATCGACATTGGAAGGTCTACCCTGAATGTATTCAACGAAAATTTGTTTTCGTATTTTTTTTCATCCATATCGGTGAATAGGAATTCGTGTTCCCCATAAACATTTTCTACACTTACCTGTTGAGTATAAAAGATGCCTTTGGGATTGCCCTTGTCTACCAAAAGCGTTGAGTCATCGAACTGTATATTGCCTGGGGGGGTTAATGCAATTGTAGCACCATTACTACCACCCGCTCTAAACTGGGCATACACCTGTAAGTTTTCTTCTCCTTCGTGGTATACAATCGTATAATGCTGATGAATGTCTTTTACTATAGCGTTTCTGGTGCCAATTTCGCCATTGTTGCAACTACCAATAAATACCATTAAAAGGTAAAAAAGAGGCCGGGCTGTTCGGGTAAAATTCGTCATGTAAATACTGCTGGGTGGCTGTGAAAGCGCAAAAGTTAGTTAAAATTGATTACAAAATAAGAAGTGCAACATTCGAACAAAGAAATTAATACAAAAAATCTCAACTTACTCTCACCGCTCCTGCTACACGAAAACCTTTCGGGGACAACAACTAATTGTTACCTTTGCCATCCTGTCAATTTGGCCATAAAAAAAGTCAGCACCATATTTGAACTGACTTCGAAACTGAAATTAATAATTTTATAAATAATACCAATAACAAGGAACTTTATGATAGGCTTTTTATCAAAAATATTTGGGGGTAATAAAAGCGAGAA
>JBDSAP010000398.1:0-3633 GCA_039922055.1 Ferruginibacter sp.
GCCCTTAAACAACAAAAAGCAAAACCCTTTAAACAAATTAAATTTGTAGTACACAAACCGCCACCAAAAAAAATTGAAACGCAGCCTATTGCTCAATTTGGCGATTCTTAGCTGCAATGTGGGTTAACTTATCCGCCGGGTCTAAAAGGTCTACTACTTCCTCCCTGGAGAAATCTATGAAGTCATCATAATCACCCGTTCTTCTGAGATCAAATAATCTGGAATAAAACTTTCCAAGATCCTGATCGATTACACCCGTTTTTATAAAATGCAGACCGAACAATTGTCGCACACCGGCATGTGTATTAGCATAAATATCATGGTTAATCAGCAAAGCAATAACGGCATAGTAACAACCGTAATATAGTCTGTTGACGGCAGTGTTCCACAGCGAATTATAAACAAGCAAATCCAACTCTCTGAAAGTATCCCTGGCCTTGGTAATCCGGTAAGTAACCAGTTCATTTTTTTCTTCTTTGGTCATAGAATTATGCCCTCTCTGCGTACGTTTTCGTAAAAAGGAGTGATGTGATGTTTTGCTTCCCACTGTTTTTTAGAAAGCACCAAAGGGCTGATGATTATTCCTGTATCAAATTCAATTTCATATAGTGGATAGGTGATACTTTTAACTTCGGGCACAGTCACTTTATCTTTATCTACCAGGATAAGAATATCGATATCAGAATCTCTTTTGTTATCACCACGTACATAGGAGCCATACAGCACAATCGTTGCGCCGGGAGCGGTGTCATTTACACTATTTTTGATGCGTTGAAATAAAGATCGGCTGTCAGTCATCTATCAAATTTACTAAATACCTTACAGATGGCAGAATGTCTTTGTTAGACAGATATCTCTACTATATTTTTGTCCAGGCAGTGAATCATTGAGCAGCATCGTTGCATCGCCCTCTTGTGCTGTATTGCATATGGTAGCTTTTACAGAACAATGGAAGCACAGAGTAAATTGATGAAAAGGGATTGCGTCATAAGCTTTTAATACAAACAATCGATGTGCAAATTCTACATCAGACATCATACATCATACATCAGACATCAAATTAAACTTTATAAATACACACGAGTGAGGTGCCATCACTGCTTTTAGCAGCACGATACATACCGGCGCTATTAAAGATTAACGACATATTTCCCTTTGCATCCACACCTATCATTCCTCCTTCGCCATCCATTGCAGGTAATTTTACATTCACTACTTCATTCATTGCTTCTTCCAGCGTCATGCCTTTGTACTCCATCAGGCAGCTTACATCATGTGCAGCCACTGCTCTTATAAATGGCTCGCCATGGCCTGTGCAGCTAATGGCGCAGGTTTTGTTATTTGCATAAGTCCCAATTCCAATCAGCGGGCTATCACCAATACGACCATACTTTTTATTCGTCATGCCACCAGTACTCGTTGCTGCCGCTATATTTCCATTACTATCACAAGCCACAGCACCAACTGTTCCAAATTTTTTATCCCTCATCAACTCTTCCATTTTTTGGTGAGTATGATCCAATGAATAATTATCACTATCCCTTATCTGTTTCCATTGATCGTACCTGAATTGAGAAAAGAAAAATTCATCCGGCTCCAGTTTTATTCCCTGCTTGATAGCAAAATCATTCGCTCCTTTGCCACTTAAAAAAACATGGTTACTATGGCGCATTACTTCCATTGCTAATTCGATAGGATTACGCACATTCCGAACGCCTGCCACTGCACCAGCGGCCAGATCCTTACCCTGCATGATAGCAGCATCCATTTCCTGCACTCCTTTTTTTGTAAACACAGAACCACGGCCCGCATTGAATAACATATTATCTTCCAGTATAACAAGCGCCGCTTTAACCGCATTAGCCGAAGAACCACCCTCATCCAAGACGGCATACCCGCCATTAAGTGCATCATTCAATCCTTGTATATAGGCTTGTTCCAATTCGGGCGTCATGTCTTCCTTTAAAATTGTACCGGCGCCGCCATGTATCGCAAGAGAAATCTTTTGCATGATCATTTTTTTACCCGCCGAAATTAGCCAAAATACAAGACAATGATTTCGAGTTTTTCACGAACATTCTTGAAATACATCTAAGTATTTAAACGATTTATTGGAAACTGGTCAAGTATATATTTTTATGGATGCCGACAGAATAATCCATGAAGAAATCAATAGAAGAAAGGCTTCGAGATTAAGACTAAATATTGGAGATATCGGCTATTTTTTGCAGCACCATGCTTTCCTCGATCCGGTGCATACAGGCGTGATCTCCACGGTAACAAGGTATATTTCCAAACACAGAACACGGCCGGCAATAAAGATCTATTTCTACAATATTTTTTATTTCCTGGCCCCAGCCATAAAAGCCGGCATAGTGATGTGTGGCACCC
This sequence comes from Ferruginibacter sp., assembly GCA_039922055.1. Classification (GTDB taxonomy): domain Bacteria; phylum Bacteroidota; class Bacteroidia; order Chitinophagales; family Chitinophagaceae; genus Ferruginibacter. Next base: position 2,392 of record JBDSAP010000398.1, read on the forward strand.
CAAATACTTACTACAGGCACTTTAAACAATGAAGCAAGGTGCATATTAGCCGAATCCATACTTACCATGATATCAAGGTTGCTGATAATGGCAAGCTCTTCCTTAAAAGAATACTTGCCCGCTACATTATGCAGCGATGCAAATTCATCTTCCCATTGTTGCAATACAGCGGCTTCTTCTCCCCTGCCGCCAAAAAGTAAAATGGAATAGTTTTCATCAACCAAATGGCTCACAATAACTTTCATTTTTTCCAATGGATACATCTTCTCCCTGTACTGTGCGAATGGCGCAATACCGATTTGTTTTTTACCTGTTGTAAATAAGTGTGCCACTGATACAGGAAGTTGCATTTTTTCATAAGCTGCGTCTTCAGCCCGCAGGCTTACCGGCAACCCAAGCTTGCGGAACATTTCCGCATATCGTTCGTGCATGCTTGTGAGTTGCCTGCATTCCTTATCCGTCTTACGTGTAAGTTGCTTTTTTTCGTCTCTTCCTTTATTCAATTTTGAAACTTTGCGCCCACTAACTCGAAAGAGTGTGCCCAATATTTGAGAACGCAAAACATTATGGAGATCGGCAACTGCATCAAAGGCAATTAACAATTTTAACTCCTTATACAAACGATAAATACCTGCTATACCTTTATGTTGTTCTCTTAAAAATGCAGGATGGAAATGACACCTTTCCAACCCCTCAAAAAGCGGCTGAAAAACTGCGTTGGATACAACTGTAATTTGGAGTTGGGGATTTTGTTCTAAAAGATTTCTAAGTACAGGCACTGTCATGGCAACATCGCCCATTGAAGAAAAACGGATCACCAATATATGAGCGGGCGCCTGCACTATTGTTCTTGCTGTTGATACAAAACAGGGTTCAATTTAGGATCATTGTACATCTTCATCTGTTTGTACACTTTCATGTATTTGTTTCCGTTGGCGATGTCTGACAGCAACTCATCTATAGCTATGGAGAGGTCAGCTTTTTGTTCCAATAATATCGCCAGCTTCTCCGAACAGGTTTGTCGATGTTCTTCATTTGCAGACACCCTGTTTACTTCTGCATTCATGTGATAGATCTTAAGTGCTAAAATTGACAGACGGTCTATGGCCCAGGCCGGGCTTTCCGTATTGATCGTTGCGCCAGCCTTGGGCGTGATCGCCTCGTATTGCTTTAAAAAAAACAAGTCGATATATTCAACCATCTCGGTTCTAACCTGTTTCGATGCATCGATCCTTCGTTTCA
>JBDSAP010000399.1:0-15294 GCA_039922055.1 Ferruginibacter sp.
TGAACAGTACAACGAAATACAAAATTTATTTTACTTCTGATACTGATTTTTTTATGTTGGAAATGGCTGGATCTGAAGTAAGATTTATTAAAGACAAAAACAATAAAGTAACAGGCTTTGACATTGACGGTAACGGAAATAAAATACAAGCTGTGAAAATTGAATAACCTAACTGACACAAACATTGGTTCGTTATACGCCATTGTAAAAAAACGAACCTTCAGCGAAATTTTTTTCGGTTTTTTGGCCAGCGGGCTTTAGCCAATACAACAGTTTTCCGGCATCGGCAACAGGACTTATTTTTCTTTCGGCTCCGGGTGTCCGCAACGAGCAATGTTGCAAGCCGATGTCTCACGGATGGCTTTGTGTGTTGGGCGTGGACCCGGCGTCAATGAAAAAGAAATTTCAACTTTTGCATAAGTAACAAAGGGGAAAAGGAAGGTCAAATAATTTCCTGAATACAGATGCGGCAATTCATTCTATGAAAAGGAATTTTTTTTACGTACACGGGTTTAACAATGATTTTAGAGTTCAATTCTTAACCTTGTCTATGAAAAAAATAACAAAACTCCTGCTGACAACAATCATTTTAATAGCATTAAGCTCTTCAATATTTGGACAGGCTCCAAATTTTTCAGGGACATGGATATTAAATTTTGAAAAAAGTAAATTAGAGGACAAGACTGATGGACTTACAGGTCAAATGTTCATTATAAAGCAAGAAGGTGACAAATTTAGCTTAAAGATATATCACATTTATGGCGACAAAAAAAAGAAAATAGGTTTCAAAATGCTTGCTGATGGCAAGACAAGGAGAGTGAAAATGATATTCAAAGGTAAATTAGAACAGAAAGAAAATGGCCTGCAAGCAACAATGTGGAGAAAGAATTATTTAAATATAGTTAATTACAAATTTGGGACAAATCAAAATGAATTCATTGCTGACGAAGTATTTACTGGTAGACCAAAGAACCATCATAGCATTTGGGTTTTTGACAGAGAAGTTTTAAAATAGGTGGAAGGTAACCCTCAAGAATAGATATTGACAAAATAATCAAACCGGCGTACAACAATGGTGGATGATGCACAACTCACTTTAAAAAAAGAATCCTAACTTTTAGAGTGCATTACAACCTGAAATATTTTCAATTTTTACAATGATAGTTTTCAACTTATAGCATTCTTAGTATGATATGATTTCTATTGGCCGCTATGAGATTAAAAAACAAGTTTTGCATGCCTTTTTTACAACGCTTGCACATCGGTCTGTACTTTTCTGCTGGTCCATTTCATTAGCTTTTTTGAGGATCAACGAAATTTCCCTAAGTTTTCTTCACCACTTATTTAACTTGTACATTCGTTTTTCTAATTGTGTGCTTTATGCTAAAGAGTTCCTGGTTCTTCTTAATATTCCTGCTTGCATATTCCTGCTCTTGTTTGGGCCAAAAAATAATTGGCAGCTCTACGGTAACGCCTAGAATAAGGGTGATTGTTGATAATGACTTTAGTGGTGACCCTGATGGCTTGTTTCAGCTAACCCACCTTTTGTTATCACCGTCAGTAGAAATAAGGGCGATCATTGGTTCACACCTTAAAGTGGGAGATGGGTTTGATCCTTCCAAAACACAAGCCCAAAACGCAGCTAATAAAGCAAGAGAGTTATTGCAGCTAATGGATTTGAAAAGCAACATTCCCATTTTAGTTGGTTCTAACACGGCCATGCCAAACGACAGCACACCCGTGATGAGCGAGGCTGTAAACTTTATTATTAAAGAAGCCCTGCGAACGGACACGAAGCTGCCTTTGTACATTCTTTGCGGAGCAGGACTTACAGAAATTGCCTCTGCCTTGTTAACTACTCCCGGCATTGCGGGTAAACTTACCCTGGTATGGATTGGCGGCCCAGAGTATACCGACATAGCCATTCCTCCGCCTAATTATTCCAATCCGGAATACAACCTCAATATTGACATATCGGCTGCGAGGTTGGTTTTTAACCAATCGGCTATACCCATTTGGCAAGTTCCAAGAAACGCATACCGGCAAGCTATACTTCCTTATTCACAACTGCTTTTAAAAGTAAAGCCGCAAGGTAAGGTAGGCGGTTACCTGGCTAGTGTATTAGAAAACCTGATGACCCGGATACAGCGGTTTGTAAATATTGGCGAGACCTACATCTTAGGCGATAGCCCTTTGGTGTTGCTTACAGCATTGCAGTCCTCCTTTGAGTCCGATCCTTCGTCGAGCACGTACGTTATCAAAATGGCTCCCAGGATAAACGGGCAAGGTGCTTATGAATTTAACCATAGCGGACGCACTATCAGGGTGTATACACAGTTAGATGTTAACCTGATGTTCAATGATTTTTTTGCAAAGCTGGAACTGATGAACAAATAAGTCACTTCACTAAGTGTTATTGTTCAGGAAGAGTAAAGTTGTTTTTCAGATGCGAAATTTTTTGTACTATAGCGTACCATACACCAATAATCACGTTAGTCAGTAGCTTAATGCGACACACCATAATTATCATAGCAACATTTCTTATTGCCTCTGCTTGTTACGGGCAATCATTGATCCGGCAAGATAATGAAACGGCAGAAATGTTTGCTGATCGGCTCAAACCAGATTCTTCAGAATTAGCCCACGCTGTCCTTGAAACTAAATCCTTGAACAATTCCGGAACCATAATCGTTGCTTTCTACAAAAAAACAGTAGATGAAGTCAAACAGATGCCAACCTATGTTGACCATAATAAATATGATATTATTATTGGGTACTTATATATCCCTACAAGTCTTACTAGCTATAGAAAGGTTCTAATAGACACAATTTTCCCTGATGGGGGAGATCCGGAAATTATTTCAGTTTTCTTTGCCAATGCCGATAAAGATTCCAGGAAGGAGTTGATAGTGCTTTGTAAATATCCACAAGTTCATTACGACTATGGAGGAGCGTTTTATGAAACCTTTATTTACGATAACCCAAGTAATAATACAGAGCATTTATCTTACTTCAATGAACTTAGTGAAAAATTCTGGGGATGTGAATGTGCCTGGAGAGCGGAGGAAAAAAGAAGACCCGAAAAAGCCAAATTTAAAACAGCTAAAGACGTAAAAGCAAAATTAAAAAAGCTAGGATTCTGACAGAAGTTAAATGCCCCACGCAGGCAATAGACAAACAGGATTGGCCCCTGCCCCGGAGCTCTTACTATATCCATAGAATTTAATATAGCTGAGGTAAATCGTTACTGCTTCTTACTTGCGGTGAATCCTACAATGTCATAGAATGGACGCTATAACACCAATACAGAATGTATAACAATAAAGAATTGAATTGTTAGATATGGAAAATTTTGTACTATAGCGTTTTATAAATCAATCACCTTTTCGTGCGGAATGGGCGCCTCAATCTAAAACTTGCGTTATGACTTTTTATTTAAAACTCAGTTGGGCTGTGACCTTATTTACTGCTTTAATCATGAATTGTGCAGGGCAACAACCAGAATCAATTACGTCAGCAATCGAGCGACAGTTCGATAAAATTGAAAGCGACATACTGTCAAGTGCACAAGCTATGCCTGAAAGCAAATACGACTTTACTCCTGCGGGTCTTAATATAAAGAATAGCGACTTCAAGGACGTTAGAACCTTTGCCGGACAAATTATGCATTTGGCCACCGACAATATTTTAATTTGGAGCGCAATTACAGGTGACTCGGTCCGAAGCGACATTGAAGACGTGAACGGCCCTAAAAGCATTAAGGCAAAAAAAGATGTCATCGAATACCTGAAAAGCTCGTTCGCAGTTGGCCGGAGAGCGATTGCTAATCTTACAACGCAAAATGCAATGGAACTTGTCGAATTCCGTTGGAGAAAATTATCCAGGCTTGATCTTGCGTTCTATGCGTTAACTCACGCTAATGAACACTATGGACAAATGGCGCTTTATCTTAGGTTTTGTGGAATTGTACCGCCTCCTACTTTAACCGACAAGTAATAGCGCTAAATATGCCGAACCGCACTCTTAGATAACCAACGTTAGTTTGATATCTTTCAACTAAAATTTTCAGTTGTTTCTTTGCATCCATTTGCAGGCGTGACAGCAAGACCCGGCGTTAATAATCGCACTGCCTCTTCCTATATAAATTACAATTTAACATAGCTTAGGTGGATCGCATTTGCATCTTTTTGCAGAGATGCATGGCCTTAGATACCTTTGTCACCTGGCCGAAAAAATGTAAAAACTTTACTTCATATATTTGTCTTTATAAAAAAAACAGGCGGTAGTTCGGCGCACGAATTTCATATTCCCTGACCTTTGGCAACACTAAACATTGTGCATCACTTTTGTAACGACCACAATAAATAAAAAATAGAAAATGAAAAATATACCTACATTATACGAGTGGACAGGTGACATAAAAACATTTGAAAAATTATTCACCGCTTTTTATGACAAAGTTTTAAAAGACGATCTATTAGGAGAGGTATTTAAAAATATGTCCTCCGAGCATATTAAACACGTTTCACACTTTGTAGCTGAAGTATTTGGAGGTCCAAAACTTTACACAATTGAAGACAATGGTAACCACGCCAAAATGATAGGTGAACATATTGGCAAAATGCTGACCGAACAAAAACGCCAACGTTGGGTTCAACTTTTATTACAGACGGCTGACGAAGTAGGTTTAAAAAGCGACCCTGAATTTCGTTCGGCATTCGTTGGCTATATTGAATGGGGAACAAGGATTGCTGTCATCAATTCTCAATTAAACGAAAATCCAATGGCTACATCAGAACCAATGCCCAAATGGGGTTGGGGCGAAACAGGCGGACCATATAATCCCAATGATAATTAATTATGAAGCACTTAAATCTCTACCTCTTTTCTTTTATGACACTTGTTTTTGTTAGTTGCAATCAACAACACAAGGCGGAAAGTAAAGTAATCCATATTGACAATATCGTTGACCTGACCCATACACTTACATCTGAATTTCCGTTTATCCCGGTTAAGAAATTGACCTATCCATTTGAACTTATTCCTATGGCAACTTTAGAGGGGAACGGAGTTGAAGCAAATTCCTGGAAAATTCACGAACATTTGGGTACACATACCGATGCCCCAAACCATTTTATAAAAGGTCAAAAATCCATTGACCAAATAGAATTGAAAGATTTAATTGTACCAGTTGTTGTAATTGATATTGAAGGCAAGGCGTTAAAAAATAGCGATGCGGAATTAACAGTAGATGACATTAAGAAGTTTGAAACTGGATATGGCAAAATTCCAGACCATTCTTGTGTAATGATGTATTCGGGTTGGGAAAAGCATTTAAAAGATTCGTTGTTTGTTGGTTTGGATAGTAAGCAGGTAAAGCATTATCCTGGCTTTTCAAACGATGCAATAAAGTTTTTAGTAACCCAACGAAACATTTCAGGAATAGGTGTGGATGTATTGTCTTTTGATCCTGGAATTGATGAAAATTATACGGGGCATAAAACCCTTTTTGAAGCAGGGAAATGGGGAGTAGAATGCGTTGCCAACTTAAATAAAATTCCTAAAATTGGTGCAACAGTTATTGTTGCAGCGCCAAAGGTAGGAAAAGCAACTGGTGGGTTTTCCCGTATAATTGCGGTTTGGTAATCTTCATGCTTTGGAGCAACTAAATGCATTTCGAATAGCGTGTTATAAATCAGTTATTGCATTGGTGACCAGCGTAAAGTGACACCCTAAACATTTTCAACTATGCCAGACAAGAGCGAAAAAGAAAGACGAAAGCAAATAATGGACGACCTTAAAAAAAAGGCCGATCAAGAATTTGAAAGTAGCTCTCCAATGAGTAGAGAACATTTCAAAATTTTATTTGACTATTTAGACACAGAACTAACTGACAAAGGTTGTAACGACACTAATAGTTTGACCAAAGCATTTTTGTTACAATCTAAAATTGAAAATGTGGACGAAGTCTTAGAATGGTTAGCTGAACACGGCGGATATTGTGACTGCGAAATTTTGGCGAACGTTGAAGAACAATTTGAATAAAATGATTGCGATTAAAATTAAGATACTGAAATTTATAAGTGACGACCAACCAGGCTTTGTAGAATGCTCATTTTTTGACGCTTTAAACAAAGAGCATATTGTGCAAGACAAAGTTCCTATTGTCACAGAAAAGTATTTAGACGCAAATAGCAAATATCCGCAAGATGGAATAATAGCTTGTGAAATTGTAAGCTAGTGGAAAGACACAAATGGACAGAAAATATTTAAAGTAAACACATCATAACCGTGGGGTGTTGACACAATTGATGGATCGATTGAATTTGATGTGTTAGAAGAGCAACTTGTAGAACTGAAGCGGTGACAACGCTAACCACCAAAGCTTAAGCTCCGGGCGGACAGTTGGTCAATGCATTCGTATGCCTTTGTTGCTGGCTTTAATTTCTAATGCCGCATTGCTGTTGGGTGTGCCGGTACCAATGCCTACATTTTGTGCTTTTAATAATTGACCGATTGAAATTGTCAATAAAAAAATAGATATTCTTTTCATTTTTGGTTGATTTCTTATTTCAACTCAAAATTGAAAAATTAAAGTAGGGGAACCAATAGCGAAATAGGGTGAAATTGGCAGAGCAAATGCAATACAAGTAAAGAGAAAATAAAGTGAAATTGTAATTAAAGTCCCTGGAAGATAATGCCGGAACTAATAATAAATAGAAAGCACTGCTGCTCCTGTAGTAAAACGTGATGTGTAGGTGAAACAAATTATAGTAACTATCCCCGCCCGGATAAACTTAAGCATTTAATTTATTTTCCTTTTCTCAGCGGCAATTTTTTTCCATAAGTTAATTGCCGCCAAACCCATTCAAAAGGCCCATAGTTAAAATAGCGCAACCAGATATGGCTCCATATAATTTGTACAACCCAAATACACAAAACAATGATGTAAGCTTCGTAACGCTGTAATTTTCCAAACAATCCAAAACCGATACTTGTAAAAATAACAGTGCCGATAATGGACTGAGTTAAATAATTAGTGAATGCCATTTGCCCCACGGGTCTCATCAATTTAAAAAACCAATTAAAAATTCCTGATTTATACAGTAACATAAGTGTACCAAAGATCCCGAGGGTTCTTAATACCCTGCCAATGTCATAATAACTTACACTCATATTTTTTATGTATTCAAAACGATTGTAGCCACTATCTATAGTATGCCTCATTTGAAAATTACTTAACAAAATGCCAAGCACCAGGCCTGCTATACACATGAATGCATACATCCGGGTTGAAGCTTTACCTGTAAGAATTCCCATCTTAAAAAAAGCCATTCCTAATAGCATGAATGATATTACATCCCAGATAGAGAAATAAGTATATTCTAAAAAATGATTAAGATACCTGTCTGTACTGGCAGTGTATAGCGTCTCATAATCGCCCGTCATTCTTCTGTTGGCTTTCTCCATTCTTTTGATTTTATTTTCCGGTTTGCTGTAATCCCTTATTTCTTCCATAGCGGATAAATATCCCTTTTGTTCCACTGTAAGTTTTGTAATTGCCGTATCCATTTTTGCCACTGCTTCACCCCTTGCAATCACCTGTTTATCTAAATACAAATCCCGGTTTTCCCTGGCCAGCATCAACAGGAAACATACACTTGCAGCAATTAATAATTTTTTTGGCGGCCACAAACGAAATACAAACATGAGCATTCCATAACAACCATAATCAAACAGTATATCGCCATGCCAAAGCAGTACATAAATATTTACCAGTCCAAAAACTATTAGCCATAACTGCCTGCGGAAAAAATAATCAGCAGAAGAAACTGTATCGTTTTGTTTTTCTTTTCCGCTTACAAATAAAAGGATACCGGCGCCAAACAACATACTGAATAAAGCTCGTTGGGTTCCATCGGGTATTAAATCAACAAAACGCCAGATGTAGTAATTAATAGTGCCGAATTCATTTTTAACCGAGGGGTCATGTCCCATCACCGAATAAGCAAAGCCGGGGATGTTCATCAGCAATATGCCGAGGATGGCAACCCCCCGAAGTGAATCAATAATATCAATTCTTTCTTTTTGTAAAACAGGAGAAGTAGTGTGTGCCATGGTTTAAGTTTATGCGGGAATAATTCTTTATTTAAAATTTTAACAAGGCCCTTCTTTACCACAAATCTTCTGAAGCATAAAGTGTTGTTTAAAAAACCTGTTTAAACTATACAATTTTATCCCTGATAGCTTTTGAAACTGCTTCTGTGCCGGAGTGTACATGCAACTTGACATATACATTACTGATATGTGATTTTACTGTATCGGTAGAAACAAATAATTCTGCCGCAATCATCTTATAACTTTTACCTGTCACCAGCAGTTGCAAAACTTTTTTTTCCTGGGTGGTGAGGTTGTAGTCTTTAGCAGGAGAGGCAGGTGTTAATTTATCTTTAAACAGTTCCAGCACTCTTCTTGCGATACCGGGTGTCATTGGCGAGCCGCCAGCATGCACATCTTTTATCGCCTGTAAATATCCGTCGGGAGTGGTGGATTTTAAAATATAACCGGAAGCGCCGGCACAAATAGCATTGAAGATATATTCATCTTCAAAAAAAACTGTTTGTATTAAAATATTAATACCGGTAAAATTTTCTTTAATGAGTTTGGTGGCTGTTATACCGTTCATGCCGGGCATTTCAATATCCATTAATACTACATCACAAGGTGTATCGCTTATATTATCGAGCATACCACTGCAATCCGGGTAAGCGCCAACACAGGTAAACCCATCCGAATTTTCCAATAAAAGCTGGAAGGTTTCCCTCAGGTGTTTGTTGTCTTCAAAAATTGTTACACGTATCAAGGGATATTTTTTACAAAGATGGCGAATGCATTGCGGTTAGTCAATAGCGAAAATGGGTGAATGGGTATCCAAAGCAAGCTCACCCGTTTTCGCTATTGCGTTGCTTTTTAGCCTGCCTTAGTTTTGAGCCTCAAATAATTTATAAACACAATTAATTAAGACGTTATGAAAAAAATATTATCCAGGTTATTCTTTTTGTTAATTAGTTTGTCATTATTGGTTGTTTCCTGTAAAAAAGAAAGCGCTTCTGCTAACAATCCGCCGGGGCCAGAAGTGCTTTTGCATACGGAAGGTTTTCTTTGTACCATGGGCATTGGCCGTACTGGTTCTGTTGATACGCTAACATTCTATTTTACCACAAGCGGACAGGAAATAGTTAATTATTTAAATGGGCATTCAAGGCCAGAAGATAAAGTGCATATAACCAATAACGGTAATAGCACTATTTCTATTCAAAAAGATATCCCTTACGTACAAAACGGAAAGAATTATAACTATTTTGGTATTCAAAAAAATACGAGTCCCACGTCTTCAACATTTCCCAGCAATGAATACCTGTTTTATTTTTTTTACGATGCCTCTTCAACGGAAACAGAATTTATTGTAAAAAGAGACGATGTTGATAACACTAAATTTACGATAGAATCTAAAAGTCACCCAGGTTATTATTTAGGTACAGCAAAATGGCAATATGCAACTTACCCTACAGAAGCAAAGCTTGTATTTACCAGTAAAAAGCAAAAGTTTTTTTTCATGGTTCAATAAATCAAAAAAGTTACACGAGTACAATTAATTGAATAGTTGTACCCGTATTTATTATTGTTTTCATTATTAATTCTCCTCCCAGCTCTTTTGCCCTGTGCTGCATATTATCCAGGCCATTTCCTTTTTTTACTATGCTGTTGTCAAAACCTTTTCCAAAGTCTTTTACCTGCAAAGTCAATTGGTTGTTTTGAATAGATGAAGTGATTTCAATTTTTTCTGCGCCAGAATACTTAACTGCATTATTTACCGCTTCTTTAAAAATTAGGTAAATATTTTTCCGTTGCTCCATGGATAGATTTACCTTTTCTAAATCCTCCAACTGCATATTCACTTCTATATTTTTATAGCTGCATATTTCATAGGCAAACCGTTCCATGCGTTGTTTCAAATTCCCAGCTTCTGTTTCACCAGGCTTTATCATCCATACAATATCACCCATTTTATCCATCGTTTCTTTGGCATTAGTACTCATCCTGGTAAGAATGTCTTTATGTGTTGCTTCGTTACCGGGCTGAGTTGCCATCTGGCTCAGCATATGAATACTGCTTAATGAGCTGCCTACTTCATCATGCAGGTCAGCAGCGATCTGGTTTCTTAACTCCAGTTCTTTCATGCGTTGCTTTAATTTATTCCTGTTTGCCAGGAGCCAAATACCACAAACGGCGAGCAACGCCAATGCTGCAGCACCAATCATCAACAACCGTTGTTTTTGAAATTTTTGCTGCTGCAGTTCATTGTCTTTTTTAAGTAATGAAATCTCTTTTACTTTTTTATCAGAGTTATATTGCTCTTCAAGTTTACTTAACTGCACCTGAACGTTTAATCCTGTTATACTATCTTTTACAGCATGATATTTATTGCTGTTTTCTAATGCTTTATCATATTGCCGGGTATTGGAATAAAAATCTGAAAGTTTTTTATAATTATCTGCTTCTTTGTCCAGGCTACCGCTTTCTTTAAAGGTGTTCAAACTTGTTATCAATACTTTTTCTGTTTGTTTCCTATGGCTTTCCTTTTTGTATAAAACTGCCATTTCATTATCAGCATAGGCAGCTAACTGTTTATCATCTAATTGCAGTGCCAGTTCTTTAGATCTTTGAAAGTATGCAGTAGCAATGCTGTCCTTATGCTCCTCTACAAATACTTTAGCCATGTTAAAATAAATATCCGCTTCCAGTTTCGGGATCTTTTCATCTTTTGAAATTTTCAAAGCCTCTTCGTAACAGGTAAATGCCTGTGGTATATTTCCGATACCTGCGTAAGCTTCACCCATTGCCGATAAAGATGAGCAGATACCTCTTTTATCTTTTAATTCTTTTTTAAGTACAAGGGATTGTTGTGCATATTCCAACGCTCTCGGATATTGTTTTAATTTTAAATAGCTGACAGCAATACCAGTATAACAAAATGATTCGCCCAACTTGTTGCCGGCCTCTTCAAAAAGCCTTAATGCTTTCAGATTACAGCCCATCGCTTTGTTATATTCCCCTAATTGGATGTACACATTTGCGGCATTCAGCCACAGGCCACCTATATCTGCTTTATTTGTAGTGATCAGTTCTGAATACTTTATCGCTGCCAACGAATAGGGCAATGCATTATTAAAGTCGCCAATTTTTTTGTAATACAGTCCCAATGCCTGGTTGTAATTAGTCATCACCTTGTTATTTCCGGGTGCATTGGCTGCAAGCCCTTTTAACTTGTTGACATAATATAGAGCACTATCCATATTTCCACTATTCTGGTTTAGGGAGAGAAACATGCAATAAGCAACACATTGCTTGTCAAAATTATTGGCCGGGATTGCTAATCTTAAGCATGAAGCCAGGTATGATTTTGCTTTTTCGGGATTAGTTCTAAGGCAATTATTCGCAAGTAAATTGTAAGCCCACATTTCATTATCATCATGTTTATCTAAGGCTATAATTGATTGCAGGCTGTCAATATAATTTGTTTGACAAAATGCAGCACTGCCAGATATAAACACTGTAATTAAAATTATGATGATAAGCTTTGCCATTGGAAGGGTTAATTTTTTACAATGGAATTGCCAGATTAAAGGTCTCCTGGCATATCAAATGTTTTTGAAAATGATGCTCATTTTTTTCCTAAAGCAAATAAATGCTGTGACGAAGTTAACTGTACAATAAGAAAAGCACCAGAAATTTTCTGTATAAACCTGTTTATTTTTTTCACATGAATGATCCTGTTTCAGCCACTAAGTTTGAGCTTCGGGCAGATTTTTTATGAAGTCAATTCCAACTAATTTTCTTCCAATCTAAAAATAAATTTGCGAAACCGAATGGCTGCGCTTATATTTGCAACCGATTGGCTTCCCAATAATAATTTGAAATAAAATGAGACGAGATATTTTCCAGGCGATAGCCGACCCAACAAGGCGGGCAATTATTATCTTGATTGCATCGCAGGCAATGACACCGAACGCCATTGCCGATAACTTTCACACTACCCGGCAATCTGTTTCCAAGCACCTTCGCATACTTACAGAATGCGAACTTGTAAAACAAGAACAACAGGGCAGGGAAATTTATTATTCACTTGAAATTGAAAAAATGAAAGAGATCGATAAATGGATTGAACAATTCAGAAAAATTTGGGAAACCAGATTTAATCAACTTGACAAAGTATTATCAACACTTAAAAAACAAAAAAAATGAAAAATGATCTGTTATTTGATTTTATCGTTGACAAATCAACAAACACGGTATTCGTAAACAGGGAATTTGCGGCAGAACTTTCATTAGTGTGGGACGCATTTACAACCAAAGAAATTCTTGACCAATGGTGGGCGCCTAAACCCTGGATGTCAAGAACCAAATCAATGGACTTTAAAGTTGGCGGCAGAAGATTTTATGCCATGGTAAGTCCCGAAGGACAAGACCATTGGAGCATTCAGGACTATACTTCAATAAGTCCAACAACCAACTTCAAATACATAGATGCATTTGCAGACAAAGATGGAATAATCAATACTGAGTTTCCAAGTGGAGAATGGAACTTGAATTTTGGTGAACAGGATGGTACGACAATAGTAAAAATTACTATTAAGCATAAAACGCTTGCCGGCCTGGAGCAACTTATTCAAATGGGTTTTAAAGAAGGTTTTACAATGACATTAAATGAACTTGAAATATTATTATCAACAATTAAAAAGCAAAAAAAATGAACGACTTACTATTTGATTTTACCCTTGACAAATCAAAAAAAACGGCATTTATAAACAGGGAATTTGATGCCGGCCTTTCACTGGTATGGGATGCTTTTACCAAACAGGAAATTCTTGATCAATGGTGGGCGCCTAAACCCTGGTCCTCAAAAACAAAAGTTATGAATTTTGAACCGGGCGGGCGAAGGTTTTATGCGATGGTAAGCCCGGAAGGACAGGAGCGTTGGTCCGTTCAGAAATACACATCTATTAGCCCTAAAACCAATTTTAAATTTTTGAATGCTTTTGCCGACGAAAATGAAAATCCTGAATTGCCGGGTTCTGAATGGGATCTGAATTTCATCGAAGAAAACGGAATAACAAAAGTGAGTGTTACTATTTATAATGAATCTCTTGAACGCATGGAGAAGATGATTGAAATGGGCTTCAAAGAAGGATTTATGATGACATTGAAAAGCCTGGAAGAATTATTGGCAACTTTATCTCAAAAATGATTGTTGTTTTCAAACATGCGTTAAACCTAAAATGCGGATAAAGAAATAAAAACCCTCAAAATTATTTATAAACTCAAAAAAATAAAATCATGGCACTTATCAATCCTCACATCAACTTCAACGGAAATGCCGAAAAAGCATTTACTTTTTACAAATCAGTATTTGGCGGAGAGTTTGCAAAGATTATTCGTTTCAAAGACCTCGCAAGTCCTGAATTCAGGGTTGCGGAAAAAGAAGAAAATAAAATTATGCATATTGCTTTGCCTATCGGTAAATCTAATATGTTGATGGCAAATGATGTTCCTGAAATTATGGGAAAAACAAACGAAAATGAGAACAGAAGTAAAATTGCAATAAGTGCGGAAAGTAAGGAAGAAGCAGACAGATTATTCAATGGGCTTTCAGCGGGAGGAGAAATAGAAGGACCTATTGGTGATAGTCCCTGGGGTTCATATTTTGGTTGTTTTAGAGACAAATACGGTATTGAATGGATGGTGGACTTTGACCCGAATCGGGCAGTATAGCGGAAAAGCCGGAAACCGGTCAGAGTAAGCACAACTACATTTATATGAACATTAAAGAACAAATCAAACAGTATATTACCAGCCAACCTGAACCAAAGCGCAGCGAAATGCAAGAGTTGCACCGCGTCATTCTGCAAATAAAGCCAGCATGTAAATTATGGTTCCTGGATGGTAAAAACGGTGAAAATAAAACTGTTTCAAATCCTAATATAGGATATGGATTCTACACAATAAAATATGCTGATGGAACAACCAGGGAGTTTTATCAAATTGGTCTAAGCGCCAACACAACCGGGATTTCAGTCTACATCCTCGGTATAAAAGATAAGGCATACTTAGCCGAAACGTATGGAAAAAAACTGGGCAAAGCAAGTGTTACCGGGTATTGCATTAAGTTCAAAACGCTGAAAGATATAAACATTGATATACTTGAAGCGGCAATACTATATGGGTTTGAGAACACGTAAATTGCTCCGTTGATTGTTCCGCTAAACAACAGGCAGAGTAGCCTGAAAATAAAAACAACTTCTATGATCAAATATTATAACCCCGTAATTGTTTTTTTGTTTCTATTAATGTTGCTGCCCGCATTGGTGCCGGCCCAGACAATACAACTCAATTCAACAAATAATTCAGTTGATTATAAAAAATTATCCAGGATCGATAGTGTGGTGAATGACTACATTAATAAAAACTGGTTAACAGGAGCCGTTTCTATTGTAATTAAAGACAACCAGGTTGTGCAATACAAAGGTTATGGTTATGCTGATGCTGATTCTAAAAAGCCTATGCAGAAAGATCAGATCTTCCGCATCATGTCGCAGACAAAAGCAATCACCAGCGTGGGTATTATGATCTTATATGAACAGGGAAAATTATTATTGGATGAACCCATCTCCAATTTTATCCCTGAATTCAAAAATCCCGTTGTGCTGGATAAATTCAACGATGCTGATACTACCTACACTACAGTTCCGGCAAATAGAGAGATCACTTTTCGTGACCTGCTTACACATACTTCGGGACTTGACTATCCGGATATTGGCAGCTCAAAAGTGCAGGCCATTTATGCAAAGCATCACATCCCTTCGGGGCTTGGTTATTTTGATGCCAGCCTGCTGGAAAAAATGAAAGCGTTGGGCAAACTGCCACTAACATTTCAACCTGGTGAAAAATGGCAATATGGATTGAACACCGATCTATTGGGTTGTTTAATAGAAGTGATCAATGGCATGAACCTGGAAGAATTTTTAACCAAAAATATTTTTGAGCCACTTGGTATGAGGGACACCTATTTTAATGTGCCGGCTTCAAAAGCAAACCGCATGGCAACAGTTTATACTGAAGATTCTTTGAATCATGTCATTAAATGGAGCCACAGCTTTCGCCATATAGATCCTGACTATCCCCTTCTGAACAAATATTATTTCTCGGGTGGCGCCGGCCTTTCTTCCACAGCTT
>JBDSAP010000400.1:0-9816 GCA_039922055.1 Ferruginibacter sp.
AGAAGGGTGTAATCGGTGCCAAAAAGCGATGAATTGTTAGCTAACATAAAAGCAATGTGCATAACTTTCAGAATTCAAAAATAGTAATGCAAATTTGGCTTTTTTTATAGACTGAATAGTTACTAAATTTTATATTACCTCCATGTTAAGTAATTATTAACAATCGCAAACAAATTATTAGAACGTTCTATAAAGCTATTTTTGCCCAAAATTTATCGTATGGGTTTCAATTCGATCTTAAAAATTTTCTTACCGAAGGACAGGGTATTCTTCCAGCTATTTGAAAGTGTTGCCGAAGAACTGGTAAAAATGGGGTATAAGCTAAAGGACCTGGTGAACGAACCTGACTTTGATAAACGAGCTCAAATGATCCAGGAAATTGAGGATATGGAACACGTGAATGATGACTATACACACAATATTTTTACTGAATTGGGCAAAAATTTTATCACTCCTTTTGACAGAGAAGATATTCATTACTTAGCATCGGCCTTAGATGATATAGCAGATTATATTTATGCCTCCGCGAAAAAAATAAATTTTTATCGTGTTAATCCCAACGATATCGGCATAAAGAAAATGGCTGACCTTATTGCGGTAGGTTGTGTGCAGGTACACAAGGCTGTTACGGAGCTTCGCAACATGAAAAACATGCGCCAGATCACCGATGCGCTCGTTTCAATTAACAGTATAGAAAACCAGGCAGATGATATTTTTGATATGAGCATCGAGCGTCTTTTTGCCACTGAACCTGACGCCAAGGAAGTGATCAAAAAAAGAGAAATATACCAGGTGATGGAAATAGTGACAGACAAGTGCGAAGACGCTGGAAATGTAATAGAGTCAATCATTGTAAAATACGCATAATCCAATTTGAAAATTTGAAAATTCCTCAATCAGAAAATGTTTGGAATTTTCCATCGAGTCATTTTCAAATTATGCCATTTTCAAATTAACCCCATATGACCCTGCTTATAGTTATAATTGCTTTAGCCCTGATATTTGATTACATTAACGGGTTTCATGATGCTGCCAACTCCATAGCTACAATCGTTTCCACCAAAGTTTTAACTCCTTTCCAAGCCGTGGTTTGGGCCGCATTCTTCAATTTCGTAGCGTTTTTTATTTTTAAGGATCATGCAGTTGCCAATACTGTTGGCAAAACAGTTCACCAGGAATTTATAACGCTGCCTGTCATATTAGCCGGGCTCATTGCTGCCATTATATGGAACCTCCTAACCTGGTGGTATGGCATTCCTTCCTCCTCCTCCCATACATTGATCGGCGGATTTGCCGGGGCCGCAATTACTCATGCATTTTTAACCAGCGGGTTTACGGGAATTTCTGCAATCATAGAGATCAAAAAAATCACCCAGATCGTTCTTTTTATATTTCTTGCTCCTTTGCTCGGTATGTTCATCTCTATCTACATTACCATTGTTACTATTATGCGAAATACATGGGCAAAAGTTGGACTGATCATTTTAACCGCCATTTTCACCTGGTTCCTTTTTGCCCATTTTGAAAAGATCAAATTAGAAGATAATCTTGCCAATTATTACAAAACGGACATCCTTAAAAAAGAGTTGGCAACAAACCCCGCAAAAGGGGCCGAATACAATGCGGCGGTTGCCCATGTTAATGCGGCTAAGCCAATGATGAAAGAATATAAATCGCTGGGAGCTGAGGCGCTTGCAACAAAGATAAAAACGGAGGTTGATAGCAATGTAGATGTACCTGCCCTAACTAAAACATTATTGAAAGCCGACAATTCGGTTATCGTGAATGGAATAATGATTATGGTTGCGATCTTTATTTGCGTTTATATTTACGCTGAAAAGGTTAAGACGCCCAATGCCTTTCGTACAGCGAAAATGTTTAAACGTTTGCAGCTACTTTCTTCCGGAGCCTTTAGCATTGGACATGGCGGAAATGACGCACAAAAAGTGATGGGCATTATTGGCGCTGCATTCGTGGCATACAACAGTTCAAGATATCCTGATGTAGGTTCCACTTTAAAAGAACTTACCTGGGTACCATTCGCCTGTTATACGGCGATCGGTCTGGGTACGATGAGTGGCGGATGGAAGATTGTGAAAACCATGGGTACAAAGATCACCAAAGTAACTCCGCTGGAAGGTGTGGCCGCAGAAACCTCCGGTGCAATCACTCTTTTTATGACGGAGCAAATGGGCATCCCTGTTAGTACAACACACACTATTACAGGTTCTATAATAGGTGTAGGAGCTACTAAACGTTTAAGCGCCGTGAGATGGGGAGTTACCGTAAACCTTCTGTGGGCTTGGGTCTTAACTATCCCGGTAAGCGCTTTACTAGCTGGAATCATTTACCTGATCGTATCCCTGTTTGTCTAATAAAATCAACAGTTTCCGCATACATTTCGAAGAAATCTATTTGCTTTCTGTTTATAAATCCAGCAGAAAATTATTGCGAGTAGGGGATACACGATTTCTCACACCAGAAAAAAAATAAGTTTCATTCATAATAATTTACCTCAGCAATCGGCAATACCTTTGCCCAAAATTTCAAGTAAATAATATGAAAAAAATTTTAGTTACCGGCGGTTGCGGTTATATAGGGATTCATACGATTGTAGACCTTTTGCAAAATGGCTATGAAGTGATTTCAGTAGATAATAATTCCCGTAGCAATCAAAGTATTTTGGAAGGTGCGGAAAAGATCGTGAACCGGAAAATTAAAAATTACGCTGTTGATCTATGCGATTTCGAATCTACGCAAAACATCTTCCGTGAAAATAATGACATCGATGGTATCATACATTTTGCCGCTTATAAAGCCGTGGGGGAGTCGGTCGAAAAGCCCTTGTTATATTTTGAAAATAACCTGGGTTCGTTAATAAATATTCTGAAATGTGCAGAGATGTTTAATGTTCCGCATTTTGTCTTCTCTTCTTCCTGCACTGTTTATGGAAATCCGGACAGTATTCCGGTGACTGAAGAAACTCCTCAAAAACCTGCTGAATCGCCTTATGGCGCCACTAAGCAAATGGGAGAGGTAATTGTAAACGATACTGTAAAAAGTAACCAGGCGCAAGCTATCCTATTGAGATATTTTAATCCTGTGGGTGCTCATCCGTCAATCCTAATTGGTGAAATGCCACTTGGAAAGCCAGCCAATCTTGTACCTGCAATTACACAAACCGCTATTGGAAAATTACCCGAACTGCATGTGCTGGGAACAGACTACGATACGAGGGATGGTAGTTGCATTCGTGATTACATACATGTTTGCGATATTGCTCATGCGCACACGCTGGCGCTTAATTATCTGATTGAAAAAAAGAATAAAGGCAAAAGTGAAGTTTTTAATCTTGGTACTGGCAATGGCTATAGTGTACTTGAAGTGATACAGGCATTTGAAAAGACTAACGGAGTAAAGTTGAACTATGTAATAAGTGAACGCCGGCCGGGAGATGTCCCAGCTATCTACGCAAATAACAATAAAGCAAAACAGGAGCTTGGATGGGCGCCGCAGTACACACTGGATGATATGATGACATCAGCCTGGCAGTGGGAACTGAAACTAAAGAATAATCAGTAAGAAATATTTAATCAAACAACTGTATAAAACAATTTCAAGGGTTATCTTGCGGCCCAATAAAAAAAACGTAAATATGTTAAAAGACATACAGGTAACTGGTAATAAAGATACAAGAAGCGGTTTCGGAGATGGTATTTTGGAAGCGGCAAGAAAAAATGAAAACGTTGTAGCGCTTACAGCAGATCTATTAGGCTCGATGAAGCTGAACGCTTTTATCAAG
Source organism: Ferruginibacter sp. (assembly GCA_039922055.1). Taxonomy (GTDB): domain Bacteria; phylum Bacteroidota; class Bacteroidia; order Chitinophagales; family Chitinophagaceae; genus Ferruginibacter. Next base: position 3,803 of record JBDSAP010000400.1, read on the forward strand.
GAGTTTCCTGAAAGATTTATCCAGTGTGGTATTGCAGAAGCCAATATGATCGGCCTTGCTGCTGGCTTAACCATCGGAGGAAAAATCCCTTACACTACTACTTTTGCTAATTTTTCTACTGGCCGGGTGTACGACCAGATACGGCAGTCTGTAGCATATAGCGGCAAGAATGTAAAGATCTGTGCAAGTCACGCAGGTCTTACCCTTGGCGAAGATGGCGCCACTCACCAGATATTAGAAGATATCGGCCTGATGAAAATGCTACCTGGCATGACGGTGATAGTTCCCGCAGACTATAACCAAACAAAAGCAGCCACCATTGCCATTGCAAAATATGACGGACCCGTCTACCTCAGATTTGGCCGCCCGGTTTGGCCCATCTTCACCAATGACAATGAATTTGTAATTGGCAAAGCGATTAAGATTTCGGAAGGAAGCGATGTAAGTATTTTTGCGTGTGGCCACCTTGTATGGAAAGCGATCGAAGCGGGACGGATACTCGAGGAAAAAGGCATCAGCGTGGAAGTAATTAATATTCACACCATCAAGCCACTTGATGTGGAAGCCGTAATGGCCTCCATCAGCAAAACCAGGTGCGCCGTAACCTGCGAAGAGCACAATATTATTGGAGGGTTGGGTGACAGTGTAGCTCAAGTTGCAGCAAGGAATTTGCCCATTCCGATTGAATATATCGGTACAAATGATACTTTTGGCGAAAGCGGTAAACCATCAGAGTTGCTGACGAAGTACGGCCTGGATGCACCCAACATCGTAGCTGCCGCAGAAAAGGTGATTGCCCGTAAAAATGGATAAATATTAAACTGATTAAACTTTTAATTGTAAAACCAATCATACGATTGGTTTTTTTAATTTTATATCTGCGTAAACAATATGTCTCAACATTTAGAAGATAGAGAACTCCTGCTTCAATTTAAAGAACCTGCCTCTAAGGAGAGGGGGTATACCGCCATTATAAAAAAATACCAGGAAAGATTATACTGGCATATTCGCCGTATGGTTGTGCAGCATGAAGACGCAAACGATGTATTGCAGAATATGTTTATAAAGGTTTGGAACGGGCTGGCAAATTTCAGGGAAGATAGCCAGTTGTACACCTGGATGTATCGCATTGCAACTAATGAATGTCTCACATTTCTTGAACAGCAGAAAAAGCGTTCATCGGTTTCCTTGAGCAATGAGGAGAATGGCTTAAGTAACCAGTTGAAGGCAGATAAAAATTTTGACCCTAATAAAATTGAATGGAAACTTCAATTGGCCATGCAACGACTACCGGAAAAGCAACGTGCAGTATTTAACCTAAGATATTATGATGAAATGCCGTACGAAGAAATGAGCCGTGTATTGGAAACCAGCGAAGGTGCCTTGAAGGCCAGTTATCACCATGCGGTAAAAAAAATCGAAGATTATATATTAAATCATTAAACTAACCTGCTCAATTAAGGTCTTTAAACTGATGGAAACAAGCGTACATATATTGAAGGAATTACAGGATATCAGTCCTCTTGTTGCCAGCATAGGCCGGGTAAATATATTTACTGTTCCAGCCGGGTATTTTGATAGTATAAGTGAAACTGTAATAGCATGTCTCCGGGAAGAAAGCAGAATTTTATCAGCATCCGGAGATACTTCCTCTCTTCCGGAAGGCTATTTTGAAAACCTGGCAGGTACTATTCTTGACCGGATCAAAGCACAACAAACCACCGGGGATGAAATAAAAGATCTGTCACCCCTACTTTATGCCATTCAAAATAAAAATGTATTTGAAGTGCCGGTGGGATATTTTGAGCATCTCAGTCAAGCGATTTTCGACAGGATAAATATAGTCTCCTCAAAAGAAGAATTACAGGAATTATCGCCGCTGCTCTATGGCATTCAAGTTAAAAATGTTTTTGAAGCGCCGGTTGGTTATTTTGATGGTCTTGCTGATACAATTATTTCAACCGTTCAGCCAAGGCCCGCGAAGGTGGTGAATATGCGCAGCCGCTTTGCTAAATACGCTGCAGCAGCGGCCATGATTGGTGTAATTCTTTTTGGCGTTTATAAATATTCAGATAAGCCTGCCGATTCTCAAGGTATTGTAGCAAGTTTAGATGCCTCAATACAAAAGGGAACTAAGATGGATGATAATCAATTTAATGAAGCATTAAAAAATCTTTCCGAAACGGATATTACAAACTATTTGGAAGATAATGGAGATATTACAGATATAGCAACGTTGGGCAGCACGATAGATGAGACCCTATTGCCGAGCCAGGAAGATTATTTGCTGGATGAAAAGACACTGGATAATTATCTTGACCGGATAGAAACAACCACATTAAACAACTAACAGAGACACAAGCGATGAAAAAATTATACCTGATATTGATATTAATTGGAGCTTCATTTTTTGCCAGCGCCCAGGAGGATGTGCCGGCTGGAAAGAAGCAACAGGATATTGAAGCACTAAAGGTCGCTTTTATTAGCAGGGAACTTGAACTTACCCCGGAAGAAGCACAAAAATTCTGGCCGCTGTATAACCAATATGCAAAAGATTTAAGAGGGGTGGTAAAGGATGACCAGGATGTATTGGAAACTGAAGAGAAGGTACTAAACATCCGGAAAAGATATAAGGATCAATTTTCAAAAGTATTGGGGCCGAATAGAATGAACAAGATGTTTAATGCCGAGGGACGGTTTAGACAATTACTTATTAAATCGATTCGAAACCAACGGCAGTTACGCAATAACGCCAACAGGCCACTACAAAGAAAAGGTTAACAATTTATTACTTCTGAAGCCACACCTTATTATAAATCAGCAAAGATTTCGTGATGGTAATTTGAATTCGGCCGGCTGTTGGAAGCTGGCCGTTTTTATTTCGAAAAATTAAATACAGGGGTTTTAATATCATGATAAAAAAGAAAAGTCCAGTTTTCTTTTTGGCCGGTTTGCCACCAGGATTGTCTTAATTCCATTGATTTCTTGCCATCAAAATCATATTTCGCAACAAAGCGGCTTTTCATTTGCTGTAATTGCGGAGCTACATCGCCTCCAAAAAATATCTTCTCTCCATTTTCTTCTACCCAAAATACCTGGTGATATGGCGAATGTGCCCCCGTTACTTCATACCTGATATAATTATCGATTACTCCCCCGCCGGTCAGCATCACCACTTTATCCGATTGGTTTAAAATTTCAAAGTCTTCCGGGTTAAAGGACGGCCTTCCTTTTTCTAAAGCAAAGGCAAGCTCTTCATTATTTACATAATAAGTCGCATGAGGGAAATTGAAAAATTTCTGGTTTAGCATTGTGTCCGTTTTACTAATACCACCCGAGTGATCTTTGTGCAGGTGACTTAATAAAACCTTCGTTACCTCCATAGGATTAATATCATGATCAAGAAGGTTCTGATGAATTTGTAAAATACCATCTGAATTACTGAATCCCAGTCCTGTATCTATGATGATAATATCATTTTGAGTCACAATGCAAAAAGGCTGTATCTCAACAAGCAAACTCCCAACAGCTCTTTGCTGAAGATCATCACTTTCTTTATTGAAGGGAATAAATTTTTTCGTTTTATCAACAGTAAAAGCGCCTTCGCTTAGTGGAATTATTTTCATAAATTAAATATCGCCCCAAACCTCCTGAAGAGGCTTTTGGATTTTTATTCTTGAAGATCTGTTTTGTTTGATTATAAATCTGCGCAAAGCTAACTCAACGGGACAATAATATTAGCCCCAAACCCCTGAAGGGGCTTTTGGACTCTTGTTCTTGAAGATCTGTTTTGTTTAATTATAAATCTGCGCAAAGCTAACTTACGAGACTATATGGTACTGTAAAACCGGCTGCGTGAAAGAAAATAAAAGGCTATTCTAAATTTAAAAGAGCCAAAAGCCCCTTCAGGGGTTGGGGTACTTTTTACCTTAGCACCATTTGTCTGTCGGCATCTAATTTTACAAGGATAAAAATGAGAGTAGTAAACGTTAGCAATGAAGACCCACCATAGCTAAGCAAAGGGAGTGTAATTCCTATTACCGGCGCCAGCCCTACCGTAACACAAATATTCACTGCAACGTGAAAGAAAATGATACTTGCAACGCTATAAGCATACACCCTGCTAAAAGTACTGCGCTGCCTTTCGGCAAGATTGATGATCCTGAAAATAAGGCCCATATAGAGCAACATCAGTAACGTGCTGCCCCAAAAACCAAAATTTTCACCCACGGAAGTAAAGATGAAATCCGTATGTTGTTCGGGCACAAAATCTCCCTGGGTTTGAGTGCCTTTTAGAAATCCTTTACCCAAAATTCCACCTGAGCCAATAGCGATCTTGGATTGTTTAACATTATAGTTCTGCTGGTCAGTTTTTCGTTGCTTAGCCTTTTGTTCATCGAGGTTGATGGATTCTCCCTGAGACTTGTCTGCAAATGGGTTATCAACACCCACCATACTAAAAATCCTGTCTGCCTGGTATTGTTTAAATACATGTTTAAAAGTGAGTGGTACCAACACCCCTACGAACACCGAACAAAAAGCCCACACGCCCAGTACTAACAGGAGTAATTGATTTTTTCTTTTTATTTGCCGCCTGTTTAAAAAGATGAACAGCACCGCGAGGGCAGCAAATGCTATTAGCAACGTCTTCGCCGGAAACAATAATGATATCACCAATAGGAACGCCATTGCCGCACCAGTTATAAGATAACCCGGTGGCAGGCCTTCCCTGTACATGGGAATAAGGAAGGAACAATACACCAGCGCCAATCCTGTTTCACCTTGTAAAATGGATAAAACTGCCGGAGTAAATGCCAGGCAGGCGGCTATTATTTGAGCTCTTGGTTTTTGAAAATCCGTACCCGGTATGGATAGAAACTTTGCAAGCGCCAGCGATGTAAATATTTTACATAACTCCACCGGTTGCAGGTTCATGAAACCTAATGGTATCCAGCTTTTGGATCCTTTTATCTCCTTGCCAACTACAAATGTGGCTAATATGAGCGTAATGCCTACCAGGTAAGAAATATTAGCTGTAGCCGTAAAGAATTTGCTATCGGTAAGCAGGATAAAAGTGGCCAGCGCAATACACGCTACGAAATAAAATAATTGTTTGCTGTAATTCTTTTTGAATCCTAGAAAAGTATCTACTATGCTATCTGTTGCCCTGTACTCTACCGAGAATATACAGAGAAGGCCTATTATCACAAGAATGCCATACAGCCAGATCGTTATCCAGTCAACACCTTTTCCTATGGTCGGGTTCTTTTGAGTCATACTATTGATCGTTATTGATCCTGGCTTTTTATTGAGTCTGCCTCGTCTGGCTTTTTCTTTTTATCTGGCAAAATTGCTTCTGTTTTTATTTGCGGAAAATTATTGGCAGTGTCCCTGCTGTTGCTCTTCACAGGCGTATCTTTTTTTACAGCCTCTTTGTCTTTTTTCATTTTGTTGAGTGCATCATTCTCGTCTTCCTCATCCAGGTTGAGCGTATCTTTTATAGTCTTTATCAAGCCTTTTGCAACCAGGTACGCCGAGTCCCTAACCTGTTTTAAAGAGTCCTGCCTTTTCAGCTCAATATAGATCCTTGCAGGGATCAGGTTTAGTTTAGATAACTGTTCAACCCTCTCGAGCCGGGGTTTTTCTGTTATAGAATCTTTCAAATATTTTTCTATCATAAAGCCAACAATAGGAGCTGCATACGTACCGCCAAAGCGGCCACTATTTTCCACCACGCACATAATGGCAATCTTTGGATTTTCTCTCGGCGCAAATCCACAGAAGAATGCATGGTTGGGTTGCTTTACTCCCCGGAAGTAATTTTCCACAGTGCCAGTTTTACCACAAATATTAATGCCTGCCACTTTCGATCCAGCACCGGTCCCCCTGTCTACCACGTTCTGCATCCCATCATGAACGGCTTCAAAAACACTATCAGGAATATCAACGGTACTATGCTTTTCCTTGAATTTAGATAAAAGGCTAAACTTGTCGCCATTTTCAATTGAATCCAC
>JBDSAP010000401.1:0-23213 GCA_039922055.1 Ferruginibacter sp.
AAACATGGCACACCGCCATCACTAAAATTGAAAAATCATTTAAGCAGATATACCCCGATGCAGATTTTGATTATAAGTTTTATGATGAGCGTATTGCAAAACTTTATGAAAGTGAACAGAAGACTGCGGCATTGCTGAAATGGGCAACGGGTCTTGCGATCTTTATCAGTTGTCTTGGCCTGCTGGGGCTTGTAATTTACACAACCAATACACGCACAAAAGAGATTGGCATTCGTAAAATATTAGGCGCTTCTGTTGCGAACATCGTGTCTATTTTATCAAAGGATTTTGTACGGCTTGTTCTTATTGCTTTCGTGATTGCGGCGCCTATTGCATGGTGGGCCACTTACAAATGGCTCCAGGATTTTTCGTACCGTACAAGCATGAGCTGGTGGGTATTTGTAGTAAGCGGACTTGCAATGCTGGTGCTGGCGCTTATTACATTGAGCATGCAAACGATAAGAGCGGCAGTTGCAAATCCAGCGAGGAGTTTGAGGGCAGAGTAACAGCCCCACCCGGCCTCCCCGAAGGGAAGGAGTAAGGCAGGAGTTAATTAACTAAAAAGTGTCTGCTGAGTAGTGGCCCCACCCGGCCTCCCCCAAAGGGAGGAGAAAGGACAAGAGTAAGCTAACGCAAGTAGCCTGCTTAGTAGCAAGGATCAAGGATCAATGATCAATAAAGAGATAAAGCTGATTTGGAAGATACAATGTTTGGTAAAGCGATGAAGTACCGCCTCCTCCCTTTGGGAGAGGAGGTTGGGAGGTGAGGCCACAATGTTTGGTAAAGCGATGAAGCACCGCCTCCTCTCTTTGGGTGAGGAGGTTGGGAGGTGAGGCCACCTGAGCGGTAGGACAAAGCTCCACAATAGTATGCGGTACACGAGTGCGACGCAACAATGTCGCTATGAAAAACAATTGCCTGGTACAAAATCCTGTCTTCATAAACTGATAGATGCCGAGATAAAAACACAAAACACAAAACACAAAACACAAAACACAAAACACAAAACACAAAACACAAAACACAAAACACAAAACACAAAACACAAAACACAAAACACAAAACAATCTAAAAATAACACACCATGAAAAAGATCTTTTTAATGTTATTGTCCACTTATACGATTGGATCGGTAACGGCACAGAACGACCGTGATCAGCCCTTCTCTACGAAATCGTTTGCCAACCAGCCGATCAAAGATGTTGAGGTGGAAACCTCCGGCGGAAACATCAGCGTGGAAAGTACATCGGCGGACAAATCGAGGATCGAAGTATTTGTGTGGCCGTCTAACGGCCGTAACAAGACATCGCTTTCAAAGGAAGAAATTCAGAAAAAACTGGATGAATTTTATGATCTGAAAATAGATGTCGCAAATAATAAATTAACTGCCATTGCAAAATCAAAGAGCAGGAAATGGGATCGCAATAATTCACTTTCTATATCCTTTAAAATATATGTTACCACCAATGTTTCTACAAATTTGACTACGAGCGGTGGTAATATTAATCTGAGAGACCTGGTAGGTCAGCAAAGGATCACAACGAGCGGCGGCAACCTTAATATCGATCATGTAAAAGGCAAATTAAGAGGCACTACCAGCGGCGGCAATATCAATGTAAAGGAGTCTGAAGAGAGCATTGAATTGACCACGAGCGGCGGCAATATTGATGCAGATAATTGCAAGGGAGATGTAAAACTGGTTACCTCCGGTGGGTCGATCAGGCTGGAAAATATGGCCGGAAATACAGAAGCGGTCACAAGTGGTGGTAATGTACATGCAAACATCGTCAGCGGCGATTTGCAGGCGCATACATCTGGCGGAAATATTGATCTTGCAGGGCTGTCTTGCAATGTTGAAACTGCTACGAGTGGCGGCAACATCAGGGTGGAAATTAAAGAGCCAGGCCAGTTTATTAAGATCAGGAATTCGGGTGGAAATATAACGCTTCAACTTCCTGCAAATAAAGGTTACGATCTCGACCTGAGTGGTGGTAAGATAAAGACAGATAACCTTAATAATTTTAGCGGCAAGACAAGCGAGGACGAACTAAACGGAAAGCTGAATGGCGGTGGAGCAAAGGTTTCTGTAGATGCAGGCGATGGGAGAATTACGTTGACACTTAAGTAATGGGCTAATGCTCAAATGTGAAAATGTGCCAATTTTAAAATGTGAAAATGAAGGCTTGTCCGGGAGTAATAAACAATAGACAAGTAAACAAAAACAGTAAACAAAAAATATTGTCCGGGCGGTGGAATATAAAGGAGCATTGTTGCATCGCCCTCTTGTACAAAGAAAGCTTTGGTCAGCAAAAAGCCATGAGCTATGAACTATCAACCATGAACAATTGGCGCTCTTGTACAAAGAAAGCTTTGGGCAACAAAAAGCCCTGAGCTATGAACTATCAACCATGAACAATTGGCGCTCTTGTACGAAGAACGCTTTGGGTGGTAATAACCATAAACAATAAACCGTAAACCGTAAACCGAACCATGAACTAAACCCCCATGATAAAGAACTATTTCAAGATCGCCTGGCGGAATATTACCCGCAATCGCTTTTATGCTATTGTTAATATTTCGGGGCTTGCTATTGGTATTGGCTTTGCATTTATGATCGGCGCTTTTGTGTGGGGTGAATTGCAGGTGAATAAACAATTGCTGCATTCAGACAGGCAGTACTTTTTAAAGAGCGAATGGAAAGATCCAAACATGGGTCTTGATATTGTTACGCTTGGCCCAATTGCCAAAAGATTGAAAGAAGATTATCCCAGTCTTGTTGCTAATTATTATCGCTGGGATGGCATCACTTCGGTGGTATCAAAAGGTGATAAGCACTTCAGAGAAGGGCTACAGTTGGGGGATAGCACACTGCTTTCTATGTATGGTTTCAAACTGTTGCATGGCAATCCCAATACGGCTTTAACCCAACCCTATTCGGTTGTGATGACACCTGAAATGGCGGTCAAATATTTTGGCAGAACAGATGTAGTTGGGGAAACAATTACGATACAAAGCTTTTCGGGAGGCAAGCATGACTTTGCAATTACAGGTGTTTTAAAGAACTTGCCGGACAATTCGGTAACGCATATAAATGCTGAAAACCTGAATGGGTTTTTTATACCAACTAACACCTTTTCTTATTTCGGCAGAAATGATTTTGAATCATGGACAAATATTTCACTGCCATCTTATTTGGAACTGAAACCTGGTGTGAGCGCCAAAGATCTTGCGGTACCGATCAACCGGTTGATACAACAAAATGCATCCGCTGTTGTTAAACAAAACCTCACGATACGCCCGGTAGCTTTAAATAATTATTATCTTGAAAAAGACAATGGGCTTGTCAAACGAATGCTGTACACCATTTCATTTGTTGGCCTTTTTATTTTGTTGATGGCGATTATAAATTTTATCAATATCGCTATCAGCAGTTCGGGCAGCAGAACGAAAGAGATTGGCGTAAGAAAAGTGCTGGGCAGTTTAAGGGTACAACTCATTGCACAGTTTCTCGCTGAGTCTTTGATACTGGTTTTGATTGCAACAATGTTAGCGCTTGCTTTTTACCCGCTGGCGCAGGATAAGTTTGGTGAAATGATCGGCAAGCAGATTCCCTCGCTTGGTTCATTCCCTTTGTATTTTATTTTTATCCCGGTAGCGCTTGTGCTGTTGGTTGGTTTGCTTGCAGGATTATACCCTGCATTTGTTTTATCATCTTTAAAAACTGTTGATTCACTAAAGGGAAAATTGAAGACCGTAAAGGAAAATATTTTACTCCGTAAATCATTGGTGGGCTTTCAATTTTGTATTGCGTTAGTAGTGTTGATCGCCGCCTCTATTGTTACGCAGCAGGTAACACATTTTTTTGGACAAAGCCTTGGTTATAACAAAGAGTATATTGTATCGTCACAAGTGCCAAGAGACTGGTCGCCGGAAGGTGTAAGGAAAATGCTAACTGTACGAAACGATTTTGCAGCCATGCCGCAGGTAAGCAAAGTAACCTTATCATACGAGATACCAAATGGAAAGAATGGCGGCCAGCCGCCCGTTTATAAAAATGGAACAGATTCATCACTGGCGGTAGCAATGCAGGCCATGATCACAGATGAAAATTACTTGGAGACCTACCGGATCCCATTAAACGCTGGCCGGTTTTTCGAAAACAGCGGTCTTGATTCAGGGCAAGTAGTGTTGAATGAAAAAGCAGTTGCTGCACTTGGATACAAAAGTGCAGGAGAAGCCATCGGTCAGCATTTAAGAATTCCTGGCGACCCCACAGTCTTTACTATTAAAGGCATTACCAACGATTTTCATTTTGGTTCTATGCAGCAAAAGATCGCTCCCATCATTTTCTTCAACGTAAATTTTGCACCTACCTACCGTTACCTTTCCTTCAAAATAAAGCCCGGCAATATTGGTGCAGATATCGAAGCCATACAAAAGAAGTGGTCGCAACTGCTGCCCGGTAGTTCGTTTGAATATAGTTTTATGGATGATGCGCTCAAAAAATTATATGCAACAGAATTGCAGTTAAAAAAAGCGGCGTACGCGGCTACTATTTTATCGCTGGCGATCATGCTGCTTGGAGTTCTGGGATTAATTTCATTGAGCATTCATAAAAGGGTAAAAGAAATTGGAATAAGGAAAACGCTGGGCGCTTCTTCGCAGAATATCATCTTTTTATTTATCAAAGAATTTGTGGGGATAATGATAATTGCTGCTGCGGTCGCTTGTCCGGTAGCATGGCTTATTATGAATGGCTGGTTAAATAATTATGCATATCGTATTGATATTTCACCACAGCCATTTGTGTTATCAATTGTTGTGCTGGCGACTGTTACTTTATTGCTGATTAGTTTGCAAACGATCAAGGCAGCATTGGCGAATCCGGTGAAGAGTTTGAGGACGGAGTAGGAAGCCCCTCCCGGCCTCCCCGAAGGGGAGGAGTAAGGCAGGACTCTGAATATTAAAAGGGCTTTGCTGAGATGCGGCCCCACCCAGCCTCCCCCATAGGGAGGAGCAAGGCACGACCCTAAATTATTGAAAGACTTTACTGAATAGAAGTCGATTATTAGCGGGATGAAGTTGATGTGGAAGATAACATGTTTGCAAAAAGAACTGAAGTACCGCCTCCTCTCTTTGGGAGCTACCCTTTACCCAAATTTTGAGGAGATAAAAAAGTTTAGATCTTTGCCAAAAATATTAATAATGCATCAGATCACGACAGAGGATTTTGGGGATTTGAATTTAGGGGATAAGCGTCGAAATAAACGCTTCGTCTCTATCATTAATAATATCAGTAAGCAGCCGGGTAGTAGCATACCCAGGTACAATGAAAGTTGGTATGATACAAAGGCTACCTATGAGTTTTTTAAAAATGAAGACGTGTGTTTATCTGCGCTGCAAAAGGCGATTGAATTATATGGCGGTAGCAAAGTAGATGGATTAAAAAGAGTATTGGTGGCACACGATTTTTGCCAAATAAGCTATAATAATCTGCATTCAGATGGATTAGGTTATCTGGCCAACAAAGATGGGCGGGGTATTATTACTTACAATAGTATTGCAATAAGCGAAGATGGTCTTCCCTTGTCCTTATTACACCAGGATAGCTTTACCCGTCCTTTAGAAGAGTTAGGCAAGTCCAAACAACGTAAAGAAACTGCCTTTGAAGATAAGGAGAGTTATCATTGGTACAAAGGGATAAAAAAGGTGAATGAACAATTAGGAAGTGATCTGCAAAAAATACATATAGCAGATAGGGAAGCAGATATTTATGAATTATTTTTCTGTGCTTATGAAACCAACACCGATTTATTAATAAGAGCCAAACATAATCGTAAGCTAAACGATGGTAGTGCATTGTGGGATGCAGTTGCGAGCCAGGATGAAGTGGCAACAATAGAGTTGAAGATACCCGATAAAACGGGCAGTAAAAGAGTAGAGATAACGGTGGAGGTACGATACGACAATGTAGAAATTTTACGTCCTAAAGATAGTAGCAATCAATATGAAAGCGTGTTGATGTCTGCCATAGAGCTGAAGCAGGTATCCCCCAAGCACGAATGGCAGGAGGAATTGTTGCATTGGAAATTGCTGACCACCCTAAGTATAAACCAATTAAGCGATGCCTTACAATGTGTGAAGTGGTATTGTTACAGATGGCTGATAGAGCGGTTTCATTATGTACTAAAAAGCGGGACAAAAATTGAAGAGTTGCAACTGGAGAAAGCCAGTTCATTACAGAAAGCGATTCCGGTATATAGTATAGCTGCGATGCGGATAATGCAATTAGTGTATCAATCAAGAGAAACGCCCAATGTAAGTTGTGAAGTAATATTAACGAAACAACAATGGGCAGTACTTTATATGTTAATACACAAAACCAATAACCTTCCCGATCAACCTCCAACATTAGGAGAAGCAGTTAAGTGGATCGGTAGATTAGGCGGGCATTTAGGAAGAAAATCAGATGGACCACCAGGATTAAAAACTGTATGGCTCGGATATCAACGAGTTTGTGATGCAGCAAGTGTTTATGATATTATGACCCCCTCATAAATTTGGGTAAAGGGTAGCTTTGGGAGAGGAGGTTGGGAGGTGAGGCCCCCAGAGCGGCAGGACAAAGCTCCACATTGGTATGCGGTACAAGAGTGCGACGCAACTAAGCTGCTAAAAAAGCAAATGTTGGGTAACAAAAAAATACCAAAAAAGTATTTTAAACAAAGCGACAAATTTATTAAACCTTCCCAACCCAAAACACTAAACTAAAAACAATAAATATCCGACATCATACATCCGACATCAGAAATCAAATATTATGTTTAAAAATTACTTCACCATCGCTGCCCGGACGCTTTTGAAAAATAAAGTGTTTACCGCCATTAATGTGCTTGGCTTGTCTATTGGTATCAGCGCATCGCTGGTGATCTTTTTGCTGGTGAATTATCACTTTACTTTTGATCGTTTTGAGAAAGATCAGGAAAGTATTTACAGGGTGGTTTCTAACTTTAGTTTTTCTGGTGAAGTTTACCGCAACTCGGGTGTGACCGATCCTTTGGGCGCTGCGGTTAAACGTGAGTTGACCGGGTTGGAGGCTGTGGTGTCTTTCAGAACCTGGGATCAGGTGGCAAAGGTTAGTATTCCTGTTGCTGGTAAGAATGAGCCAGTGGTTTTTAAAAAGCAAAAAAATATTGTTTTTGCTGACAGCAGCTTCATGAATTTAATTGGCTACAAATGGTTAGCGGGATCTGTAAAAACGGCGTTTAATAATCCCTACCAAACTGTACTATCAAGATCGAATGCAAAGATTTATTTTCCGACACTTCAACCATCGCAGGTTGTTGGTAAAGAAATTTATTTGAATGATACGGTAAAGGCAACCATTACCGGGGTGGTAGAAAATATCGAAGAAAATACAGACTTTACTTTTCAAACTTTTGTCGCGTACACCACACTTGAAAAAACTTCTTTAAAACCCGAGAGTTGGGATCAATGGAACAATACCAATGGATCGCAGCAACTGATATTGAAGATTACAAAAGGTACTTCACCAGACGCTGTGCAGAAAAGTATAACTGCCTTGTACACAAAAAATGATAAGCGGGAACCAGGTGATAAAGGCAAATCGTGGCTTAGTTTACAACCTTTAAGCGACCTGCATTTTAATTCAGATTATAGTGGCTATGATCTGCCGGTGGCAAGTAAGCCAACATTATACAGCCTGCTTGCAGTTGCCGCGTTTTTGTTGTTACTGGGTTGCATCAACTTTATCAATCTTACCACTGCGCATGCGGCGCAAAGAGGAAAGGAAATTGGTATACGAAAAACAATGGGCGGTTCAAGGGCGCAGCTTATTTTTCAATTTTTGAGTGAAACGTTTTTACTTACTACTATCGCAACTGTTTTGTCGGTTGTGTTAACGCCACTTATTCTAAAAGCCTTTTCAGGTTTTATTCCGGAAGGCTTACATTTTAATCTTGTAGGGCAACCGGGAATAATAATTTTCTTGCTTGTGTTAATGGTGGTTGTTACAATTTTATCGGGCTTTTATCCTGCACTGGTACTTTCCGGTTACAAGCCGGTATTGGTGTTGAAAAACCAGGCCTATGCAAACACCGGTAAAACCAGAAACGCATGGTTGCGAAAAAGTTTGACCGTGTCGCAGTTTGTGATTGCCCAGGTATTTATTATGGGTACAATACTCGTAAGCGAGCAGATGACTTACACAATGAACAAGGATATTGGGTTTAAGAAAGATGCGATTGTATTTATGTCTACTAATTTTTATGACACCGTCAAAACAAATAAATATGTGTTGATTGAAAAGTTGAAAGCCATACCGGAAATTACGTTGGTAAGCTTAAGCTCGACCCCGCCCTCTTCGAACGGTACCTGGAGCAGTACCATGAAATACAAGGATGGCAAAAAGGAAGTGGAAACTGATGTACAGCAGAAGTTTGCTGATACAAATTATATTCACTTGTATAAACTTAAACTGCTTGCTGGCACAAATATTAAACAGTCAGATACGGTGACTTCTTATCTTATCAATGAAACTTATGCCCGCATATTGGGCTTTCAAAAACCACATGATGCTATTGGTAAAACCATTGAATGGAGCAATAAACAGATTCCCATCGTTGGTGTAGCGTCAGACTTTCACCAGAAATCACTTCATGAAGCGATCAAGCCTTTGATAATAGCAAGCTGGAACAACCAGGAACGCACGATCAACATAGCGCTACAACCGCAAAATAAAAATGGCACCACCTGGAAAACAGCGCTTGCAAAAATTGAAAAAGCGTGGAAGGAAGTGTACCCGGAAGATGATTTTGATTATAGCTTTTTTGATGAGGCTATTGCAAAATATTATACCGCAGAAAAGAATGTTTCAAGCCTGCTGAAATGGGCAACGGGGCTTTCCATTTTCATTAGTTGCCTTGGTCTTTTAGGTTTGGTAATGTTTACTACTACGCAGCGAACAAAAGAAATTGGTGTACGAAAGGTGCTGGGTGCGTCTGTGTCGCAGATTGTGAAAATGTTATCAGGTGATTTTATTTTGCTCGTGATCGTTGCGTTTGTGATTGCTGGGCCGCTGGCTTATATCGGCATGCATAAATGGCTGCAAAATTTTGTATATCATACGAATATCAGTTGGTGGATATTTGCACTGAGCGGTTCGCTCATGACAATTATTGCATTGCTAACTGTTAGTGTAAGAACCATACAGGCTGCTATTGCAAATCCGGTAAAGAGTTTGAGGACGGAGTAGCGGCCCCTCCCGGCCTCCCCGAAGGGGAGGAGTAGGGCAAGAGTTTTTCAATGAAAGAGTTTCTGCTGAGTAGCAATTGATGGCCCCACCCAACCCCCCCAAAGGGAGGAGTAAGGCAAGTCTCTGATTGTTGAAAAGCTTCGCTGAGTAGCAACGTTCATTAAAGAACAAGTGTTGATGTGGAAGATAAAATGTTTGGTAAAGATATGAAGCACCGCCTCCTCTCTTTGGGAGAGGAGGAAGGGAGGTGAGGCCCCAGAGCGGCCGGGCAAAAGCCCCACCCAACCTCCCCCAAAGGGAGGAGCAGGGCAAGACTCTGATTATCAGAAAACTTTGCTGAGTTGCAGTCGATCATTAAAGAAATGCTGCTGATGTGGAAGATAAAATGCTTATTAAAGATATGAAGCGCCGCCTCCTCTCTTTGGCAGAGGAGGAAGGGAGGTAAGGCCCCAGAGCGGCCGGACACAAAGCCCCACCCAGCCTCCCCCAAAGGGAGGAGCAAGGCAAGAGTTTGATAGTAACAAGTCTTTACTGAATAGCAATCGTTCATTAAGGAACTGCTGTTGATTTGGAAGGGATCAACAACTCATAATTCATCACTTCTCTAAAGTATTGTTCCTTAAATTTGTTGCACCAATTAAACTCATTTAAATCTATATGAAAAAATTACGTGCAATTAATTTAAAAAATATTTACCGCTACCTGTTAGTGCCTGTTGTAATGATTTTTACCTCCTTCATTGCTAATGCAACTCATTCCCCTTTCGGCAATGCCGCCGATTCCAGTATTGAAGGTCGCTGGGATATGACAATTTCAGTAGATGGAAAAGAACAGCCTTCCTGGCTTGAAATAAGACATTCAGGATCGCATCGGTTGATAGGTCATTTTGTAGGATCGGGTGGAAGTGCCCGGCCTATTTCCAAAATAAATTACAGCGGTGGAAAAATGAATTTTACCATTCCGCCACAGTGGGAAAAAGAAGATAATGACCTGACTTTTGAAGCTACATTACAAGGGGGCAGCCTGGCGGGCACGATGATCGCTGCCGATGGAAAAAGCTATAGCTGGACAGCGGTACGGGCTCCAACTCTTAAGCGCACTAAAGCGCCGGTTTGGGGCAAGCCTATCCGGCTTTTTAATGGAAAAGATATGAAAGGCTGGCATACACTAGGGCCCAACCAATGGATAGTAGAAAATGGCGTATTACGCAGCCCTAAATCAGGTTCCAACCTGGTTACCGATCAGAGCTATAATGATTTTAAATTACACATCGAGTTTCGTTATCCAAAAGGAAGCAATAGTGGCGTTTATCTTCGTGGCCGTTATGAGGTGCAGATCGCAGACAATAAAGGTATGGAGCCATTGAGCGATTATCTTGGCGGAGTATATGGTTTTATTGCACCGAGAGAAATGGTGGCAAAAAACCCAGGCGAGTGGCAGTCATTTGATATTACCCTGGTAGGACGAATAGTGACTGTGATTGCCAATGGCAAATTGATTATAAACGATGCAGAAATTCCGGGCGTTACCGGCGGCGCTCTTGACAGCAAAGAAGGAGAACCGGGCCCATTGCAAATTCAGGGAGATCATGGACCTGTTGAGTTGCGCAATATTGTAATTACTCCGGCAAAGTAATTCACAATAATTGAGCGAGGGAAACGACGTCATTTATAATAAATCAATGTCGTTTAAATAAGGAAATATTTTTTGTCCACAGTTGTTTTTCATGGCGACATTCTTGTGTCACTCACTTGTACAGTTGAAGCTTTGGGCAACAAGTAACATCAAGTCTTAAATAGATGACATCGCATTATGAAAACTGTTTGTAAAAATTGTTTATGAGAAAATTTTACAAGCTTTTACTGTTGTCATTCTTTTTATTCAATGCGGCCAAAAGCCAAATAAATTTTTTCACAGCAAATACTAAAAACTTAAACGGTACTGCGGCTGTTTTAGCTCGGGGGCCATATTTAAATATGGCTTTACAAAATGGTATTGTAATCAGGTGGCGCACAGATATTGCCACGGATAGTAAAGTAAGCTATGGGTTAGTGGCGGGGAGTTTAAACCAATCCGCTACAGACAATGTTTTAGCAACAGAGCATATTGTTACTTTAACAGGTCTCACTGCAAATACACTTTATTATTATAGCATTGGTTCTACCAGCGGAACGCTCCAGGGAGATGGGGCGAATTATTTTAAAACAATGCCGCCGGTAGGAAGTTCACAAAAGACCAGGTTCGTTGCAATGGGAGATATGGGAACAAACGTGGCTACCCAGTTGAAAGTTAGAGATGCATGGCTGTCTTTCAATGGTACCAATTACACAGATGGCTGGCTACTGCTCGGCGACAATGCGTACAATTCCGGAACTGATGCTGAGTATCAAACTAACTTCTTTAATATTTACCAAAGCAGCCTTACTAAAAATCATGTTTTGTGGCCAGCACCCGGCAATCATGATTATGCCAATAGCCCGGCCCGCCAGGCAGATCATGCAATCCCTTATTATAGCATTTTTTCCCTACCAAAAAATGGTGAAGCTGGCGGAGTGCCATCCAATACCGAAGCATTTTATTCATACAACTATGCCAACATTCATTTTGTAGCATTGGATTCTTATGGATGGGAAACAGGCAGCACAAGGTTGTATGATACATTGGGTCCGCAGGTTGCCTGGCTCAAACAAGATCTTGCAGCTAATACACAGCAGTGGACAGTTGTTTATTTCCATCACCCGCCTTACACAAAGGGTTCACACAATAGTGATACGGAAACAGAACTGGTAAATTTGCGGCAACGGCTCGTTCCCATTCTTGAACGTTATAAAGTAGACCTTGTATTGAATGGTCATAGCCATAGCTACGAAAGAAGTTACCCGATCAATGGACATTATGGGTTGGAAAATACTTTTAATGCAGGTGCGCATGCACTCTCTACTTCCAGCGGCAAATATGATGGAAGCGCCAACTCCTGTGCTTATATTAAAAACGCAGCAGAAATCCGGAACGGTATCGTGTATGCATTGGCCGGTTCTTCAGGCCAGGTAACGGGTACTACGGCTGGTTATCCGCACGATGCAATGTATTATTCCAATACAAGCATTGGTGGCGCTTTTTATTTTGAAGTGGATAGTAACCGTTTGGATGCAAAATGGATTTGTGCCGATAGTGTGATCAGGGACAACTTTACAATATTTAAGGGAGTAAATAAAAGAACAGACACTACAATTATGGCAGGCGATAGTATTCATCTTAGTGCCTCGTGGGTAGGAAATTATATGTGGACTTCGGGAGCAACCACCCGATCAATAAATGTCGGTCCAAATGAGGATACAACTTACAACGTTTGGGATAACAATAATTGTTTGGCAGATACTTTTAATGTAACAGTATTGACGCCGATTATTAGCCTGTGCCCACCGTCAGCAAGTATATCTTTATCTGCAACAGCTACAGGCTCCAGTTACCAGTGGCAACTGAATACCGGCTCCGGCTTTACCAATATAACTGATAATGCAAATTACTCTGGAACAAATACGGCAACGCTCCAATTAATAAATCTGCCTTCCGCCTGGTATGGATATAAATACCGCATTGTAATAAGTGGGTATTACATCAACAAAACCTTCCAAATTAAATTTAGTAATACCTGGACGGGTACAGCAGGTTCAGCATGGGAAGATGTCGCCAACTGGAGTTGCGGCGTATTGCCGGATGCCAATACAGATGTCATCATCAACAGCGGCAATGTAATAGTGAATTCTAATGCTACATGCAGAAGCATCACTGTAAAATCAGGTGCAAATTTCACGATCAGCCCGGGCTTTGTTTTAGATATTACTCATTAATTTAAGATTGGGGAGCCACTTAGCAACCCGGAAATGCAGCCCTTAACCGGAACTCTATCCATTAGGCCTGGTGTTTGGGGCAGATTTCACCAATTGTCGAATCATTCCGGCGCTTATCTATAGCATACCTGCCACAGTGTACGGTTATGTAACAATAACTGTCCGTTTTCGTACACCTGCTATATTGTAAACACCTGTAAGCCTTACCTGTAAAGGATTTTACCTTTGGCACAGCTATTGACAAATGTTGATTCACACGCCAAAAGACATTATTAGAGGCTGTATAAAATTCAGGCTGAAAATGAAAAAGCTTAATAAAGATGTTCAGAAATTATTTTAAAATAGCGATCAGGAACCTGGCAAAGCATAAACTCTTTTCCTTTATCAATATTTTTGGTTTGGCATTGAGCATGTGTATTGGTTTAATTGTGATCATTCGGTTGCAGGATGATCTCTCTTATGATCATTTTCACCCGGCGCCGGAACGTACTTACAGACTCATCAGTGAAGTAACCAATAAAGAGGGTCAGGATTTTAACCTCGCAAGCACTCCTTTGCCATTGGCAGATGCGTTGAAAGACAAGTATGCGTTCATCGAAAAATCTGCCCGCTTATACCCCGTATATGTAAAAAAAGCTTCCTCTGAAAAGAAGGCACTGGGCCTCAACATGACTTTTACTGAGCCGGCCTTCTTCGACATATTTGGTTTCAAACTGAGCGAAGGAAATGCTGCAACGGTTTTGAATGCACCCAATTCCATAGTACTGAGTAAAGCAACTGCTAAGCGTTTTTTTGGAGATCAAAGCGCAATAGGACAGTCGTTGATATTAGATAGCCTGGGTTCATTTCTTGTAACAGGAGTAATGGCTGAAGCCACTGAAAAATCTCATATTGACTATGATGGATATGCTTCAATGAGCAGTATTCCCGCATTGGAAAAATCCCGTAGGCTGGAAGCTAATTCTGCAAGCTGGATGAATCTCAACTGTGCTTATACTTATGTGTTACTGAAAAAAGGAAATTCACCCAAACAATTAACCAGCGCTCTGAATCAAATCACCTCCACCTATAAACCCAAAGATGCGTTAGACAAATCCAAACTTATTTTTGATGTTCAAAATCTCTCCAGCATAACACCGGGTCGCGACTTGCATTATGCTATCGGCAGGGGGCCATCTATCGGTAAAGTTGCTGCAGAAGTTTCCGTTGCACTGATCATCCTGATATCGGCCTGTTTCAACTATACCAATCTGTCCCTCGCCCGCTCATTAAAAAGATCAAAGGAAGTAGGTGTTAGAAAAGTCTCCGGCGCTTCCAGGTCGCATATCTTTTTGCAATTTATTTTAGAAGCGGTAATAATATCATTGTTGTCATTGGGGCTTGCATATACCATGATGGAACTGTGTAAACCGCTACAGCTCGAATTGTTCCCCGCCGATACAAAATTAAATGCAACGCTTATTGGTTGTTTCCTGTTATTCAGCGTATTTGCCGGGTTATTGGCTGGTGTAATCCCTGCGCTTACATTGTCGGCATTTAAACCAGTACAGGTGTTGAAGAATTTATCCACCGTAAAGTTGTTTGGAAGAGGAGGGCTTCGAAAAGTATTGATCGTTTTCCAGTTTAGTTTGTCACTCGTTATCATCATTTTTATGCTGGTATTTCATAAGCAGTTCCAGTACATGGCAACAGGCGATTATGGTTTTAACAGGGAACGTATCATTAACATACCGTTGCAGGGAACAGATTATCATTTGCTTAAAAACGAGATCGCGAAGATCAGTGGTGTTGAAAGGGTTTCCGCCACTTCCGATAATATGGGCAAGTTTGCATCGGGTTCGGTCAGGGTAAAACAGCAGCCCGCAGACGAACCTGTTCACATGCGTTTCTTTGACGTGGATGAAGATTTTGTATCCAACATGCAACTAAAGATCATCGCAGGAAATAATTTGCGCCCAACCTCCGGCAGTACAGAAATGCAAATACTGATAAATGAAAAAGCACTGCCCACATTAAAAATTAAAAACGCAGGAGAAGCTATTGGAAAAGTTATTTTGCTGGATGATACTACAAAAGTGCAGGTGGCCGGTGTAGTTAAAAACTTTCATTTCGAAGGCTTCGAATTCGCAATTGCTCCATTGGTTTTCCGCAGCAGGGAACAGGCTTTTAATTATGTAAATATTAAAACATCCGTAGATGAAGCCGATGCAGCCACACTGGTTGCTTCACTGCGCAGCACCTGGAAAAAATTCAATCCGCACGATGAGTTTTCTTATAGCTGGTTCAACAAGCAGTTCTATGAAAGCAAGGCTGCTGAAGGAACCGTATCCATGTTAGGTTTGCTCGCATTCATGGGTATCACCATCGCCTGCCTTGGTTTATTGGGAATGGTGGTGTACACCGTAGAAGGCCGCATCAAAGAAGTAAGCATCCGCAAAGTAATGGGCGCAAGCGTTGCCACGATCATGTCACTATTGTCAAAAAGTTTTTTGAAACTGGTAGTGATCGCAGTACTGATAGCTACACCAATTGGTTGGATATGCAGCTACATGTTCCTGCAAATTTTTGCCGAAAGAGTAACAATCGGTTTTAGTATTTTAAGCATCGCATGCAGCTTTATTTTATTGCTGGCTTTAGTAGTGATAGGCTCACAAGTGTTTCGTGTTGCAAGGGCTAACCCCGCAAATAATTTAAGAGCAGAATAAATTATAACGTCGATGATAATTAATTTTTTTTTTGGCCAGGCAGATGAATATAATTTAGCTTCATAGGCGTCGCACTCTTGTACAGCGGTAACGCTATGGAGCAACTACACTACACAGTAAGCTGGATAACAAACAACTTTTAAATAAAAAAAAGCAACACACTATAACCAATAAATGACATGATACAACTACAGCACATTTTTAAATGGGTGAACACGGGTTCCAACAGAACCTTTCTTTTGAAAGATGTCAATCTTGATATTGCCGAAGGGGAGTTTGTTTCCATCATGGGGCCATCCGGTTCCGGTAAATCTACTTTATTAAATATCATTGGCATGCTTGATGAGGCCAATGAAGGCGAGTATAATTTTTTACATGAAGCTGTTCATAAACTCAGGGAAAAAGAAAAATCTGCCTTGTACAAACAATACATTGGTTTTGTATTTCAGGCCTATCATTTAATTGATGAACTGAATGTGTATGAAAATATTGAAACACCGCTCATTTATCAGAACATCAAGGGCAGCGAAAGAAAGGCAATGGTAGCAGATATGCTCGACCGCTTTAATATCGTTGGAAAAAAAGATCTTTTTCCTGCCCAGTTGAGTGGTGGCCAACAGCAATTGGTGGGTATAGCAAGAGCATTGATAGGCAAGCCAAAATTATTACTTGCAGATGAACCAACAGGCAACCTGAATTCGAAACAAGGCGAAGAGATTATGGAACTTTTTAAAGCCCTGAATGATGAAGGTGTTACGATCATACAGGTGACACATTCTGAGAAAAATGCATCGTATGGGAAAAGGATCATTCATTTATTGGATGGGAGAATACAGGCCCCCTAAATCCCCCGAAGGGGGACTTTTTAGGAGTCTGTATAATCCTGGCCTTATGTAGTTGGCAGACAGTAATAAGGATTTGGTTCCTTCTCCGTTCGTGAGGGACCGGAGGGTGAGGTACAGAGACGTAGATAAAAGCTCCCCAATGGTATGTGGTACAAGAGAGTGACACAACGATGCTTAATTGAAAAACAAATGCTTGTAGACAAAATTAGATTTCTAAAGTAAACGACATTGAATTCGCAATTGTCAATTGTCAATAGTCAATGGTCAATTGTCAATGGCCCAATAGTCAAAAACATTAACCAGGGCTCAAATGCCCGTGAAAAATAAAATATACAGGAAATGAAAAGGAAGTTTATTGTATGGACGATGATGGTCTTTTGTGCAGCATTTACACATGCGCAGGATACAAAATTGACTTTGCAAAAAAGTATTGAAACAGCTTTGGCGAATAACATTCCAACGAAGCAAAGCGAATTGCTCGTGCGCAGTGCTGAAGTAAATTATAAGCAGGCGAAAAATAACCGGCTGCCGTTTGTTGACGGCCAATTTAATTATGGTTTAAATAGTGGCCGCAGTATTGATCCGTTCACAAACGGTTATATCAACCAGCAACTATCATCGAGCAGCGCCAATTCGCAGGCTTCTATGCCATTGTTTAGCGGCTTTCAGCTAAAGAACCTGATCAAACAAAATGAATATGCTTTTGCCACTGCTACAATGGAATGGCAGCAAAAGAAAGATGAACTAACGTTGCAGGTGATATTGGCTTACTTGCAGATATTAAATAATGAAGATGCACTAATCCTGGCAAAGCAACAGGCGGAACTATCAAGACAGCAGGTAGTACGCCTGGAAATAATTGCCAAAGAAGGTGCTGCGCCTCCAGGCAACCTTAGCGATCTGAAAGGGCAGTATGCCGGCGATGAGCTTGCAATTATCAATACTGAAAATAACCTGGAATCAAGCAAACTGGCATTAGCCCAATTGATGAACATTGCTTATGATGCAAAACTTGATATTGACCGTACCGGTTTTGATAGTACAATAAGGGTGTATGATGCAATGCCCGAGCAGATCTATACAACGGCTCTCGAAAAACTGGCATCGGTAAAAGCAAGTGACCTGCGGGTAAAAACAAGTGGAATGGCAGTGAAGGTGGCTTCTTCGTATTACTATCCAACCGTTTCAATATATGGACAGTTAAGCACGAATTATTCCAGCGCCGCAGCTCTCAATACAAAGATCGGTTCGGTTGATGTGCCGAGTGGAGATTATGTGCAGGTGGGCGGAGCCAATGTGCCTGTGATAACACAACAAGGCAAATTCACGAGCCAGAAAATCGCTTATGGTTCGCAGTTTAACAACAATATTGCTACGGGCTACGGCGTAAGTGTATCGATACCGATCTTCAGCAGGTTTAGAAATCGCTCCAATGTAAAACTGGCAAAGAACGAGGAGAGGAACAGCATGCTCATTGCTGAAAATATCAGGTTCCAGTTAAGGCAGGCGGTAGATCAGGCATACATCAATATAACCACAACTTATAAGCGATACACTGCTTTGCAGGCCCAGGCAGATGCTTATGCTGAATCGTTTAGGATCGCTTCTATTCGCTTTGAAAATGGTGCGATCAATTCGCCTGAATATTTAATAGCCAAAAATAATTTGGAGCAAACAAGGGCAACCATTATCACCGCCAAATACGAATACCTGCTAAGAACAAAAGTGCTCGATTTTTATATGGGAAGATTAAATTGATTGTTTGGTATTCCCTCTCCCCGGTGAGCCGCCCTTTTGGGATGTCCCACCGGGGAAAATCAGAGATTATGCGTCCGAAAAATATCATACATCACACATCACACATCATACATCCGATCAGACATCAAACTGAACTGATTCCTTCAGTTCCCTTTCACTATAAGCCATGTTGTATTGTTTTAATACATCGTCGGGAACGCCCTTCCATTGATTAGGAACATTGCCCATGTAACCAATATCCTTTACGCCCATTTCAGAAGTATAAAATCCCGTTACAGTGAGGTTGCGCATTAGGTTAAAAAATGCTACTCCTTGCTTCATGCCAGGCTTTGCTTTTGCAGGATAGGCAATGTCGTCCACTATTTCGAGGCGTTGCTTTTCGCTGATATCAGCAAAAGATTTTTCAAAACGTTTCAGCGAATAGATTTCCAGCCAGCGCAGGCCGCCACGCATGGGGATTTTATGATCAGGCATGTCTTTCACAATAAACTCAATAAATTCCGGAACCTTTGCATCTGAAGCACTACCGCTCACAGCATCTTTAGGAATAATGATATCTGCAAGAATGGTGATCGTTGCCATCTCTTCCTTTGTAAAATACTGTTGGTCTCTTAGCTGTTTATTGAATATTTTTTCTTCCGCCATCCGGTCGTCCTCATTCAGTTTGCCGGCGGCCGCGGGTTCGGCTGCTTTCTTATCCTTTGTTTCGCAACCTTCAATTAATACGGCTGCTGTAGCAGTGCCGATTAGTAATGCTTTGATCGATTTACGTCTGTCCATGATATTTAATTTATGGGTGTCGAAAGATGATCGGCACAATTAGATATTTTGTTTTTTCAACTGGTCAACAATATATTCCGAGGCACGCATAGAAAGTGCGAGAATGGTCCATGTAATATTTTTATCCGCCTGTGACACAAACTGCCCTCCATCTACATTAAACAGGTTCTTGCAGTCATGCGCCTGCGACCATTTGTTGAGCGCCGATGTTTTGGGATCATCTCCCATCCGAACCGTACCAGCCTCGTGAATGATATTGCCGGGATTAGCAAGTCCATAATCATTTTCCGGTCCGTCCTTATCTCCCCAGGTAATCACTGCGCCCATATTGTGCATGATCTCCTTAAAAGTTTCTTTCATGTGCTTAGCCTGGTTGATCTCATAAGAGCTGTTCTTGGTATTGAACCTTAACACGGGGATACCAAATTTATCTACTACCTCCGGATCTATTTCGCAATAGTTGGAAGCAAGTGCAATTCCTTCTCCGCGGCCAGCCATGCCTACTTCTGCTCCGTATAGATAACGCATATCTTCCTTCAGCGAAGCGCCGTAACCACCGGCTTCTTTCTTTTTGCCATTGATCGGGAACTGACCGTTCATACCTTCGGTACCAAACCCGAAACCATAGGCAGGCTGGCTCATGCCACCCCAATATTCAATGTGATAACCTCTTGGGAAATCCAGCTTTTTATTATCCAGCCACCAGGGTGTATATACATGCATGCCGCCCACACCATCTTCGTTGTAACGCTTACGGCCAAAGAGTTTTGGCAAAACAC
Source organism: Ferruginibacter sp. (assembly GCA_039922055.1). Lineage (GTDB taxonomy): Bacteria > Bacteroidota > Bacteroidia > Chitinophagales > Chitinophagaceae > Ferruginibacter. The sequence goes on from JBDSAP010000401.1 coordinate 19,990, forward strand.
CACCAAGCGAAGCGCCGGTTGAATCATGCAAATATTTACCTACTACATTACTCGAATTAGAAATGCCATTTGGATGCTGCGCAGATTTGGAGTTAAGCATTAACCGGGCGCTTTCACAAGCACTTGCACCCAGTATCACCACTTTACCCTGCACCTGGTACTCCTGCATATTTTCTTTGCTTACATAAGAAACGCCGGTGGCAAGACCATCTTTATTAGTAAGTATTTCCCTCGCCATAGCATTTGTTACAAGGTCAACATTGCCGGTTGCAACTGCGGGCTTCACCAATACCGATGAAGAAGAAAAATCCGCATATACTTTACACGAACGGCCGCATTGAGCGCAATAGAAACATGCACCCCTTTGCTTGTTTACAGGCTTGGTAAGAATTGATAAGCGGGAAGGTATAACGGGTACGCCGATGCTTGTGGCCGCTTGTTTAATAAATAACTCATGAAGCCGGGGCTTAGGAGGTGGTAAAAAAATACCATCGGGATCATTTGGTAGTCCTTCGTTGCTACCGAATACACCAATCAGTTTATCGATTTTATCGTAGTATGGTTTAATATCCTCGTAGCCAATTGGCCAGTCATCACCAAGTCCGTCAATACTTTTCCGTTTAAAATCCTGCGGTCCAAAACGCAGCGAAATGCGTCCCCAGTGATTGGTCCGGCCACCCACCATTCTTGAGCGCCACCATTCCCATTTATCACCAGGTGCATGGGTAAATGGTTCGCCATCTATTTCCCATCCCCAAAAGCTTCCATCAAAATCGCCAAAGGGCCTAAACTTGGTACTTGCTCCCCGGCGAGGTGAATCCCACGGATTTTTCATTTGAGAAGAATGAAGCGCAGGATCGTAGTTAGGGCCAGCTTCGAGCAGGCAAACTTTTAATCCCGCATTTGCCAGCACATAGGCAGCCATACCGCCACCAGCGCCAGAACCAACGATTACTGCATCATATAATTTTGGCTGTTTTTTAATCTGGAGAGTATCTCCCATACAAAGAATTTATTTTTAAGATGGTTAAAAAAGATCGCAGATAATCATTGAGCGAAGTTGCGGGATAAATAATTTCCGCCTTTCAATTAGAGATAGCCGGCTCAATATTGTTTGCGCAATTTATCTATTCATAAGTTGAGTAGGTAAGCTGTTCAAAAAATTTCTGAATTTTTTAATAACCCAATAACAGCAAAGTATAGCCCGCCATAAAAAGCAAAAAAGGATCAAATCCAAAAACCTCCCCAAGCGACGTTCCTTCCCCTTTGGGGAAGGGTAGGGATGGGGCCCGGCCGCCTTACTTCATCGCATACCGTATCCCACCCAACAAATGCTGCAGGTAAACCGGATCACTGTATGATTCAATAGTATGGCCCAACTCAGTATAAAAAGCCCTCCCTCCATCATAGTCGTGATACCACGCCATCGGATGTATGTCACCATTCTTGCCACCGGTGTAGGAAGTTTCATCGATCGTTAGCAGTATATGCAGATCCGGATTTATATCTTTAAAATTATACCACTCATCTTTTCTTTCCCATACAGCAGGAAGGTGTTTGGTGGAGGGATTATCCTTATCCTTTACAATGAGCTTTGCCATTTGCTGTGCAGGATGAGAAAGGAAGCTTGCTCCCACCATTTTTACATACCAGGGCCAGTTGTATTCGCAATCAGTGGCAGCGTGTACGCCAACAAAGCCACCGCCTTTATGTATAAAATTCTCCAATGCTTTTTGCTGTTCCTCGCCAAGCACATTTTGTGTAGTGCTTAAAAAAATCACCGCTTTATATTTGGCCAGGTTTTCATCTGTAAATGCGAGTGAATCTTCTGTTGCATCTACACTAAACTTATTCTCTTCACCCAATTTTTTGATTGCAGCGATACCAGCCGTAATGCTTTCGTGCCTGTAACCATTTGTTTTAGAAAATATCAATACCGCAGGTTGTTTCTTTTGAACAATAAATGAAAAACTAACAATGATAATTGATGATAGAATGATCTTTTTAAAAAGAGGAATTGAATTCATATATATTGTTTTTTGGAATTTTATAGAATGTAATCAGGTGTTGTGCGCTGATGTTAATAATCTGAATAGGAAGTTGCTCTCATTAAATTGGTATCATTTTTTTGAACATTGTTTTTGTATTCAGGTTTTGCAGAAAGTGTTTTCCATTCGGGATCTGAAGAAAAGGTTTTCCAATGAGCATCGCGGTCAGCCATATTTTCAAAGCTCGTCATGTACATTAAGTTAGGCATGTGGGAACCTGCAATTACGGATGCGTAAAACACTGCATTAAAATTGAGCCGTTTAAATAAAGATATTTCGCCGCCTTCATTGAACATTTGTACTTTGTTGTGAAAAATATTTTCCGATGCGCTCTCATAGCTTCGCAACTCATACACTCTTTCGGCTGCAGGTCTTTTCAATGCGGGCAACGACATAAACGGAGCCAATGGAAAAGCTTTCAGCAAAATGATTTCTTTACGACTATAGGCAGGTTTGTCAAAAGCAATATCCAAATATTCCTTGCCATTGGTAAGGTATTCGTTGTCCGCATCAAGGCGTGTATTAAGGTCGGTAACTTGCTGCAATGACTTCACCGGAAACAAAACATATAAGCGTTTGTCAGCAGCAGTATCGTTGCTGATGGGAGTAAATACACCAATGGATTTTATTTGCTGGCGGTGTAATGCAGGCAGGTAAGCATCTTTTAAGTAGCCGTCAATTATTTTTTGCTGATCGGCATTACTAAAATGATATAGGATGATTTGATAAAACTCGCCGGATTTGTTTTTCTGTGCAGATGAAAACAAAGGTAGGGTCAACAGGAGCAGGCATACAAGCTTGATGTGGTTATTTTTCATTGGTGTTTTTTAAGTTACACAAGTTATGTATTAGTTAGCGTAAAATAAAGATGAATGAACACTCTGCAATATCATACCAAAAGAAACATAGAATCTTCGATCAAAGAAAACGCAAGAAACTCAATCAGAACAGGATTTTAAAGATTAGCAGGATGATCAGGATATAAAGGAAGACATTAAATCAGAACATGATTTAAAAGATTAGGAGGATGATCAGGATAAAAAAGGCAAGACATTAAATCAGAACATGATTTAAAAGATTAGGAGGATGATCAGGATAAAAAAGGCAAGACATTAAATCAGAACATGATTTAAAAGATTAGGAGGATGATCAGGATATAAACGCAAGACATTAAAT
>JBDSAP010000402.1:0-17176 GCA_039922055.1 Ferruginibacter sp.
TTGCACAACAAAAAACAACGTTACAATTTGCGGATGTTTTGCAAAGCAATATGGTATTGCAGCAAAATAAGCCACTTACAATTTGGGGCACAGGAGTACCGGGAGCAAATATAAAAATTAATGCCGATTGGCTTCCGGGTGAAACAACTGTTGTGGTTAATAAGGATAGTAATTTTTTAGGAATAGTGCCAATGCCTGTCGCTAAAGAAAATGATTTTAGCAAACATGAACTCAGTATTGAAAGCAATGGTGAAACAGTTGTGCTGAATAATTTATTGATTGGTGATGTATGGTTTTGCAGTGGCCAAAGCAATATGCAATTCAGTATGAAGGAGATCAAAGACTCAGCGATTGAAAATGCGGATACTGATTATCCAAATATGCGGCTGTTCAATGCCGGCCTGAATTTTAGCGCTACACCCATCAGCAATATTCATGGTAAATGGGAAGAGTGTACGCCAAAAGTGGCGCTGAACTTTAGTGCCGTGGGATTTAATTTTGGTAAAGAGTTGTATAAAAATTTGCATATACCAATTGGCCTTATCTTTTCAGGGATTGGCGCCTCCGCAGCGCAGGCTTTTGTGCCACAGGATGCACTGGCATCAGATACCATGCTAAACCGGGTGTACTTACAACCTTACCTCAATAGTGATCGGTCAAAGGAAAAGATAGATGGAGGTTTTAGTTTCGAGAAAGTAACCCGGCCATTTCTATTGTACAATGCTATGATCAATCCCTTCATCAATTTATCCATTAAAGGATTTTGCTGGTACCAGGGCGAAAGCAACCGCATGGAAAGAGAGAGCTATACCCACCTTACACAGGAGATGATCAAAAGCTGGCGCACTAATTTTAAACAAGGCGGGCTTCCCTTTTATTATGTGCAGGTAGCGCCTTTCTTTTATGATAAGGAAGATCCAACATTAGCTGACTATGCATTCTTCAGGGAAGCGCAGCAAAATATTTCAAGGCTCAATAACACCGGCATGGTAATAACAATGGACGTTGGCGAATCAAAAAACCTTCATCCAAAAGATAAAAGACCAATCGGTATCCGCCTTGCGAAAACAGCACTGAACAGAACTTATGGTATGTTGAATGTTGCATTCAAAGGACCATGCTACGATTACATAGAGTTCAATAAAAATATAGCAATCATTCATTTTGAAACGGAAAGTACAGCAAGTGGTTTGCAAACAAAAGATGGTAGGGCTCCATTATTTTTCACCATTGCCGGAGCTGATAAAATTTTCTATCCCGCTGATGCCATCATCAACGGAAACAGCATAATTGTTTCATCGCCAAAAGTAAAAAAGCCGGTAGCAGTTCGTTATGCATTTACCAATTACCCCGTAACTAACCTGGAAAATAAAGATAGCTTTCCTGCTATACCTTTCAGGACAGACGATTGGCAGGAAAATACTGGAGCCCGTTAAAAAAGCTATATGCAGATACAGAGGAAAAACAGCTTTTTTACAACATACCAATTCGCTCGCCGTTCTAACCGGCATGGTAAAGACCGCGGATATAAAATCAGTACGCAAAACCTTATTGACAGACACCACGCTAACACAATGCGCCATTTACTTTAAAAATTACCTCCACATGCCCCTGGTAAAAGGCGGCCTTGGAAATGATTACATGAACTGGTTGTATGTATGGAGAAATAATATAAACATGGGTCTTACTACCTGGGCAGAAGTATCAGATATTGAAAATACCAGGTCCGATTGCCATGCCTGGGGGAGCAGTCCCAACATTGAATTTTTTAGAACGGTGCTGGCTATTGATCGCGATGCACCCGGTTTCAGTAAAATTAAAATTGAACCTCGCTTAGGTATCTTAACGAACGTAAAGGGCGAGATACCTCATCCACACGGTAAGATCGTTGCATCATATCTAATAGAGAATAGGAAGTGGACAATAAAGATCATTCTACCCAAAAAACCTCCGGCAGCTTTTTTGAAATCAAAACATTATTTAATAAAGGCCGGCGATAACTCATTTATATTGTAGCCAGCCTATAGACTAAATAAAGTTTGAGCTCTTTTAAATTGGCTACAAGTTCAGGAATAAATCCGAAATCAATAAATATTTGAAAACGGTTGGGTAGTGCTTAGAAATTAAATACCTCATCAATAAAATATAATAAATTGGACATAAAACGACCGGGATTCATGAATCGGGTAGAGAGGGACGCTTGATACTTGAATATCAACCCTTATATTTTGTGTGAAAATCCATCCACGACCCTAATATCATAGAAGAAGAATCTCATCGCACTTTTCAATCTCCGCAATCGGAAAATAGCCTGTTTTGTGATTTTACCTCCCTTCTTTTGGCAATTTACCCCCCTTTTTCACTTATGAGGTTCCGTAGATTGCGTTCAGTAATCTTAGAAATATTTTTTAAATATCCACTAATCCTAATCTTTTTGGTAGTTTAGTTAAATATTTTGTTAATTTACAAAATAGAATAGAATAGAACAGACAGGATTGCTTGAAAAATTGTTTGCGTTCCCCATAAAAATGATTAGACAAAATCGGAGTTTTCTTCCACAACTATTTTTGAGAATTTAGAACTTTTCATTAACCAAAACAATTGCACTTGCTACACACCATTTTCCCAGGGATTTTAAATTTCAGTTTCGTAATGGTTTCAAGAGTCATTGACTGAGTCAGTATTAACGGTCTTAAAACTGTACTTCAGATAAAGAAAATATTAATGATCAACCTCTTTCATAAATATAAAAATAAAACCATGCAACACATCCTGTGGAATGACAGTTAGAAAATTCTACCATTTGTACACTCGTTTACTCAAATTATATTTTATCCAAATTTCAACACAATCAAAATCCTGGCTCCAGCATTCTTAAAGTGGCCTCCAACAATAAGAAGCTAACAAAGATTAAGTAGTGATAAGATAAAAAATTTGACCAGTAAATTAAATGTCAGTAAAACCAATATTGCTCAGTCTTCCCGATTTCATTAACCAAAACCAAATAGCTATTATGAAAAAGCAAACAAATGTGTATTGCTCAGCTAATTTGACCCTGCCAAGGCTTCTATCAGGGTCTGTCTTCAAAAAAATCCTTTTTTCCTCATTTGTTATTCTGTTAAGTTTTGGCCTTCATGCACAGACCAAGATCCATGTAACCGGCATAGTAAAAGATGAAAAGGGTGGCCCGGCATCAAATGCCAGTGTTATAGTAAAGGGCACAACTACCGGTTCAACCACAGATGCTAGTGGCGCATTTTCTATTGATGTTCCAAGTTCAAAATCTGTATTGGTAATATCCAATACGGGCTACCAAACGCAGGAAACAACTATTGGTAAGCAGACAAATATCACCGTCAATCTTGCTATTGCCGCAGGCAATTTGAGTGAAGTAGTAGTAGTGGGATACGGCTCTCAAAAGAAAGTGACCCTTACTGGCGCCGTTTCTGTTGTGAAGGGAAATGAACTTGCCAAATCTCCTGCAACCAATCTTTCCAATTCCATTGCGGGACGTTTAGCAGGTGTAATTGCCGTTAACGGAAGTGGAGAACCAGGGTATGATGGATCAACTATCCGTATTCGTGGATCTAATACATTGGGAAATAACGATGCGTTGATCGTTATTGATGGCGTACCCGCCCGTGCCGGTGGAATCGACCGCCTAAATCCAATGGACATTGAAAGTATGTCGGTATTAAAGGATGCCTCTGCGGCCATTTATGGTGCAAGGGCTGCTAACGGAGTTATTTTAATTACCACCAAGCGTGGTAAAACCGGTAAGCCAGAACTTTCTTACAGCCATAATCAAGGTTGGGCTGCTGCCACCGTTATACCAAAAATGGATAACGCGATAGAATATGCTACTATGGCCAATGAAATAGAAATATATAAACTTCCTGCCGCCGAATGGGCTGCAGCTAGCGCAGCATTTAAATCAACAGGAAAGTACACAACCGCTGCTAATAATGTTGTAACAGCTCCATTTTTGCCAGACGATTTCAAAAAATATGCTGATGGCTCCGATCCCTGGAACCATCCAAATACTGACTGGTTTGGCACAGTGTTGAAAAAATGGTCACCGCAAACTAAAGATAACTTGCAGTTGACCGGAGGGTCAGAAAATGTAAAATACCTTGCCTCTTTAGGTTACGAAGACCAGGACGGGTTTTATAAAAATTCTGCTACGGGTTATAAGCAGTATGATATGCGTATTAATCTTGATGCCAAGGTAAATAACTACATCAATACTTCCTTCGGTATTGTTGCACGCCAGGAAAATCGCTTTTTTCCAACAAAAAGCGCCCAACAGGTTTTTAGAATGCTGATGAGAGGTTATCCAACAAAAAATGCCATTTGGCCAAACGGCCAGGCTGCTCCGGATATTGAAAATGGAGAACAGCCGGTGGTTATTACAACCAATCAAACAGGTTACGATAAAGACACCCGTTATTATTATCAAACCAATGGCAAACTTGAAATTACCAATCCCTGGGTAAAAGGATTGAAATTCACCCTGAACGCTTCTTTGGATAAACATATCCGGCAGAACAAAAGATGGGTGAAACCATGGTATATCTACAATTTTAGTGGCTTTCAAGCAGACGGTGTTACACCAATCATGACAGCAGTAAAAAAAGGGCCTGCAACCCAGGCTACACTTGGCCAGGGAAATTTAGATCAGTTAAATGTAATGCTGGAAGCAATTGGATCTTACGACCACTCATTCGGTAACCATGCTATAACAATACTTGCAGGTGTAACCAAAGAAACTATCAAAGGCAGTGCTTTCAATGCCTTCCGTCAATACTACGCCTCTGAAGCAATTGATCAATTGTTTGCAGGAAGTTTGAGGGATCAGCAAGCAGGTGGTGCAGCTTTTGAGCGTGCACGTTTAAATTATTTTGGACGGGTGGGTTACAACTTTAAGGAAAAATACCTTGCCGAGTTTCTTTGGCGTAAAGATGGATCGTATATGTTTCCGGAAGCAAAACGCTGGGGTTTCTTCCCCGGTGTAACGGCTGGCTGGAGAATTTCAGAAGAAAATTTTTTCAAGGATAATGTAAGTTTTATCAATATGTTGAAACTTCGTGGTTCCTGGGGACAGTTGGGAAATGACCAGGTTTGGTTCCAGGGTAGTTTGAGAGAATACGATTACCTGCCTACTTATCTCTATGGTGCTTATACAGCCGGCAACCAGGTCGTTCAAACATTAAGAGAAAACGGTGTTCCCAATCCAGAACTTACCTGGGAGGTTGCGAATAATTATAACATAGGTTTAGATGGTACTCTTTTAAATAACAGGTTAAGTTTTGAATTTGATGTATTTCAAAATCACCGTTCGCAAATTTTGTGGAGAAGAAATGCTTCTATTCCTCAAAGTACAGGTTTAACCCTTCCAGCCGAGAATATCGGTAAAGTAGATAATAAGGGATTTGACTTTAGAGTAGGTTATAATAATTCGATCGCCGATTTGCGTTATAACGTAGGTGTTAATGGAGGTTATGCTAAAAATAAAATCACATTCTGGGATGAAACACCCGGAAGACCAGCTTATCAATTGTCTACCGGAAAGCCAATGCCCAGCAATGTGGATAATGCAGATGAAATGCTCCTTTACCAATATGATGGAATTTTTACCAGTCAAAAAGACGTTGATGCCAACACACTTGATTATGGCGGTGTAGGTGGCGCCGGAAAACTTTTTCCTGGTAGCATGAAGTTTAAAGACGTAAATGGAGACGGAAAAATAGATGGTAATGATAGAGTTAGAAGTGATAAAAACAGGCAGCCTACTTTCCAGGGCGGTTTAACAATCGGACTGCAGTATAAAAACTTTGATTTGAATGTGTTATTCCAGGCGGCTACCGGTGCGGAATTATTTATTCAAACAGAATCAGGCACCATTGGCAATTATCTAAAGGACAGCTATGATAATCGTTGGACGATTGATAACCCAAGTACTAAATACCCCCGTACAGTTGATAGAAATAACCAGTATTTCTCAAACCGCAACACTTTTTATATGGTAAATACCAATTATGTGCGCCTTAAAAACTTTGAAGCAGGGTACACACTTCCTGCAAGCATTGGGAGAAAGTTTGGCATCAGCCGTTTAAGGGTGTACGTGAATGGCCTGAATATGATTACCTGGTCTAAGCAAGATATTTTCGATCCCGAAGCACAAAACACCAGCTTACAGTATTATCCGCAGTCGAAAATTATCAACACAGGTATAAACCTAACCTTCTAAATTTATAGTAATGAAAAAAATTATCAAAACAATATTGATACCACTGTGTTCGGTTTTCCTGGTTACCTCGTGTAATAAGGATTTCCTAAACACCCAGCCGCTCGACAAAGCAGCGGCAGCAGCTACCTGGTCGGATGCGGCTCTTTCGGAAATGTTTGTTACAGATATCTACAATGGACTTCGTGAAGGATATTTGCAACAAAACAGCCTGGATAACCAAACCGATAATTGCCTGTTTAATTTCGGGAGACAGGATATAATGGAGGGTAATATCAGCCCTTCTAATACCGGGGGAGTACTCAATACTATGGAATGGGGAGAAATGTATGGCCGGATAAGAGCAGCCAACCTGGCGCTGGAAAATCTGGCGACTGCTCCTATAGCCCCTGCCATGGTTGAGCGTTTAAAAGGAGAAACTTATTTCCTGCGTGGTTATTATTATAACCAACTGCTCCGGTATTATGGAGGCATCCCGCTGATAAAATCTTCCTATGCACTGACCTCACCAGATTTTACTATTGCAAGAAACACTTACGACGAGTGTGTGAAATCTGTTGTAAGCGACCTAGATTCAGCAGCCCTGCTACTCGAAGGTAAATCACTCGCACTGGGACGAGCCACAAAGGCGGCTGCAATGGCGCTTAAAGCAAGAGTGCTTACTTATGCTGCCAGCGATTTACATGATATGCCCACTGCAAAAGCCAACTCGTCAGTAATTAACGGGTTTGCCAAGCCCGAATTATTGGGATATGTAAGCGGAGATCAAAATGCACGTTGGCTTGCCGCAAAGGCGGCTTCAAAAGCAGTGTTGGATTTAGGAGGCTTTGGTTACAACTTAAACCTGGCTGCTCCTCAGTCCAAAGCTGATGCGATTGCGGATTACACGAAAGTGTCTTTATCGAGAGGGGACGGCGCGAAAGAAGCCATTTTTGCTAAGTATTATATCAATGCGGCCACAGATGATTGGGGCGCCTGGTATCCAAGAAATAACATGCCCAATGGTTATCATGGTTGGTCTTCAACAGAGCCTACCCAAAACCTTGTTGACAATTATGAAATGATGGATGGTACCAAATTCGATTGGAATAATGCAACCCACAAGGCTGCTCCTTTTGAGGACCGGGATCCACGTTTTTACGCTTCTGTTTTTTACGACGGAGCTTCATGGAAACCACGTACAACTGATGGTGCTGCAATTGATCCTTTTGGAGAGTTACAGTTTGGTACCTACCAGGTGGGAACCGGGGGGGGAACTACCACTAATTATTTTGGACTCGATACCAGGAACAGTAATATTGAAAACTGGAATGGTACCAGGACAGGTTATGTAATCAGGAGATTTATGGATCCGGATCCTGCTATAGTTGACATGAACCAGAAGCAGGAAGTGCCGACCGTTCTGATCAGATTCACGGAGGTGGTATTTAATTATATAGAAGCTTGCCTGGAAACCGGCGATGAAGCCACAGCCCTGACATGGCTCAATAAGATACGTTTTAGAGCAGGTATGCCAGCCATCGTTGCATCAGGTAGTGCGTTGGTAGATCGTTACCGGAATGAGCGTAATATTGAAATGTTTGGAGAAGAGCAGCGGTTTTTCGATGCAAGACGCTGGATGATCGCTCCATCAGTATTTGGGCAAAAAGTAAGGATAATGGTTATTACGGGGAAACTTAAACCCGGTAAAACCGTGACCACCTATCGTTACAACAAAAGCAACTATGATTACGATTATCATATTCAGGAAATTGAGGCTGGCGTTGAAAACCGTGCCTGGAAGGATAAGGTTTATTTTCCTCCAATTAAACTGGATGAAATGAACAAGAACAGTAAACTTATTCAGAACCCTGGCTATTAGTCAATATTAATTAATGTTTTAAATTAAAAACTGCGCCGGTATTTGCCGGTGCAGTTTTTTAATTATGCGCTCACACAACACTTAAGTTTTTAATCTTAATTCGTTACATTTTTCGCATGTTATATTAAACCAGGCGGGTAGTTGTTCATTTGCTGGTTTTAATATTATGCATATAAGTTTTAATAACAACCTTTTCCAATCATTAATTTCTTCCTGCTCTTTTTTAGAAGGTTTTACCATCCAAATGAAGCGAAATAAAAACTATTTTTGAAACAATGGTTCCTTGCATTTAATAACCTAAATACCACTATAATTGAACGCAAATATTATCCGACACAGCATTATTGCAGCATTTATATTAATGATAGATGCATGTCACAATAATGAAACTGCCACTCAAAGTAAAACAGACACTTCAGCGGTGGGAACACCACATCTTTTTACTTTGTTACCGCAAGACACTACACATATTTATTTCAACAATCCGCTTACCGAAGGGTTAAATACCAACGTATTGCTCTACGAATATTTTTATAATGGAGGCGGCGTAGCTGTAGGAGATATTAATAACGATGGCTTACAGGATATTTATTTTTCGAGTAATCTTGGCGATAATAAATTATACCTTAACAAAGGCGGGATGCAGTTCCAGGATATTACGGCTGCGGCCAACGCACAGTCGAGGCCCGGCCCATGGAAAACAGGCGTAACTATGGCAGATGTAAATGGAGATGGCAAAACAGATATTTACGTATGTTATTCAGGTAAAATGCCGTCGGCAAAAAGAGCAAATCAATTATTTATTAACCTGGGAAATGAGGCAGGTGGAACACCAAAATTTGCCGAGCAGGCCACAGAATATAACCTGGCTGATACAGGGTACAGCACCCAGGCTTATTTTTTTGATTTTGACCGGGACAACGATCTGGACATGTTTTTATTAAGTCACAATCCCGACAACCTTCCACTGTTAGACGAATCCAGTACCCTGGCTATTCTTGCCAAACGAAATGACAATACAGGCGTGAAGTTGTATAGAAATGACAACAATCATTTTGTGGATATCAGCGCAAAATCGGGATTTAGTAGTTCTTCGCTATCTTATGGATTGGGCGCTGGTATAGCCGATATTAATCTTGATGGATGGCCGGATATCTATATTTCTAATGATTATGGCGTACCTGATTACCTGTACATCAATAATAAGAATGGCAGTTTTACCGATCAGCTTGCATCCGCAATGGGGCATATCAGTCTCTTTTCAATGGGTAACAATGTTTCTGATATTAACAATGATGGCCTTCCCGATATTTTTACACTCGACATGTTGCCTGAAGATAACCGTCGCCAAAAATTATTATTTGCGCCGGACAATTATGAAAAATTTGATTTGGGGTTACGCAGAGGCTTTCATCACCAGTATATGCGCAATATGCTTCAGTTGAATAACGGCGATGGAACCTTTAGTGAAATAGGCCAGTTGTCCGGCATCGCCAATACAGACTGGAGTTGGTCGCCCTTGTTTGCAGACCTTGACAATGACGGCTGGAAGGATTTGTATGTGAGCAATGGATACCTGAGAGATTTTACCGACATGGATTTTTTAAAATACAAATACGATTTTATTCAAAGAAAAGGACGGTTACAAAAAGATGATGTACTTGATATCATCAAGCAAATGTCGTCTTCAAACGTGGTGAATTATACTTACCAAAATAAGGGTAATCTAACGTTTAGCGATGTGGGAGCCCAGTGGGGATTAACGGCGCCTTCTAGCAGCAATGGCGCTGCTTACGCAGATTTGGATAACGACGGTGATCTTGACCTGGTGGTAAATAATATTAATCAGCCTGCTTTTATCTATCGCAATGAGAGTGGTAGTTTGCTTAAAAATAATTATCTGAATATTAAATTAAAAGGAGCACAAAAGAATAGCGATGGTATCGGTGCAAAAATTTCTGTGTATGCAAAAGGGCAGCAACAATACATTGAACAAATGCCGGCAAGAGGATTTCAATCCACAGTGTCTGCCATATTACATTTTGGTTTAGGAAAAGAAACAATGCTTGATTCGCTAAGAATAACCTGGCAAACAGGTAAAGAGCAGTTGATTAAAAATATAAAAACCAATCAGCAACTTACACTGAACGAAAACGACGCCACAGGGAAGTTTGTAATGCGACATCCGGCAAAAACAATTTTTGAAGAAACCACATCCCCTGTTAATTACGTCAATGCAGCCAACAATATCAATGACTTTAAAAGACAGCCCTTATTAGTGAATCCGCTTTCTTTTTCGGGCCCTTGCCTGGTGAAGGCAGATGTGAATGGTGATGGGCTGGAGGACATATACGCTGGCGCCGGAAGCGGTCAGTCCGGGGCATTATACCTGCAACAAAAAGGTGGGTTATTCATACAGAAAACACAAGCCGCTTTTAATGAAGATAAATTGTATGAAGATGCGGACGCCGTTTTTGCTGATGTTAACAATGATGGTTTTAAAGACCTGTACGTGGCGAGCGGTGGATATCACAACTACCAGCCTTCAGACCCATTATTGCAGGATAGATTATACCTGAACGATGGTAAAGGAAACTTTACCAAAGCCGCTAATGCACTGCCTGAAATGAACATAAGTAAAAGCTGCGTGCGTGCAGCCGATATAAATGGGGATGGCTTTATTGATCTTTTTGTGGGTGGGCGAATTATTCCGGGCCGGTATCCTGAAACCCCGGAGAGTTATTTACTCATCAACAACGGCAAGGGGAAATTTACTAATCAAATTGCCATGCTGGCCCCCAAGTTACAAAAGGCGGGAATGATTACTGATGCAGTATGGACAGATTTAAACAATGATAAAAAGCCGGATTTGATCGTTGTGGGCGAATGGATGCCAGTAACAGTTTTTACAAATGTCAATGGCAAATTTGAAAATAAAACAGCCTCCTACTTCGGCAAAGAATATAGTGGTTGGTGGAACAAAATTTTAATGGAAGATTTAAATGGCGATGGCAAACAGGATTTAGTAATCGGTAATCTCGGCCTTAATACGCAATGCAAGGCAAATGATGCTGAGCCGGCGGAAATGTATTACAAAGACTTTGACGGCAACGAGTCTATTGATCCCATACTCTGCTTTTACATGCAGCATAAAACCTATCCTTATGTAACCCGGGATGAATTACTTGAGCAGATGAGCACGATGCGAACAAAGTTTGTAGATTATAAAAGTTATGCCGATGCAGGCATCAAAGAAATTTTTACGGCCGAAGAAATGAAGGATGTAAAACATCTGAACGCAAACCATCTTACCACCACTTATTTTGAAAGCGGCGCTGATGGAAAGTTTCACGAAAAACCATTGCCCATAGAGACACAGTGTTCACCGGTATTTACTATTAATGTATTAGATTATGATAAAGATGGAAAATCAGACTTGCTGCTATGCGGCAATATCAACCATGCCCGTTTACGCTTTGGAAAATCCGATGCGAATTATGGTGTTCTTCTGAAAGGCGATGGCAAAGGCAATTTCAATTATATCAATCAGCGTCAATCCGGTTTTCATATCTGGGGCGATGTACGTAGTGTACTTAATATTAACAACACTTTATTATTCGGCATCAATCAAGATGCTATTAAAGCATATAAATTAAGGTAATTTTTGCAAACAATATAGCTGCTGTTTCCCCAAGAATGGCATTTGTCAATTGTAACAATTCTATTGTACAATGAAACAACCGTACCCTACCCAAGTAATAATAATAAAATTCTATAATGAAGATTAAAAAAAAATGCAGTAGCATAATGGTTACAGGTTTATTGTTGCTTGTAACTTTTGCAGCCCGTGCTCAGCCGGTGTCGTTTGCAGTAGAAACAAAAGATAATGCCATAGTTTTTCAAACAGATAAAGACAACCGGTTAGGCATCGTTCATTTCGGAAAAAAATTATTGATTGCGACAGAATATGCAGCGGTTACCGGCCAGTACAATTTATCGGATGCCAACGCGGGTGTTTATAATGGCGCCTATACCCCTGCGGGAACCTGGAATCTTTCTGAACCTGCGCTACAGGTTACCCATGCGGATGGTAACCCATCACTTGATCTAAAATTTATAAGCTACCAAACAGTAAAAGAAAACGATCACATAAATATTACCACTATAAAACTGCAAGACCCGGTATATAAATTGAATGTGGATTTGTTTTATAAAACCTGGACTAACGAAAATGTGATTGAACAATGGACAGAAATAACAAACAATGAAAAGGGTTCTGTAGTACTTCAAAAATATGCATCGGCTAATTTATATTTTACCAATAAAGATTTTTACCTCACCAGTTTCCAGGGTGAATACCTGAAAGAAATGCAACCGCTTGAAGAAAAATTGTTGCAGGGAAATAAAGTGATCGACACCAAATTGGGCACCCGGGCCATGTTACTTGGAACCCCCAATTTTATTATTTCGTTTGGTGAGCCCGCCAAAGAAAACAGTGGGTCGGTGGTACTTGGCCAACTGGCATGGAGTGGAAATTATAAACTTGATTTCGAAATTGATTCTTACAAAAACCTTCGATTCATTGCGGGCATTAATCCTTATGCCGCTGCATATACTTTACCTGCCGGAAAAAGTTTTAAAACACCTTCGTTAATCTATACCGTTTCCAATAATGGAACCGGTGAAGCCAGCCGTCAATTGCAAAGCTGGGCCAGGAAATACCGTGTGTTGGATGGAGAAGGCGAGCGGCTCACATTGCTGAATAATTGGGAAGCCACTTATTTTGATTTTGACGAAAACAAATTGTCTGGCTTGTTTAAAGGCGCTAAGAATTTAGGCGTCGATATGTTCCTGTTGGATGATGGATGGTTCGGAAACAAATATCCCCGCAATAATGATGAAGCCGGTTTAGGCGATTGGCAGGAGAATGTAAAAAAGCTGCCCCATGGCATTGGATACTTAGTAAAAGAAGCCAAAGCGGCCGGGGTAAAATTCGGAATATGGATAGAACCTGAAATGGTAAATCCCAAAAGCGAATTGTATGAAAAGCATCTTGATTGGGTAATACGGCAACCTGCCCGGCCGGAGAAGTATTATCGCAACCAGTTGGTACTTGATCTTTCTAATCCCGATGTACAAAATTTTGTTTTTGGAATTGTAGATGATCTCTTTACAAAAAATCCTGAACTGGCATTTATTAAATGGGATTGTAACGCGGTTATTTATAATGCCTATTCAGCTTATCTCAACAAAAATAAAATTCCGCAAACACACTTATATGTGGAGTACGTAAAAGGCCTGTACAGTGTATTGCAACGCATCAGGGCAAAATATCCTAAAGTGCCCATGATGCTTTGTTCAGGCGGTGGTGGCCGGGGTGATTATGAATTGCTGAAATACTTTACTGAGTTTTGGCCGAGCGATGATACCGAGCCTGTTGAACGCGTCTTTTTACAATGGAATAATTCTTATTTCTTTCCTTCCATTACCACTGATTGCCACGTTACGGATTGGGGAAAACAACCGATAAAATTTCGGGTGGATGTAGCGAGTATGGGTAAACTTGGTTTCGATATTGTTGCGGCTCATCTCAGCAAAAACGATTTGACATTTTGCCAGGAAGCGATCAAAAACTATGATGTGTTTAAACAGATCGTATGGCATGGTACCCAATACCGTTTGGCAAGTCCTTATGAAAACCCGGTGGCTTCTATTGAGTATGTGAATGAAGACAAAAGCAGGGCGATCATGTTTACCTACCTGCACAACTACCGGTTTATGCAGACTGCTACTGAAAGACCGATAAAGTTAAATGGCCTGGCCCCGGAAAAAAAATACCATGTGAAAGAAATAAATCTGTACCCCGGAACAACATCAACTATCAAAACGGAAAGTATATATTCAGGTGATTTCCTAATGACGATGGGATTTAACCCCGATGTTAATTTGCGAAGAACGAGTGTTGTTCTTGAAATAAATGAAGTGAAGTGACATTTAGCATATTGGCCAAAATAATATTTTCAATATGAGGAACATATTTGAAAAAATACAGGAATTGGACGGAATGCCATCGTATTCAAAACACGACCAGTTGTTGTATGGTATCATGAATGCAATCGACGAAAAGATAATTGTGCAGGGAGACCCGTTACCCAGTATAAATGCAATGATCAACGAATTAGGCTTCGCCAGGGAAACGATCATGAAAGGCTATCGCGAACTGGTAAGGCGTGGCATCGTTGAATCTAAAAACAGGAAGGGTTACTTTGTTGCCAACCATAACACAACCCAGGAATTAAAGATCGCATTGATGATGTATTCGTTCGATACTTTCCAGGAACAATTTTACCGTAGTTTCAGAAATGAATTAGGGGCCAATGTACATTTGGATGTATTCTTTCATCATGGTAATATTGAAGTGTTTGAAACTATTTTATCGCTTTTGAAAGGCAAATTCGGAATGTATGTTATATCTCCTATTCCACATCCCAGGTCTAAAGAATTGCTGAATACAATTCCCAGGAATAAATTGCTAATGTTTGATCGCTATGAACCCCTGGAAGGAGCGTTTAAATATGTAACGCAGGAGTTTGAAAAATCGTCTTACGATGCGTTTGCCCAATTAGCGGACACGATAAAAAAATTTGATGAAATGATTTTTTTTCACATGCCGGGTTCGCCGGTGCCAATTGAGATTGTAACAGCCTTTAAAAAATTTCTTAAGGATTTTGGAATAAAGGGGTGTATGCTTCCCGAGTATATAGCCGGCTCCGCAGAAAAAGGAAAGGTCTACTTCACCATGGGTAATAACGAATTGTGGCAAATTTTAAAAGATTGCAAAACTAAGGGGCTTGAATTGGGGAAGGATGTCGGTATCCTCTCGCACAATGATGAACCGGTAAAGGAAATTGTTGGTGATGGTATTACCACTTACTCTACCAGTTTTTCGGGGATGGGTAAACGGGCAGCCCAGGCAGCCATGAGTAAGGAGCAAATTCATGAAATCATTCCTACCGTATTGATAAGAAGAAACTCGCTTTGATTCAAATATG
The DNA here is from genome assembly GCA_039922055.1 of Ferruginibacter sp. Taxonomy (GTDB): domain Bacteria; phylum Bacteroidota; class Bacteroidia; order Chitinophagales; family Chitinophagaceae; genus Ferruginibacter. The sequence goes on from JBDSAP010000402.1 coordinate 15,161, forward strand.
AATGCCGTTTCCATCATAAGTTTTATATTATTTACGGTGTTGGTGGCATTGATATCATGGTATAAAACCAGGAAGGAAAATTTAAAAACTTCATCCGGATTATTTTTTGCCAATAGAAACCTGGGATTTTTAGTTGTAGGCGGGGCATTATTTTTTACAAATATTAGCGCCACACAATTCATTGGTGAAAATGAATCTGTTTACACCAATAATATGACGGTAATGGCCTGGGGCATGTCCTCTGTTTTCGCCATGCTGATCGTATCTGAATTTATAATGCCCATTTATTTAAAGGGAGGAATATCTACTACGCCCGATTTTTTAGAAGATCGTTTTGATACAGCCACAAAGAAATTGGTTTCAATTATTTTTCTCGTGAGCTACCTGCTAAATATGCTGCCTTCTGTATTGTATAGCGGAGCAGTGGCTTTTAACGGGCTCTTCCATTTTTCAACAATTTTTAAAATGGACTATTGGCAAACCATCTGGATACTGGTTTGGGTGATGGGTGTGATTGGTTGTTTATATTCTATTCTGGGTGGATTAAAAGCGATTGCTATTTCAGATACGGTATTGGGTATCGGCATGTTTGCCGGAGGTATTTTACTTCCTTATTTTGGATTGAAATATTTGGGCAATGGAAATATTGAACAGGGCATTAAGATTATTCTCTCATCAAAGCAGGAGCATTTAAATGCGATAGGTGGCCCAAAAGATTCCATTCCTTTTTCAACGATTTTTACCGGGATGCTGTTGATGAATCTTTATTATTGGGGAACAGAGCAGTATATCGTTCAACAAGCTCTGGCTTCACGAAACCTGGCAGAAAGCCAAAAAGGAATTGCGGCAGCTTGTGTTGGCAAAATAATTTCTCCTTTGTTATTAAATATACCCGGCCTGATAGCTGTTCATCTTTATACTAAGATAGAAAATACAGCAGAGGTTTTTCCTAGAATGGCCAGTGATGTGTCGCCACCACTGCTTACCGGGTATATCGCCGCAATAATTTTCGGGGCGGCATTAACTACGTTCAATGCGGGTTTAAATAGCTCCAGTACTTTATTTGTGCTGAATTTATACAAACCGTTTAAAGCAAAACAGCAAAAGCTTGTAAGCGAAAGGGAGCTTATACGGGCAGGTAAATTTTTTGAAATCGGTGCATGTTTGCTTGCAATGTTTGTAGCGCCGTTTATCATTTTTGCAAAAAATGGACTTTATACTTACCTGCAAATGGTAGGCGGTTTTTTTAGCGTACCTATTTTCACGATTTTGTTTATTGGGTTTATTACCAAACGTGTTCCCGCAATCGCGGCAAAAATCGGTTTAGTATTTTCTTTCCTTGCTTACGCTGCAACACAATTAGTATTTGATACAGGATTGCACTTCCTTCACGTTCTTGCAATAATTTTTGTGGTTACATTAGCAATTATGTTGGTGATTGGAAAAATGTACCCAATGCCTGTGCCTTATCAACAAAAAATGAATAACCTGGTTGATTTAAAACCATGGAAAAACAGGCATGTTTATTCCATTATTCTTTTGCTACTGATGGTATTAATGTTTGCCATTTTTTCACCCATTGGTTTGATGAAGTGAACCGTGGTCATCTAAAAACATAGGCTTTAAAAACAGTATGTCAAAAACAGGTTTACGTCGTTTGCTTTCCCGGTCTCATCACCAGGCGTTTTTCAATTTGAAGATCCATTTATTTTTTTGTTTATGAAATGGAATGCACCTATGCCTTCAATTTTTTTCCGACAAGATGCCTGATGAAGTAAATTATTGCAGGAAGCAACGCTGTAACAATTATAACAGCAATAGACCAACCAACCCAGAATGCTAAAGATTTACCGACTGGCAAACTGTTGTGGATAATGTTTGATAAATAAATTATCCCTCATAAAAAGAAATCCAAAATACAATGGTGAGGAGTTCGTACAAGGTTTTTATCCTGTGTAATTTTATACAACGCCGTGGTTCGTGGCACACGAAACACTACCTTTTTCGTTTCGTGTG
>JBDSAP010000403.1:0-9548 GCA_039922055.1 Ferruginibacter sp.
GTTTATCCCTTGTCTGATCACCTTTTATTTGTCGGCGTCGGTCAGTTTAAAAAAAACGACGCTACAGTGATTCCTTATATTGACAAGTTTACTGTAGATAATAAAGAGGTTTTTATTAATGCCGCCAGGCAGCAGCCCAGCTTTAAGCATGATGAGAATAATATTTCAATTGAATTTTCAGCAGTCAATTTTTCAAACGAATCCGACCTTGATTTTGCGTACCAGCTTTCTGGCCTGGATACTGTTTGGCGAACCTCAGATGCAAACCGTGCCGCTCATTTTGCAAACCTGGCCCCAGGTGACTATATCTTTAAAATTAAGATAGCCAATGAAACTGGAGAATGGGGGAGACCTGATGAGGTTTTATTATTTACCATCAAGCCAGTTTTTTGGCAAACGATATGGTTCCCGCTTTCAATTTTCGGCCTTGTAATTCTTATAATTTTTTTGTTTGTGAGCAAGAGGATAAAAACTATCAGGTGGGAGGCGGGCCTAAAGCACAAACTTGCAGAAACAGAAATGATCGCCCTGCGTTCCCAAATGAATCCTCATTTTATTTTTAATTGCCTGAATGCTATCGATAACCTTATACAAACTAACCAGGCAAATAAAGCCACTACCTACCTGGCACGTTTTGCAAAACTCATTCGCTCCGTACTCGAAAGTTCAAAGAGCAACGTGGTGCCATTTCATAAAGACTTTGATACCCTCAAACTCTTCCTGGAACTGGAGCAATTTAGATGCAATAATAAATTCGAGTATGAAATTTACGCCGAAAGAGAATTACTGGAAGGCGATTATAAAGTACCACCTTTGATCGTTCAGCCCTTTGTTGAGAATGCAATTCATCACGGCCTCCTGAATAAAGAAAGGGGAGAAAGAAAAGTTATTGTAAAAGCTTCGCTCGAAAATAATTTTATCAGATACATTGTGCAGGATAATGGCGTTGGCAGGGCAAAGGCGCTTGAAATAAAAAATAACAATAAACCGGAGCATCAATCTTATGGTATACAGATAACGACAGAAAGAATTCATTTGCACAACCGTAATGGCAAACCAGGCGATATTGTTATTACCGATATGATGGATGAAGACAAACCCGGTGGCACAATTGTGGAGATTAAATTGGCCGCACATTAAAAGGGCTGCATTTAAAATTGTCGCTGGCTGGTTGGGACACCAGCCAGGGCAGCGAGCCGTGGGCGGTGTCTCCACCGCCCACAGCAGTTCAAGGTAAACGGCAATTTTAAATGCACCCCATTAAAACCTAATTTTCATTTACAAATATTCAATATGCTAAAGGCCGTATTAGTGGATGATGATGAAAGTAATTTAAGTTCGCTCAGAGAAAAAATCACGCACAACTGTCCGCAGGTTGAGATAATTGCAAGTTGCGATAATGCGCAAACAGCGATCAGCACCATCGATTTTTTAAAGCCTGACTTAGTGTTCCTTGATATCGAGATGCCTGTAATGAACGGGTTCCTGATGTTGCAACAACTTACTTATACCAGCTTCGAACTCATATTCACTACGGCTTATGATCATTACGCCATCAAAGCAATCCGCTTTAGTGCGCTTGATTATTTATTGAAGCCAATTGAAATTGAAGATCTGCAATCAGCCGTACGCCGGGCGCTTGAAAAGAAAAAACATCCAGGGTCAGCGCAGCAGTTGGAGCTGTTACTGGAGAACCTTGTTCATAAAAAAAATGTCTATCGCCGTATTGCGATCCCTACCACAAACGGACTATTATTTTTAAAAGTAGAAGACATTGTATACCTCGAAGCCAGCGGCAATTACACCCATTTTTACCTGGATGGAAAACATAAGTATACTGTAAGCCGCACCTTGAAGGACTTTGAAGATATGCTCCCCACAGAAACATTCCTGCGCATTCACAATGCCTATATCATCAATAAAAATTTCGTAGACAAATATATTCGTGGCGAAGGCGGACAAGTGATCATGAGCAATGGGGCTGTACTGGATGTGTCCAAAAGAAAGAAAACAGAATTTCTAAAGGCGATTGGTTATTAGATTTTTATTAGCGTATAAGCAAACAGTCTATCGTCCTGTATAGATTTGTTTTGTGATCCATTTCCTGTACTTCTGTTGATTAGTACGAATCATTGCATGTAAATCGTATTTACAAATATTCATTCTTCTTTTTTCCTCCCACCTAATCATTAAACACCCCCATGTAATTGTTGGTGCTGCCGTACGAGCACATAAGTCAATATTTTGCCAGCACAAAATTTTCAACATGAATGCGAAAAAATACATATCGTTTGTAATGGCTGTATTAAGTATGCAAATAGCGGTTACTCAAACAACTCCTTCCATCCGGATAGTGAGTACGAACAATACACCGGCCTTAGCAATATATGGTGCAGGCGGTGCTTACAAAGGGTACTTATGGAACAAGGGTGCTGAAGATATCGAACTCGGTACAGTGGGCACAACTGGCAGTCTCCACGTTAGCGCAAATGGTAATGAAGCGCTCACTATACAAAGCGATGGCAGGGTAAGGATTGGGCCGAGGGCTAGTTTATTTAATCCTGATTACGGATTGCCTCCTTTTACCGTGAACGGATCATTGGGATTAAAAAGTTTGACAAGTCCATACGATGAATGGGCTATCACCTCAAATGTGATAGGTAATTTAGTATTTTACAGAAATGGTGCCGCAAAAGCTTATGTAGACTATTCCGGCGATTGGATTGATTTGTCTGACCGAAGCCTGAAAACAGGAATTGCACCATTTAAGTCCGTACTTGAAGGAATAAAAAAATTAAAAGTTTGCAGCTACCTGTATAAATCAGACGGTGCAAGGAGTTTTGGACTAATAGCCCAGGAAGCAGCCCAATATTTTCCTGAGATCGTTTCAGAAACCACAGGTAAAGAAGGGAAAAAATTATTAGGAATCGCTTATGGTAAAACAGGCGTACTGGCGCTGAAAGCAATACAGGAACAACAGCAGGTCATTGAAACTCTGCAACAAGAAATTCAAGAGCTCAAAAAACTCGTGACTAACCTGCTTAATAAGTAATATTCTAAAAGTGAACCGACTCCTTGAGTTCATATAAAGAGACTGTTATTTACTGGTAATCATTATGAATTTTCTAAGAAACTGCTGACATAAAAAAATCCATTTCATTTATTTACTACCACTTAATCATTAAATAACCCCACGTAATTGATATCGCTGGCGTAGGAATGCATCAGTTTATATTTTGTTACCATTATAATTGTTCAACATGGAGATTAAAAAATACTCGCTCTTTGTAATCGCTGCTGCAGGTATTCAACTATCATTTTCACAAGGGCCAGCCATTAAAGTGGTTAGTACCAATAACACACCGGCTTTAGCAATGTATGGTACAGGCGGTGCGTATAAAGGCTATTTATGGAATAAGGGTGCTGACGATATAGAACTCGGTACAGCAGGTACCACCGGCAATCTCCATATCAGCGTAAATGGTAATCAAAAAATATCGGTATTTAATAATGGCCAGGTAGCTATAAATGGCGGCGCATACACCGGTACTGCGCTTACCATAAACGGAGATATGACAATCAGGAGTGAAACCGCCCCGCCTGAAGCATGGACTTTTAGCGCTAATGCCACCCATGCGTTGTTAATTTCTGAAAATAGTATAGTAAGAACTTTTCTGGATGACGATGGAGATTGGTATGCTCAGTCTGATATCAGGCTTAAGCAAAACATATCTCAATATAAAACGGTAATGGATGGGATTAAGAAGTTAAACATTTCCACTTATGAATATAAATCTAATGCAGGTCAAAGAAGCTTTGGTTTGATTGCACAAAATGTATTAGAGAGCTTTCCTGAAATAGTTTCAGAATCTACCGATAAGGAAGGGAAAAAGTTTTGGGGAATCGCTTACAGCAAGACTGGGGTACTGGCGCTGAAAGGGCTACAGGAACAACAGCGGATCATTGAAAGTCTGCAACAAAAAATTGAGCGTCTTGAAAAACTCGTGACTGAGCTGGTCAACAAATAATTGATGAATGAATCTCTTTTTTACTTTAGAAAATTTCACGCAAAGAAAGAAAAGGAGCAAAGCCGCAAAGCCAATCTTCTTTGCGCTCTTACCTTATTACTTTGCGCCTTTGCGTGAAAAAATCTTAGCAAAACAAGCATCATTAGTAAAACTTAGAAAACTGCATACATGAAAAAATCTATCCTGTTTATTTATCTCCTTGCGGGTAATCATCTGCCCGGTTTATTTGCACAAAATATTGGCATCGGAACCAATACTCCTCTTTTCAAATTAGATATCAAAAGCAATTTAATTCAGCCGAATAATAATACCCAGTTGCTCAATCTTATTGGCAGCAACCCAGTAATGGTTTTCTCCGATCCGGCAAATGCAGGATATGGATACATCAAGTCATGGAATACTGCATTTAATCCCGGTTATAGCGCCGGACTGGAGATAGGTGCGCACCCGGGCAAATCAATTTTCTTCTCTACCAATTATAACCCGACTATGATAATCGGGAACAATAATAATGTTGGTATTGGCAGCCAGCCAACAGACTATGCACTTGCCATCAACAGCACTGTTGTTCAAAGCAATAGTAACACACACCTGTTAAGTTTGAAAGGCCAGAACCCGGTATTACTCTTTGTCAATCCAGACAATAGTTCATATGGTTATTTAAAAGTTTGGAACTATGGAGCTTTTCCTCCCTATACCAATGGGTTAGTCATCGGCGCCAATCCGGGCTACCCACTATTCTTTTCTACCAATAATTATGGTGTAACGATGACGATTGCTGATAACGGAAATGTTGGTATCGGCACTACTAATCCTACCTATAAACTTTCGGTGAGCGGTAATATCCGCAGCAAAGAAGTGGTAGTGGAAACGGGCTGGGCAGATTATGTATTTGATGAAAAATATGCACTTCCATCAATGGCCGAAGTAAAACAATTTATTAAACAATACAACCACCTGCCCGGTATTCCCAGCGCAAAAGAAATTGAGGAAGGAGGTCTGCAATTAGGCGAGATACAAAAGAAGATGATGAGTAAAATTGAAGAGCTCACCTTGTACATGTTACAGGCAAATGACCGCATCATCGAATTAGAACACGAACTTAAAAAATTAAAAAAAAGATAGAAGGTCGCATACAAATAAGCTAACAATAACTTTTAAAAAAACTCTTACATGAAAAAATCACTCCTGTTTATTTTACTCGTTACTGGCAATCACGTGCCTGGTTTATTTGCGCAAAATGTGGGGATCGGAACAACCACCCCAACTTCGCCGCTTAGCTATCCAAATTTGGTGGGAAATAAGATCAGTTTCTGGAATGCCGGACCAAACAATGATTTTGGTATTGGTATCAATACCGGCGTTATGCAATTGTATACAGCAGGTACAGATAAGATAGCTTTTGGCTGGGGCAACGCCAAAGCGTTTAATGAAACCATCAGCATATATACCGGTAGTGGCATGCTGGCCTACCCTAATGTATTGGGCAATAAAATTAGTTTCTGGAGGGCAGGACCAAACAATGATTATGGCATCGGTATCAACACCGGCGTAATGCAATTTTATACAGCAGGTACCGATAAAATGTCCTGGGGCTGGGGCAATGCAAATGCCTTTAATGAAACCATGACCTTCTACACCGGCAGCGGGCAATTAGGTATTGGAACCGCTAACCTTGGTACGTATCGCCTTACGGTTAACGGTAATATTCGCAGCAAGGAAGTAGTGGTGGAAACGGGCTGGGCCGATTATGTATTTGATAAAAACTATTCACTGCGGCCATTGGAAGACGTTGAAAAATTTATCCAGCTAAATAAACATCTTCCCAATATTCCGTCGCAAAAAGAGATCGAAGAAAACGGGTTGCATTTAGGAGATATACAAAAAGCCATGATGGAAAAGATAGAAGAATTGACCCTGTATGTTATTGATTTAAAGAAAGAAATTATTGAATTAAAAAAAGCGAAAAAATGAGGAACAGCCTAATACGAATAGCGGTGGCTGTTATTGTGTTTTGTTTTGTAACCAAAGCCCTATCGGCACAAGCGCCGAGACCTTGTGGTAACCCGCGAATTGACTTAATAGAGATGCAGAAAGCGGAGAACTTTCTCCGGCAAAACAAAAACCGTCCGTTGATAGTAAACCGCATGGTCAGGGTATTTTTTCATATCTGCCGCAATAGCGACAGAACAAATGCCGGGGCAACGCCTGCTCAAATACAAGCAGAATTTACTCAGCTATCAGCAGACTACGATCCCAACAGTCTTTGTTTTGCAAACATGGGTACGGATACCATTGATAACACGCAGATCAATACCATGATCAATCCGGATGTTCCTTCAAGCGCAGCATTGTTGAACCAATTTTTAATCCCCGGGTGCATCAATATTTTTTACCAGGCCAGTCTTGCAAATGGTGATGGAGGAAACTCTTATGCAATACCCAACACGTTTTGTTCAATTGCAAGAGGGAATATTGGCTTCCAGAGATCACTATCGCATGAGATAGGTCATTGCTTTGGGCTCAGCCATACATTTGCTGCCAATGGCGGTCCCGAAAACATTGATGGCTCCAATTGCAGTACGGCCGGCGACAGGGTATGTGATACACCCGCGGACCCATGGAGTTTTAATAGTAATCCGCCCAGTGCCTGCTTTGATACAACAACTTTTCAATGTGTATATCTCGGGAATTGTATGGATCCAAAAGGCGCTACCAATTATACGCCCCCGTTTAATAATATTATGAGTTATTGGGAACAAACAGGACAACCCGGCGGATGTCAGCGAACGGTATTTACCTTCGGCCAGTACAACCGGGCCAATGGATTTTTAAACACCAATGCTGGCCTGCTCGCTACACAATCATCGTCCGTAATAACCTATGGCCCGGTTAGCATTAACAGTGGCGTTGAAATGAGATCTGCACTTTTCGATATTACTACCAATGGCAATGTTTTACTGAATGGCACCATAAGAGCGTCGCTCCAGGGACAACGCGTTTATTTAAAGCCCGGCTTTACGGCTTCTCCTTCCAATGGATATGTGATTATCCGGCCAACTAATTGTAATTACTGAACCGGGCTAAGTCTCGTTGTTGAAATGCTTTTAGATAATTTATAAATTCTGTTAGCATGGCAACCAGAAAACAATTTATTGGACAAAGCAGCCTGGGGTTGCTCTCCTTCCTGTCTTTTTCTTTGCCCGCCTTTTCCAATAACGAAACAGGCTTTGAAGGTGTAGTGGTAAATGATGATGAAGGAGAAGCCTATCAACTGAAAGGGGGAAGAGCAGTATTAAGAATTAAAGTAGCAAAGATAAATGGCGCACAAAGCATGTGTTTTCTTTCGGAGTCTTTTCCTCCGGGCGAAGCTATATTAGTACACAAGCACCTGAATGAAGATGAATTTATTTTCCTGCACAAGGGTTCGGGTTTATTTACGCTCGGTGAAAAAGAATATCAAATTAAAGAAGGCGCCTTTGCGTTTGTACCAAAAGGTGTTTGGCACGGTCTGCAAAATACAGGTGATGTAAATATAGAGATGCGGTTTGGCTATTGCCCATCGGGTTTTGAAAATTTCTTCCGCGAAATAGGAGCGCCTGTGGGGCAACCATACATCCAAAAATCCCTCGAAGAAAGAAGAGCGATTGCTGAAAGATATGGTTTTGTAGGCCGCCCCAAAAATTGATCATTTAAAATGATAGATACTTCTATGGGAAAGGGCTTTGCTAACTGGGGAATAATAAATTCTATCCGATTATTTTATAACATTAATTAAAAACAATGAAACAATTAATCATTACCTCTTTTTCAATATTTGTTTTCCTCTATTGTTATTCGCAAGATGAAAAAATTGAAAAGGAAATCCGGCAGATGGAAGAAAAAAGAGTAACCGCATTATTGGCAAAAGATACGGCAGCTTTACTTAAAATATATTCTCGGAATACAGCAGTAATTACTAGTAAATAAATCCATAAAAAATTATCCTATATCTTTTGAAAGGTTGCGTACACGTTTTTCATGTTATCAGTAACCAAGATTATATGAATCTTTTTATATTATATCGTGTTTAATAGATCATTTTTTGTTCGGTAATTCGATCACAAACTCTGTGTATTCACCTTCTTTTGTTTCTACATTTAATTGACCTTGATGTTCATTCGTCACAATATCATAGCTTAAAGATAGACCAAGGCCGGTGCCCTGCCCTACAGGCTTAGTCGTAAAGAAAGGCTGGTATATTTTATCTAGTATTTTATCAGCTATGCCGGAACCATTATCTCCTATACGTATCTGTACCCCTTTCAACTCTCCGTTTTTTACAATACCTTTTGTGGTTAACCAAACCTTAGGCTCATAGCCTTTAATATTAAGTTTTGCTTTTTGATGTACAGAATAAAAAGCGTTGTTGTAAATATTTAGCAGTACCCTCCCCATATCTTGGGGAACAATTAAAAGCGTTTCTACATTGTTATCAAAATTTGTTTCCATAGAAGCGTTGAAAGTATTGTCTTTTGCTCGTAAACCATGAAAGCTTAACCTCAGATACTCGTCTGATAACGCATTAATATTGGTGAGCTCTTTTTTATTGGGAGAGATACGTGAATGCTGCAACATGCCTTTTACAATAGAGTCTGCCCGTTTTCCATGATGACTTATTTTTTTGAGATTATCCGCAAGATCATTTATAATATTATCTGCTTTGACTTTGTCTGAACCTGTTAATTTATTCACTGGTCCGTCTATAAATTCACCGAGCAGCTCGACACTTACTTCAGAAAAATTATTAACGAAATTTAAGGGATTTTGTATTTCGTGCGCTATACCGGCTGTAAGCTCCCCCAGGGACGCCATTTTTGCTGATTGAATAAGTTGTTTTTGTGTGGCCTGCAAGTCATCAAGTGCATTCTCCGCCTTTGCTCTTTGCTCTTCCGTTTCTTCCTTTTGTTTAGTTAAAGTCTTATATGCTTTTTGTTTATTTTGGTTGTTCTTTAATGAACTCAATAATATTATTATGGTTAAGCCAAGTATTATGGCCAAAGAAGTCAATAAAATTTTCTGATTTCTCTTTTGTTGGTTAAGCAGGTTGACCTCTATCTGTTTTTGAGAAACCTCAAAGTTTTTCTGCAGATCAGCCATTCGCTGAACCGTGTTTAGATTGTTAACACTATCCCTATATATAATATAGTTTTTATAATGTTTAAAAGATTCAGTAAGATTTCCAGCTTTTTCATACAATTCCGACAATTTAAGACTTGCCTCTGCAATCTGTTTTTTTAGCCCGTACTGTTCCGCCATGTGTAGGCTTTTTAGTGCATAGTTCAGCGCTGTTTGCTCATCACCCTTAACAGAATACACCTCACTCATAGAAATAAGATAATCACATATAGGATGGTAATCCTGTGCCTTTGTCAATATAACAATGGCTTCGTCTATGTTTTTTTCAGCAAGAGTACCTTTTCCCATTTGGGCGTAAGCCATACCGATATTACCAAGGCTATATCCTATTCCGCTTAAGTA
>JBDSAP010000404.1:0-6249 GCA_039922055.1 Ferruginibacter sp.
GCCACAGCATTTGCAGGATCATCTTTCGATATTAAAAAGGGCAAACTGCTTTTATCTTTTTCCACCCTGGGCTGCCCGGATTGGGACTTTAAAACCATCGTGAAGTTTGCTAAGGAGCACAACTATAGCGGATTGGAATTGCGAGGAATACAGCGCCAGATGGATCTTTCAAAATCCCCGCTGTTTGAGACTCCTGAAGCCCGGTCCGCTTCACTTAATTTATTGAAAGAAAACAAGCTGCAATTTGTTAACCTTGGCTCTTCCGCTACTTTGCATTTTGCCGAAGGCGAAGAAAGGAACAAGAACTTGGCAGAGGGGCGCCGTTTTATTGACCTTGCGCAACAAATAAATTGTCCATACATCCGGGTGTTTCCAAACTATTTCCCCAAGGAACAGGATAGGGATACAACAATTGAGCTAATCATAAAAGGCCTAAAAGAGTTGGGTGATTATGCTAACGGGAAAAACGTAACTGTGCTAATGGAAACACATGGCGAGTTGGTTAAAACAGCCGATCTAGAAAGGATCATGCAATCCGCAGCGAATCCAAATGTGGGCCTTGTTTGGGATATAACAAATATGTGGACCGTCACAAATGAGCCGCCGCCACAAGTGTATGATAAACTAAAAAAATACATTCGTCATACGCATATTAAAGATGCGAAAATGGTAGATGGCAAACTGGAGTACACATTTTTAGGTAAGGGGGAAGTGCCAATTTTAAAAGCTGTTGAGCTATTAATTAAAAACGATTACAATGGCTTTTATAGTTTCGAATGGGAAAAGCTATGGCATCCCGAACTCGCCGAACCCGAGTTAGCATTTACCGACTACTCTAAAGTAATGCGGCAAAATTTTATGTGATAGCGGGGGGACGATTGACCATTGACCATTGACGATAGACGATAGACGATTGACCATTGACCATTGACCATTGACCATTGACGATTGACGATTGACCATTGACCATTGACCATTGACCATTCACAATTCACCACCATTCACCTTATTAATCACCATTCAATATTCCACCAACGTGCCACAAGATTCAACATCATTAAATACAAAAGCAAAATCTCAAAATACTTACGATGCTATCATCGTTGGCTCCGGTATCAGCGGTGGCTGGGCTGCTAAAGAACTTTGTGAAAAAGGATTAAAAGTACTGTTACTGGAACGGGGCGGAAACGTAGAGCATCCTCATTATCCTACGGCAACAAAAGATCCCTGGGATTTTCCGCACCGCCTCAATCTAACGGAAGAAGATAAAAAGAATTTTTATGTGCAAAGCAGGCATTATTCACTGCGTGAAGATAACAAGCATTTTTACATCAATGATCACGAAAATCCCTACGAAGAAATTAAGCGTTTCGACTGGGTGAGGGGAGACATTGTTGGAGGCCGTTCGCTGTTATGGGCGAGAGCGTGTTATCGCTGGAGCGACCTCGATTTCGAGGCCAATTTAAAAGATGGCCATGGTGTAGATTGGCCCATACGATATAAGGATATTGCTCCCTGGTACGATCATGTGGAATCCTTCATTGGCGTAAGTGGCAACAACGATCATGTGCCACAGTTGCCAGATGGGAAATTCCAGCCTCCGTTCGAAATGAATGCAGTGGAGAAATACTTTAAAGGAGAAGTCGAGTCCAAATTCAACGATCGTAAAGTGATCATTGGCCGAACGGCTAATCTTACGCAACCCGTGCAGGGAAGGGGCCAATGCCTGGCTCGAAATCTTTGTCACCGCGGTTGTCCTTATGGCGCTTATTTTAGTACAAATGCAAGCACCATGCCTGCGGCTTATGCCACAGGTAATTTAACCGTGAGGCCACATTCATTTGTAAGAAAAGTATTGTATGATGAACAAAAACAGCGGGCTGCAGGCGTTGAAGTAATCGATACAGAAACAAACACCACACAAGAGTTTTATGCAAAGATTATTTTCCTCAATGCCGCCACGGTTGCTACTGCATCTATCTTATTAAATTCAACGTCTTCCCGCTTTCCAAACGGTTTAGGAAATGGCAGCGACCAGGTAGGCCGCAACCTAATGGATCATCATAAAGGCCTTGTAATATCTGCAAGCGTTGATGGTTTTGAAGACAAATATTATTCAGGCCGCAGGCCCACAAATATTTATATTCCACGGTTTAAAAATGTTACGAATAATGATGCTGGCTTCCTGCGTGGTTATAATTTTGGTGGAAGTGCATCCCGCGGCCGCCACCAGGGAGAAGCGCCTATCGGCGTGGCGTTGAAGGAAGCGATGATAGAACCCGGCAATTGGCAAATGGGTCTTTATGCGTTTGGCGAATGTCTCCCGTATCCTGACAATCGCATCACGCTAAACCACGACAAAAAAGACAAGCGGGGCTTGCCCCTTTTGAGCATTAATTGTGAGTTCAAAGACAATGAAAAAGCGATGCATGCAGACATAGCAAAAACGGGCAAAGAGATATTGGAAACGGTAGGTTTTAAAGATGTATCTGTAAAAGGTAAGATATCTTTCCCCGGAAATGCCAATCATGAAATGGGCATTGCACGCATGGGCAGGGATCCCAAAACATCTGTGTTGAACAGCTTCAATCAAATGCATGAAGTGCCCAATGTATTTATAACCGACGGCTCCTGCATGACCTCCAGTTCCTGCGTCAATCCTTCGTTAACTTATATGGCCCTCACTGCCCGTGCATGCGACTATGCAGTAAAGGAAATGAAGCGTTTGAATTTATAGTAAGGAAGTTGTTGGCCAGGCGATAGAATAGCTATTAAGCTTCAGTGGCGTCGCACTCTTGTACAGCAAATCTTTGAGGAGCTAAGCTTTAAAATTAAAAGAGTATTAACCGATTTATAAGACATGCGGCAAGTAAAAAAATTAAAGTATTATCCTGCCATCAACCTATCACTGTACCACATCGCCAATCCGCGAAATAATATCATCAATAATTTCTTCCGGCGTTTGGTGAATATCTATACCAATTGCATTTGAAGGAATTTCCAGGGTATCAAATTGAGATTGAAGCAAGGTAGGCGGCATATAATGCCCCGTCCTTTTTTGGAGCCTTGATAAGATAGTATCGTAGTCACCTGATAAAAATATCCATTTACAATTGTCTTCTATGCCCTTACTTAAAATATCACGATACACCTGCTTCAGGGCCGAGCAAACAGTAATGATGCTGCGGGTCTTTATTTTTTCTTTTGCAAACTCATGAATGTTATAAAGCCAGGGCCACCGGTCTCCATCAGTCAGCGGAATTCCCGCTTTCATTTTGGCAATACTTTCCGGCGTATGAAAATTATCCGCATCATAAAATTCAAAACCTGTCCTCGCAGACAAAGCCTCACCAATGGTAGTTTTCCCACTACCCGAAACTCCCATAATAAAAATTACTTTGTGTTGCATGAAATTTCTTTTTTATCGAAGGTTTGTTTTTGTTTCGGGTTACCGTTTTTTGTTTGTTGTTAAATTCCGATTTCAGATTATTTGGTTTATCTATAATACAATAAATTTTTTAACTATCCTTTCTAAAACATCAAATCGGCATCTTCGACCATATATGTTAATCACTGATGATTTTTCAAACTACACTTTGTGCTAAACACATTTTTATAAAAGAAACGAAAAACAGTAAACAAAAAACACTAAACAAATATGCCTCATTAATTATGAACTCTGCTCTCCATCCTCCTATCCGGGATAAACCAGATCATCAGAACTATTACGTATAGCGCCACAGCAATCCATGTGTGCACAAAACTCATTGCTATCCCAATAACATAGAGCACTACCGAAAGTATTCCTTTATAATCTTTACCAAGCGCAACAGCCAACGCAGATTCTTTTCCATGTATGTTAGCAAGACAATGGGCAAGCCAGTAATATGCAAGGCCTGCCATAGCCGCTACAATGCCATACAATGCAACTGGCCAGGTGCCGAAATGATTTTCGCCCATCCATGCGGTTACGAATGGGAACAATGACAACCAAAAAAGCAGGTGCAGGTTCGCCCACAAAACTGATCCATTTATATGTGTTGAAACATGCAGCATGTGGTGATGATTGTTCCAGTAAATACCAATCATTGTAAAACTTAGCACATAGCTTATAAACACGGGCAGTAAAGGCTTTAATGATTCAAGCGATGTGCCATGTGGTACCTTCATCTCCAACACCATAATAGTAATTATAATGGCTAGTACGCCATCGCTGAATGCTTCAAATCTGTTTTTGCTCATAAGTAGTTTAGATGAAAATGTTGTAATATAATTATTTTATTGTTGCCGGTGTTCGTTGAATTGTTTTCGTTTCAAGATTTCAATATTCGCAATTCCACTACGATTCGGATCACGGTATTTTTCATCATGAATGCAGAACAAAATAGTCGTCCTCATCTGCCTAAAATAAAATTATGTTTGTGTGGAATTAGGTGAGTCACCCTGAATAGAAAAGAAACTCTGGCCCAATATTGGCAACCCGATTATTATGAGTAAACCCTCCATTATAATTATCGGCGCAGGTGCAACCGGCCTTATTGCCGCTAAAGAATTATCGGCTAAATTCAACGTCACCATGTTGGAAGCGCAGGCATTTATTGGCGGACGTGTTCAAAGTGAAAAAGACAAGGATGATATAATTGAAACGGGCGCCGAGTTTATTCATGGCAATCTGCCTCTCACGCTTGGGTTATTAAAAGATGCCGGAATACCTTACGAACAAACAGCAGGAAGAATGTACCGGAAAAGGAATGGCAGGTTTTTAGAAGTGGAGGAAATGACCGAAGGATGGGATGACCTGCTTCAAAAAATGAAAGAGGTAGAGGAAGATACTACCATGCAGGAGCTACTTGATAAACACTATGCTGCTCCCCGCTATGAATTACTGCGCAGGCATGCTAAAAGCTATGTAGAAGGATTTGACCTTGCAGACCTAACGAGGGTAAGCGTAAAAGCATTGCATAGAGAATGGGAATGGGATTCGGAGGACGAAGAGATTTACCGCATTCCCACCGGCTACACAGCATTGATAAAATATCTTGAACAGCAAGTAAAAGCTAATGGCTGTGTGCTGTATTTGCAAACAGTGGTGCAAGAGGTGCAATGGAAGAAGGGGACTGTATCAGTGCATGCTTCTAACGGAGAAAAGTATACTGCCGATAAATTGCTGGTAACGGTTCCCGTGGGCGTGTTGCAGCAACCAGGCGCAACGCCTTACATTCATTTTAAACCGCCGCTTCCGTTCGATGAAAATATCACAAGGCAAATAGGTTATGGAGCGGTGATAAAAGTTGTATTAAAGTTTACAAAAACATTCTGGCAGAATGATGCAGGTTTTATTTTAAGCGATGAGTTTTTTCCTACCTGGTGGACACAACTACCGAATGAAACGTCCATACTCACAGGTTGGCTTGGAGGTCCACGAGCTGCTGCTATTTCCAATGAAAGCGATGACCGCATATTAGTTAAGGCGATTTCATCACTCGCCGCCATCTACGATAAACCTATTGAGCAATTAAGAAATGAAATACAATGGAGCAAAGTCTTCAACTGGCAGGCAAATGAATTTGCAATGGGTGCGTA
This sequence comes from Ferruginibacter sp., assembly GCA_039922055.1. Taxonomy (GTDB): domain Bacteria; phylum Bacteroidota; class Bacteroidia; order Chitinophagales; family Chitinophagaceae; genus Ferruginibacter. The sequence goes on from JBDSAP010000404.1 coordinate 5,584, forward strand.
CAGTTATCCTACACCCCAAACTGAATCTGCACAAAGGCTGATCAGCGAACCAATTGCAGGTACAGTATTCTTTGCTGGTGAAGCCTTGTATACCGGCCCTCATCCCGGTACGGTGGAAGCAGCGTTCGAAAGTGGTATTCGTGTAGCCGGCATTATCTCTACAGTGCTGAACGTTTAGATGATATCATAAACATCAGACATCATACATCAGACATCATACATCATACATCAGAGTCTGTTTTCTTTTTTCCCTTGATGGAAAAAAGAAACAAAAAAGATCAAGGCTGCGAATAAAAAGGCTGAAAATTTCGCCTGCCGGCTAAAATCAAGGAACTCGCCGTAGGATAATAATGCTTCATAGCCAGTACCGGCTCAGACAGCCTTGATTTTTTTACGCCATCAGCCGAAATTTTCTAGCACTTTTTATTCGAGGCCGTAGAAGCACTCTGCAATGCCATACCAAAAAACACAGGTAGTGTTTTCTGCCGCTGCACTAATTTTCCACCAGTAACCGGGTTAGCCGCCTCTTTTGGTTCGGTCCGCCGTGGCGGATTAAAAAAAGAGCGCAGCGATTTTTTTAAAGAAGCAAAAGCAGCGGCGTTCCGGTTACGCAGCCGCCGGCTGTGGAGGCGAAACCGGTAAATTTAAAAGAGTTGATGAATGCAC
>JBDSAP010000405.1:0-3336 GCA_039922055.1 Ferruginibacter sp.
GTTTTCTGCGGAACAATGGCGATCATTTGATATAAAAAAGCAACAGGATATTTTAATGGATTATCGCCTGAGCTTTAGTGCCTACGGAGAAGTGAACTGGTGTGAAGCGTTGGGTACGGTACTGGCAAATGATGAAGTGGTAAACGGGGTGAGTGAGCGTGGCGGACACCCGGTGGAAAAAAAGAAAATGCGGCAGTGGTACTTGCGAATTACCGAATACGCCGATAGGTTGCTCGAGGGATTGGAGAAGGTAGATTTTAGTGATGCAATGAAAGAGATGCAAAAAAATTGGATCGGCAAAAGCCAGGGTGCCGAAATGGATTTTGCCATCAAAGGTTTTGATAAACCACTGCGGGTTTACACAACAAGGCCTGATACAATTTTTGGTGTGGACTTCATGGTAGTTGCACCGGAGCATGAACTCGTAGCAAGCATTACTTCATCGGAGCAAAAAGATGCCATTGAAAAATATCTTTCATATGTAAAAAGCCGCAGCGAACGGGAACGGTTAGCCGAAGTAAAACAAATTACCGGTTGCTTTACCGGGGCTTATGCGATCAATCCTTTTGATGGAAGAGAAATTCCGATATGGATAGCCGAATATGTGTTGGCGGGTTATGGTACCGGCGCTATCATGGCCGTGCCATGTGGGGATCAGCGTGACTTTTTATTTGCAAATCATTTCGGTATTCCAATAACAAATATTATCGGTGAACATTTTAATGGTGAAGAGGCGAATCCAACCAAAGAAGCGGTGTTGCAAAACTCCGGTTTCCTCAGTGGTCTTCTGATGAAGGATGCAATAGGTGTAGCGGTCGATAAAATTGAAGAGAAGGGGATTGGTAAACGACAGGTGAATTATAGGATGAGAGATGCAGGCTTTAGTCGCCAACGATATTGGGGAGAACCATTTCCAATAATTTGGAGTGATGGCATTGCAATACCATTGGATGAAGATGAGCTGCCATTGGAATTGCCGCATGTAGATACGTATGGGCCGGGGCCCAATGGAGAGGGGCCGTTGGCGAATTTAAAAGAGTGGGCTGACCTCACCCCTAACCCCTCTCAGAAGGAGAGGGGGACCCGAGACTACTACCACATAGAGGATGAGGCTGGCGAGGATAATAAGGGAAATTATGTGGACGAAAATAAGGGAGGTGATAAGAAGGAAAATACGGGAGATAAAAAAGATTTGCCTGGTTATTTTAAAAGTTCGTTGCAGGAATGGAGAAATACTTTGCCCTTTGCGCAAGAGAATCGTAAGGAGTTAACGGAAGCAGAGGCTATCATTTGGCAGAAAATTAGGGATAGAAAGATTGATGGATTAAAGTTTAGGAGACAACATCCGATTGCAGGCTACATTCCGGATTTTGTTTGTCTTGAAAAAAGATTGATTATTGAAATTGATGGTGGATACCACGATGAAGAAGACCAAAAAAGATTTGATGAAGCAAGACAAAAATGGTTGGAGGAGAATGGTTTTAAAATGATACGTTTCACCAACAGGGAAGTAAAAAATAACCTAAAAGAAATTTTACAAAAAATAGCCAATGCCTTAAGAGAAGAAAAGAGCCAGGAAATCTCAGGGTCAGGCTCCCCTCTCTTTCGGAGAGGGGCTGGGGGTGAGGTCAGAAGGGAAACCAGCACAATGCCCGGCTATGCAGGCAGTAGCTGGTATTTTTTAAGGTATATGGACCCGAATAATGACCAAACATTTTGTGATAGAAAAGCAAGTGATTACTGGAACCAGGTTGATCTTTATATTGGCGGTACCGAGCATGCGGTTGGCCATTTATTGTATAGCCGTTTATGGACCAAAGTATTATTTGATCTTGGTTATATTGGATATGATGAGCCGTATAAGAAGTTGGTGAACCAGGGGATGATACAGGGGAGTAGCAGGTTTGTGTATAGAATAACTCCAGAATTAAGTGGTAGTGATCAATTTACGATTCTTAATGCTGATGAAGTAATCGAGTTTCATCCAATATTCGTATCCTTCAACATTTACAATGAAATTAAAGAGAATAATGAAAAGATTCTTGAGATTGTAAAAAAACATAACAATGAAAATGGGAAAAATAGAAAGTTTCTATCGTTGTTTAATGAGGACTTAAAATTTAAGATTATAGAAAGTCATGTGGACGTTAAATACGTAAATGGTGTTGAATTAAAGATTGATGAGTTTAAGACTTGGAGACTCGAAAATGAATTGGCTGATTTTGAACGTGAAGACGGTAAATATATCTGTGGCGTTGAAACGGAAAAAATGTCTAAGTCGAAATACAACACAGTCAACCCCGATGACCTCGTTGAAAAATACGGGGCCGATACTTTCCGTATGTACGAAATGTTCCTTGGTCCTGTTGAAGCAAGCAAGCCATGGGACACAAAAGGCATTGAAGGTGTTCACCGTTTTTTACGCAAGCTTTGGCGCTTGTTTTATGATGATTTGAAAGGAAAAGTTTGGAACGAAGAAACAGCAAATGCTGTTGAATTAAAAGTACTGCATCGCACTATAAAAAAAATAGAAGAAGATACAGAACGGTTCAGCTTTAATACCGCGGTAAGCACTTTCATGATATGTGTAAATGAACTGGTAGATATCAAGTGCCATAAAAAAGAAATGCTGCAACAGGTACTGATCCTGCTTACACCTTATGCACCGCATATTGCGGAAGAGCTTTGGCATTTGCTTGGAAATGAAGGTAGTGTTTTAGACGCAACGTATCCTGTGTATGATGCAAAATATTTGATAGAAACTGCCAAAGAATATCCGGTATCCATCAACGGAAAATTACGTACCACTATTAATATGTCATTGGATACAACTCCCGAGCAGGCAGAAAAAATGGTGTTAGATAACGAAATTGTACAAAAGTGGCTGGAAGGTAAAGCGCCAAAGAAAATTATTTATGTAAAGAATAAAATGGTGAATGTGGTAATTTAAAAAACTCCTTTTAATTATAAGAGTCTTGGCCAAAAGAATAACTACGGCCGGGCTCTCTTTTTATCACGAAAGATTGCCGTCCAACATTTTCCGTTTATTATTTATATACAAATACATTTTGCCAATCAATACCCTTTCCTTAATTTAGGTTTTTTCAATGCCTTGCTAACCGATAGAAGCCAATTGACCTTTGCTGTAACTCCCTCTTAAAATGCGGCATTAATTGTTTCACCAGGTTATATTGGTATATACCAGCTTCAGCTACTGAAGCAGTTATACTTTTTAAACCTGAACGATGAATCCTTATCCTTACCAATTTTTTTATGACACCTTTTTAATTTAAAGGACTTTTTAACGCAATTGTTTTATGCCCAAAACCTGGAGCT
>JBDSAP010000406.1:0-7953 GCA_039922055.1 Ferruginibacter sp.
TTTCCTTTTTCGGCGGTCCACTTATAAATAATGTTCTTTGGTACATCTGAAAAAAGCAGCATCTTATCCTGTTCTATCCACAGTGGTCCTTCACTCCACTCAAATCCTTCAGCGATAATTTCTATGGAAGCATCTTTACTTATGATGGATCTGAGAGACGGGTCATTTTCTTCTACAGCACCTATTGCGGGCTGTTTCTTTTGACCACATGAAACCAGGAGAATACAAAGTGAAACAAGACAGGCGAGTGACAATCGTTTATATAGTAGCATCGTTGAAATGTTTTAAGTCTTAAATATAAAGATTATCCGGCAAGCATCAATGAAGGCAACATTTTATCACCGCTATCTTATTCAGTTTCCCAGGTGGGTCGCCGCCGTGGATATGTGTTTGGCTGCAGGACTCCGCTGTCGTCAAAGAAGACACTCAAATTCATGTTAGGGAACTACTGACGGTGAGTCCTGCACCACTCACAGGCCTGAAGTAGGGACTCGCCCTGGAACTATGATATTTGATTTCTATGGAACAGGAAGGCTGATTGCATCGAACCTATAACGCAATTAAGGCTGCCCAAAGGTATGCGGTAGAAGAGGGCGATGCAACTATGCTGCCCATTGCTTCGCTGCCCGGACAAAAAATATTATTTAAGTTTTTACCCCTTGTGAAGTACATTATTTTTTATTTACCAACTAATTTAAAAGCACCGCTATCTTATCCATCAGCATTTTCTTTTCTATTTCAGATTGCGTTAGCTGAATTGCGGTTGCGAAACATGTTTTTGCTTCTACCGAATTTTCAAGACGGGAGTGAATTTCTCCAAGGAGGCTATGGTACAAATAAAATGAAGCTAATTTTTCTTTGCCGGAAATACGCTCCAGTGATTCCAGCGCCTTTTTTGCGCCATACACCTGCATTACCGCAACAGATTTATTCAGTTCTGAAATAGGAGAGGAGGCTATTTGACAAAGCCATTCATACAGCTCCAATATTCTCTTCCAGTTTGTGTTGGAGAAGCTTTCGGCTGCGCAATGTTCGTATGCAATGGCCGCTTCGAGATGGTAAGCGCTCACTTCATTACCGCCCGATGCTTTGTTCATGTATTGGTTTCCCAATTCGATCAATTTAAAATTCCATTTGCTTCTGTCCTGGTAAGGCAATAGGATTATTTCGCCTTCTGCTGTCAACCGGCTTTCACTTCTCGCCGAATGAAAACACATTAGCGCCATCAACGCAAACACTTCGGGTAATTGCGTGTAACTATTTTCGGTCAGCAGCTTGCATAGCAGCATCGCTTCCTCTATCAGGTCTTGCCTGATCAGTTGCTCTGCATGGGTGGAATTATATCCTTCATTAAATAAAAGATAGATCGCACTCAATACCGAATCGATCCTGCTCTTTAATTCATCCACAGAAGGAATTATAAACGGAATTTTATTTGCCCGGAAAAATTCTTTGGTTCTGTATAGCCGTTTTGAAATGGTATCCTCAGTAGTAAGAAAGGCTTTTGCAACTTCCGCAGTGCTAAAGCCGCAAAGCGTTTTCAGGATCAGTGTCACCTGGTTTTGTTGAGATATTTCAGGATGGCAGCAGGTAAACATCATCCGCAACAGATCATCCTTTATGAACTCTGTCTTCCATAAATTTTCCATGGTAACCGCTAACGTATATTCAGATGTAAGCAGTTTTCTTTCGCCATCGCTAAAATCATATTGCACGGAGTGCTTGTTCCTGCGGATGATGTCAATGGCTTTGTTCTTTGCCACTTTAAAAAGCCAGGCGGAGGGATTAGGAGGAATGCCTTTTAATTTCCATACATTAATGGCATCGATAAAGGTTTGCTGAACTACATCTTCAGCCGTTTCGATATTTTCTATCCCGAATATCTTTGTTAAGACAGCGACCATCTTTCCAGACTCGTGCCTGAAAAGATGGTCGGTAAGTTTGTCTATTTCGAAAGGCTCGTTCAATTGCGAGAGGCGCTTGTTTTAACTTTTACTGTCAATCATTTTGCCTTCATGCGGTTGTTTTTTGGATTGTGTTCCAGCTCGGCGAGTCCAAGTTCTTCCATCAGTGGTGGAATGTACACACCGAACCTTCCACGAAGTCCTTTCTTTAAGCCATACCAGCCGCCAACAGGATTTTGAGGTGACCGTCCCCAGGCTTCCACGGTTCCTTCTTTAGCTGGCTTTTGTTCATCTGCGCCACCAAGATCCATCCAATCGCCCTGCTTTTTTAGCATTGCATGCAAGTCGTTCAAACATTTTGCATCGTATAACAAAACGGTTTTTCCCACAGTACAAACAATTACTTCCTTGCCGTCTTTTACATCTTTATACATTTCGTATGCTGATGTGCCGGGTGGAGTATTTAATTTCCAGGGATCTTCTTTGGTACCTTTTGCTGCCATACTATTTAATTTATGTGTTGTGTTGTTTTAATTTCAATTACATCATAAACACAAAGTAGGGCTTAAATTTTTGTTGCAAATAAAAAAATTAGAAGTTATTAAAACAGGTAACTGAAACATGTATAATCCAGCCTATTTCAGAAATACAATTCCTTTACATTTTCATCTCCTGTATTTCTCTCACTTCCACCTTTCCATCATCAAAGTCAAGGATTGGACAGTTCTTTGCCACGTCAACTGCAGCTTCGTAGCTATCGGCTTTGCACATCAGGTATCCGCCTACCATTTCTTTGCCTTCCACAAACGGGCCGTCAGTAACTACCTTTGCAGTGCCGGTTATTTGCCTGCCATCCCGGCTTAGCGGTTGCGCATTTATGAGTTGTCCCTTTGCTTGTAAAGCTCCCATCCATTCCATCCACTTTTGCATGTGAGCTTGCCATTTTTCAGGTGATTGCTGTAAGGTTGTTCCATCGCCGCCCCTGAATAAAAATAGATATTCTTTCATTGGTTTGATTTTATTGTGGTTGTAAAAAAGTTGCTGAACCCGAGTCGGAATTAATTGGCATCACGGTCCTCACTTCTACATTTCCGCCGTACACAAGACCGGGACAGGACCTCGCCATTTCTACAGCTTCATCAAGCGAAGCGGCATTTACAATCAGGTAACCACCTATCATTTCTTTCACTTCAGCGTAAGGCCCATCCATAATCACATTGCCTGGCTTCAAGGTCTTACCTTCGGGATACAAGCGATTAGTTCCGCTGAATTTACCTTTAGCTGCGATGGCCTTTATCCAGCTTTGCCACTCAGCTAATACAGTTTGCATTTGGGCTTCCGAAGGCATGGAACCGTCATCGCTTTTTTCATTTCTGAAGATCATCATGAACTCTTTCATTGATTTATTTTTTTTTAAGTTGAAAAATTATTTTTGAGAATGCAAAGCAATAGCATTGCCTTCTGTGTCTTCGAAGAATGCCATAAAACCAATGTCGTCACTGATCTTTGTTTTAGGCATAGAAACTTTGCCGCCTGCTGCTTCTACTTTTGAAAGCGCTTCAGAAAGATCAGGATTACCATTGAGATAAATCTTAACTCCGTCTTTGCCCGGCTTATGCATTTGGCTTTGAACGAGAGCACCCGATGCTTTCCCAGTTCCCGGTTCGTAAGGGAAAGATGCCATTTCCATTCCCATCATATTTTGGGATTCCATCGTGATCCCGAAAATAGTTTCATAAAATTGTTTTGCACGATTGATGTCTGAAACTGAAATCTCAAACCAGTTCAAGCTGTTTTCTTTTGATGTCATGTTGATTATTTTTTAGTTGATTAATTATTCAATACCATTTACTTGTTAATGACGAACAGGCAATTCAAATCAGGACAAGAATTTCAATATATTTTTTTGAAAATTTTTTCGGGTAAAAAACAGATCGGATAAATGGTGACATAGAAGTAACAAGGGATAAAATAATGAACAATTTTTTTGAACCCAACAGAAGTTTTTCAATTAAGCTTCATTGGCGTCGCACTCTTCTACATTTTATCAATGAGGAGCAAAAGCTACCATGTCACTAATTTATCCCTTGCGCAGTATGACAATGCCATTTTCGTTGTTCAAAATAAAACATGACTGAAGTAATAGACCGGTTAATTGGGAAAAATTATCTCCAAATAATTGTACTGCGAATTCAAATTTATTTTAAGAGCGTGCCAGCAACCTTATTTGTATTGGCCTGAATATTGAAGGTCATCTATTTGCTAACTAACCTGCATGAAACATCCAACTAAAGTGGTTAAGCTCAATACGGAGAAAGATACAATCGAAGTACCGGTGCCGCCCGCAAAAGATGACCTACAGGGTATGGCAAAGTACAGGGAAAAAGAAGGTGACCTCGCCGAAGCTGCAAAGCTATATGAGAAAATATTAAAGGCACACCCATCGAACGAACTTAGTTATAACCGGCTGATGATGATCTATCGTAAGCAAAAAGATTTCAAAAACGAATTAAGAGTGATCAATGATGGCATTAAAGCTTTTCAACAGCTATACACACCCTCATCAATTGGCAAGCATAAGAACATCGTTAAGCTAAGCAAACAATTAAATATGCTGACGGGTCTTACTGATAAAAAAGGGAAGAGCCTTTATGATGCGGAGCCAATTGGTAAATGGAAAAAAAGAAAACAGGTTGTTCTTAAAAAATTGGGAAAGGCATAAAGAACAATATCGGAAGATCGTCTTATTCGTGAGCTGGCGAGTTGAATTTGTTTTAATATTTTTTTATCGTCTTAAACAAGTATAAATTTTTCATTATGTCAAACATCTACATCCAGGTTAAAAAACTATTCAGCATATTGCTCATTGTGTCGGCTCCTATACTGGTTGCTGCTCAGCCACCAGTCGTGAGCTATGTTACTGCATTCGGCGGCCTGAATGCGCCGGTTGATATTGTGAATGCAGGTGATGGTTCTAACCGGCTTTTTGTGGTAGAACAGGGCGGAACTATCAAAGTAAGGAATGGAGTTACACTAAGCCAGTTTGCAAATTTTGGACCTTCCGGTGCAAATATTATTTCTACTGGTGGTGAGCGTGGTCTTTTGAGCATGGCGTTTCATCCGGATTACAACGGTACCACCAACCGATATTTCTTTATCTATTATACGGATGTCGAAGGGGATATTACGGTGTCAAGATATGAGACCACTTTAGGGAATATCAATACGGCCGACCTCACCAGCAGAATAAATATTATTAGTATTGCCCATCCTGGTGCAGAAAATCATAACGGGGGAAAATTGAATTTTGGATCCGATGGATATTTATATTTTGCAACAGGCGATGGGGGAGGCGGTAATGATGTGCCGAATAATGCGCAGACCGGAACTGTGTTGCTTGGTAAAATGCTGCGTATTGATATAGATAATACCAGTGCTGTTTATGGTAATTATGATGTGCCACCGGATAATCCTTATGTAAACGACAATAATATTGATGATAGAATTTGGGCATTAGGACTTAGAAATCCATTTCGCTGGAGTTTTGACAGAGTGACCGGAGATATGTGGATAGGAGATGTTGGACAGGGTGCATGGGAAGAGATCAATTACCGGGCTGCTGGAAGCACAGGGAAAGTGAACTATGGGTGGCGTTGTTTTGAAGGTTATCCCTCAACCCCCGGCGTGGCAGATTGTACACCGGTTAATTATATACCTCCGGTTTATGACTATCCCAATCCCCCGGATCCGCTTGGCTCAGCGGTAACCGGCGGTTATGTTTATCGTGGCTCTGAGTTTCCGGCCTTTGTTGGATACTATATCGCAACTGATGTATATTCCGGTGACATCTTTCTCTTGTGGCCCAATGGCAGTGGCGGTTTCGACTCGACAGTGCAAACTGCAATGCCGGTAAATATCGTTGTAGGTTTTGGTGAAGGTGAGGATGGAACTCTGTATGCTGTATCCCAGGCCACAAACACTGCATATAAAGTTGTTGCGAGCGGTGGTGTGGTACTTCCCATTACCTTAGGTAGCTTTTCGGGGATTAAGAGTAGTGGCTATAATGAGTTGAAATGGAAGACTGCCGAAGAACAGAGCACTGCAAGGTTTTATGTAGAATATAGTAAAGACGGCATCTCATTTACGAGGGCTGGAACAGTTCCGGCTAACAGGAATGCAGCCGGCAGCAATTACACGTTTCGTCATTATACCAATGAACCTGGTAAAATATTTTACCGCCTGGCTATACAGGAAGATAACGGATCGGTCTCTTATTCAGATGTAATTAATCTATCGGGAAACTTTGAAAAACTCGTAAGGATATATCCGACGGTTATAAATAACGGCCAGCTAAAGCTTGATATTGGTGATAAAAAATTAAACACATTAAAGATCACCAACACGGATGGAAGATTAGTTTACAAAAGAGATCTGAAGAATAGCTCAAACACAATAACGGTTAATCTGCCGTCTCTGGCAAAAGGAATTTATATGGTTGAAATTGCAGGAGATGATGTTTCGCAAACAGAGAAGATTGTAGTGCAATAAATGAACCAACGATAAAGTTTACACCTTTTAAAAAGGTGTAAACTTTATGATAGACTAAGAATCTATCAATGACAATAACAGTTAATCTGCCGTTTCAGGCGAAAGGGATTTATATGGTTGAAATTGCGGGTGATGGTGTTTCGCAGACGGAAAAGATTGTAGTGCAATAGATGAACCAACGATAAAGTTTACACCTTTTTAAAAGGTGTAAACTTTTATGACAGACTAAGAATCTATCAATGACAATAACAGTTAATCCACCGTTTCAGGCGAAAGGAATTACATAGTTGAAATTGCGGGAGATAGTTTTCGCAAAAAAAAAGATTGTAATTCAATAGATGAACCCACGATAAAGTTTACACCTTTTAAAAAGGTGTAAACTTTTATGACAGGCTAAGAATCTATAAATGACAATAACAGTTACTCTACCGTTTCAGGCGAAAGGAATTTACATAGTTGAAATTGCGGGAGATAGTTTTCGCAAACAGAAAATATTGTAGTGCAATAACGATTATGAGATAAAGTCTACACCTTTTAAAAAGGTGTAAACTTTTATTAAACTCAACTGACTAATCGTCTTCGATCCCGCCAGCAGCACCATAATAATAAGCTGACATTTCCTTATGAACTTTTATAAATTGCGCTTTGTTACCAAACCATTCAATTACTTCAGCACGCAACAAATTGGTTGGCTTATCACTTATAATACTGTGAAACGATGTCCAGGGGTAAGAAACAAATTCCTTTACGAGTTGATGCTTCTGGGCATTTGCATGCACATATACAATGGCATGTGTAAAATCCGCTTCTTTTAAAATCTCTACCCGTTTAAATGTGCGATAAAACAGGTTCCCACTTCTTTGATACATTTTATTGTAAGCCATGGCGTAAGAAGTGAATAATCTTTTGAAGGTCATTTCAACTAATCTGTTAACATCCTGGTCTGCTAAAAAATGTTTTTCGGTAGTTGTTATCGTATCAAGAGGCAGTGTGACAAGCCATGATAAGATTTCAGACAACGATTTGATCTTAATTATAAAATGGAAATGGTTAGGTAACAAGTTCCATGCATAGGTTTCGGCGATGGGTGAGATGAAGTGGCCGTATCGCCGCAGGAAATAGTAGTAGTTTTCATCAGAACGAAAAAGTAACTCCTTGTTGTTAGTCCTGTTGTAAATATGATAAATCTTTTCGCACTCAAAGACAGCAGTATATTTTTCATTGATGGGCACTTTTAAAGATATGGATAAAGTTTACACCTTTTTAAAAGGTGTAAACTTTTATGATATACTAAGAATGTATCAATGACAATAAGGGCTAATTTGCTGGCGATGGCGAAAGGAATTTACATAGCAAACAGAAAAGTTTGTAGTTCAATAAATGGTCCCAAGATAAAGTTTACACGTTTTTGAAAGGTGTAAACTTTTATGATATACCTACAAATCAAACTTGATACCCTGTGCCAATGGTAGTTTATCTGTGTAGTTAATTGTATTTGTTT
>JBDSAP010000407.1:0-2594 GCA_039922055.1 Ferruginibacter sp.
ATGACCAGCTTTATTGAATATTACCTGCAAAATCAAACGGAGGAGGGGCTTTATTTTGATTATTATTTTCCGTTAAGCAACAAAGGAATTGGATGGCGGATGAAAATTTTTGATAGGCGATATTGGAAAGTAATACCGGAAGATTCCATACAAATGCATCGGCTGCCAGTGGAAGCTGATCTAGAATATTTGTTGGTGGAGGGTGTGTATGATGTGTGGCAATCAACAGGCGATATTGGGTTTGTAAAAAAATGGTTGCCTGCACTGGTAAAGGGAATGAATTATTCAATGAATGATCCACTAAGATGGTCAAAGAAATTCCAGCTTGTAAAGCGTGGCTATACACTCGATACATGGGACTTTATGCAGTTGCCGGTTTCACGAGCCGAATACACACGAAATGGCGGCGATGTTCAAAAAGGTATTTTCGATATAGATGAAAAAACACCGATGGGTATCATGCACGGTGATAACAGCGGCATGTATGCAGCCTGTGTTCAGTTGAAAAAAATGTATAAGGAAACGGGTGATGAAATCGAATCAGAAAAATGGGATCAACTGGCAAAAGGATTTCAAGCAAGAACAAACGCAGTTTGCTGGAACGGTAAGTTCTATGCTCATTTTGTGGAAGATGACCCTGCGCCTTCTTACCTTAAAATGGATCAGAAAAATACATTGAGCTTGTCCAATCCTTATGATATCAACAGGGGATTGCCGACCGAGGAAATGGCGGAATCGATAATCAGCGCTTATCAAACTTTGAAAGAAAGTAACAAGGCAAACTCCTTTGCTGAATGGTACGGCGTTTACCCAACGGTGAAGCCGGATTTTGCGGGTTACAAGCCTGGCTCTTACATGAACGGCGGTGTAAATACTATCGTGGCAGGTGAATTGGCAAAGGCCGCTTTTCAGCATGGGTATGAAAGTTATGGGGTAGATATCCTGCAAAGAATAATGAAGTTAGTGAAAGAACACAATGGTGATCTTCCGGTTGCATATACGCCTGCTGGCAAAGTGGATGAAGGTATTCCGGACAACTGGGGTCAGGCAGCGGTTTATAGCGCTTTAATAGAAGGCCTTGCCGGTGTGGTAGATAAGGGTACTCAATTTAATTCAGTTGAAATTTCTCCAAGGTGGATGGCCACCGGTAAGGACAAGGCACAGGTTACGATCGCTTATGGGCCAACAGGTAAAAGTATCAGTTATACTTATTCTCATGATAGTAAACAGCGCCAGGTTAAATTGCATGTTGATGATAATCCGGGAAAATGCACGGCCCGGATCTTACTGCCAGCCAATGTGAAAGATGGAAAAGCGTTTATGGATAATAAAAAAATTGCATTTTCAGTAGAAAAGCTGAATAATAGTTTTTACCTGGTGGTGAAAGATCTGAAAGAAACAGCGATTGATTTGACAGTTTCTTATTAGGATATATTTTACCGATTGTCTTGGCCTTTTGCCGGAGAGTTGTATAACTTGAGATTAAGTAAGTGAACATTATGCATATATTTTTGTAATGAAGAAACAAATAAAATAACTTTTTATTTTTTGATGAAGACCGAGTGATTTCTCCGAAAAAATATTTTAAACCTTTATAAAAATTACAATGAATAATCTAACAAATAAAGTAGCCTACATAACTGGCGGCAGTAAGGGAATTGGAAATGGTATAGCGAAGATTTTGCTGGAAAATGGGATGAGAGTAGCTATCACCAGCAGAACGTTAAGTGCAGCGCAGGAAGCAGCCGAAAAGTTAAGTAATGATCCGTCGAAGATTTTGGCGTTAGAATCTAACGTAAGTTCGCTGGCCTCTGAAACAAGTGCAGTTAAAGCTGTAACAGATCATTTCGGACAACTCGATGTATTAGTTGCCAACGCAGGTGTAGGTCATCTTGCGCCCATAGAAACTTTATCTGAAGCGGATTGGAAAGATACAATTGACACCAACCTCACAGGTGTTTTTAATGGTGTAAAGGCGAGCCTTGATGCATTAAAACAATCCAAAGGTTATATTATTACAATTGCAAGTCTTGCGGGTACCAACTTTTTTGAAAATGGCGCAGCATATAATGCGAGCAAATTTGGACTCGTAGGTTTTACCCAGGCCATCATGCTCGACCTGCGAAAACATGGTATAAAGGTGAGTACAATTATGCCGGGTTCTGTTGCCACCTATTTTAATAACCATATACCAAACGATGCGGATGCCTGGAAGATTCAGCCTGAAGATATTGGTCAAATGGTAGCTGATCTATTGAATATGAATCCACGCACATTACCAAGTAAAATAGAGGTAAGGCCATCGATGCCGGGGAAGTGATGGGTATAAGGTTCAAAACCAAAAAGGCCGTCAGACCCGATATGAATAACTCATGTTGGAACCAGTGGACAAAAAATATCACCGATTCAAAATCCCGGCAATAAGACAAAACGGAAAGCCGAAGGCTTTCAATATGAATAGCCCCGGGTGAAACCCGGGGTCAGCAACAATAGAATTCCCCAACCCTGAAAGGGTTGAACAACATATGCTACAACAAATATTTCTCGTCAAGTTCAATATTATTTTCAATCAACAATCTTTTAAATTCATCATA
>JBDSAP010000408.1:0-4166 GCA_039922055.1 Ferruginibacter sp.
AGAAGGGTGTAATCGGTGCCAAAAAGCGATGAATTGTTAGCTAACATAAAAGCAATGTGCATAACTTTCAGAATTCAAAAATAGTAATGCAAATTTGGCTTTTTTTATAGACTGAATAGTTACTAAAAATCTTCTAAAAACGCTATCTCCAAAAAAATATACTATTGCCATTTACAACAGTAAAGTATAACCTGGTTTAGTAACAATGGGACACAGGACGGAGTCCTGCGCCTGATGAGTAATTGAAAAGCGCAAGTTTGAGCTTTCGTATATAATATTGTTTTTTATATAACCAATTCTTTGCAGACCATCAACAATCACTTTGCCACTCAATATATCATTGCTTCTTATTTGCAATAATGGTAATTTTGACACAACCCACGATATGACAGAACTTCTCAAACAACATATAAGCAACCACATTCCTCTCACCAACAAAGAAATGGAAGATTTCTGCAGTTTGTTTCAAAATAAAACGATTAAAAGGAAAAGCTTTTTGTTGAGAGAAGGGGAGGTTTGCAAGTTTGAAGGATTCGTTACCAAAGGAATTTTCCGTGTGTATCATATTGACAAAAGCGGGGCTGAACAAATACTTTATTTTGCCATTGAAAACTGGTGGATTACAGATATTGATAGTTTTACTACTGAAAGACCATCGCAACTTTTTATTGAAGAATTGGAAGATAGTGAGGTGCTTTTAATTTCAAAAAAAGATAAAGAGTTTGCTTATGCAAATTTTCCTAAAATAGAAAAGTTATTTAGGGTAATGACACAAAAAACGCACGTTGCCCTGCAAAGAAGAATGATAGATAATTTGAGTAAAACTGCCGGCCAACGCTATCTTGACTTTATCGAAAAATATCCTCAACTCCATCAACGGCTTTCTAATCTTCAAATAGCAGCCTACCTTGGTATCAGTCACGAGTTTTTGAGTAAAATAAGAAATAAAATAGCCACCAGGAAATAACTGGGATTTCATTTATTGAACTTGTTCAATGTTTTTAAGCATTGGTTGATAGCATCTTTGCATCATCATTAAAAACAAGTCGAAATGAAGCAGCTTATCTCAACAATATTTTTAACAATTTTAATCTTATTCAAAATGGACGCACAGGCACAATCCTTCAAAACTATTGAAGCAAATAATTTAAAACTCGAAGTTTACAATGCATCGGAAAACAGTTTCGGAGTTGCATCTGTAATCGTATCCGGAAAAACAGATGCCGTTTTAATTGATGCACAATTTACCCTGGCTGATGCCGAAAAAGTAGCACAGCAAATTAAAAATTCGGGTAAAAAGTTAACCAATATTTATATCTCCCACACCGACCCGGATTTTTATTTTGGATTGGAAGTATTCAAAAAATATTTTCCGGAAGTTACCGCTTACGCTTCGCCGGCAACAGTAGAGTCTATCAAAGCAACGGCACAGAAAAAGCTGGACATTTGGGGCGGAAGATTAGGTAAAGCTATCACTTCAAACGTTGTTTTGCCGCAAGTTTTAAAAGGTAACAGTATTGAGTTGGAAGGCCAGCAATTAGAAATTGTAGGCCTGGAAGAATTTCCGTCTAAAACTTTTGTTTGGATACCTTCTATTAAAGCTGTTGTTGGCGGCATCAATGTTTTTGGAACTACTTTCAATCTTTGGATGGCGGATGCACAAACTGCTGAAGCCCGTAAACAATGGGTAAATGTTCTGGACAAAATCGAATCATTGCACCCTGCAATTGTAATTCCAGCACACGCTAACAATAATAGTCCATTCGATAGTAGTGCAGTAAAACATACCAAAAATTATATTCAGTTTTACGAAGAAGCATTGAAAACCAACAAAACTTCTGAAGCTTTAATTACCGCTTTAAAAACAAAATATCCAACATTAACTTTTGAAACAGCTTTACAAATTGGAGCCAAAGTAAACACAGGGGAAATGAAATGGTAAAACAAATCATCTTAAACTTGATAGCGCTTATGGCACTATCAAGTTGTTCTTTAAATAAAAATGAAATGACAAATCTTGAAATAATAAAAAGCACTTACGAAGGAAAAACCTCCGAAGAGAACGGTAAAAATCTGGCTAAATATGTAGCTGATAATATTTCGTGGACCGAAGCAAGAGGCTTTCCTTATGCAGGCACTTATATTGGTTTGGAAAACATTACCAAAAATGTTTTTAGCAGATTAGGGAATGAATGGATAGATTATAAATTTACACCCGAAGACTATGTTGCCAGTGATGATAAAGTAGTTGCGTATGGTACATATACAGGCATATACAAATTGACAGCCAAAGCCTTTACCGCGAGGGTTGCCCATGTTTGGAAATTGAGGGATAGAAAAATAATCAGCTTTGAGCAGTTTGTTGATAGCAAGATGGTGAACGAAGCAGTGAACTAATATTACGCCACATTCTTTATACCAGCCAGGCGCAGGACTCCGTCCTGTGTTAAAATGGCCTTGTCAATATTCGCATCTATCATTCGCCTGCACATCATGAATTATGTTTCAATATCAGCAATCATTGAGACGTATAAACTTGCCAGGGTTCGGAAGAAAAAAATCGGAAAATAAAAATACAGTACGAAAAAAAAACAGCACCCCATGCTTTACAACTAAAAATGAAAATGTAATACCACAAAGGGTTACATAAAGGTGTTATGCCATTTTTGTACTTTTGCCGGACAGCAATAGATTAAATTAGCTGTTTATGTAATTATGCTCGATCATTTCTTTAATAAACTATCAGGGAATATAACGCTTACAGACGCTGATAAAGCAGTTTTCAGTCAGCATGTTATTGTAAAGAAGTTAAGAAAAAGACAATACCTTTTACAGGATGGAGAAATTTGTAAATACGTGGCATTTGTTAGTAAAGGTATGCTGCGTTCTTATTTGGTAGATAAAAAGAACAACGAACACATTATACAATTTGCACCTGAGGGCTGGTTTATTTCTGATTTGAATAGTTTCATATCTGAAGATTATTCTAATCTAAACATCGATGCCATAGAAAGTTCAGAATTAGTACTGGTAAGCAGAGCTGCACACATCCACCTGGAGCAAGCAGTTCCTGAGTTTTTCAAATTTAATTATATGCAATATCGCGGTGCATATATATCCTTGCAAAAAAGAATAAATGACATGTTCACGCTTTCCACCGAGGAAAAATACACGAAGCTTCTCAATATCTATCCGGATATTATGCAGCGGGTACCACAACACATGATTGCTTCTTACTTGGGTTTAACGCCAGAAACATTAAGCCGGGTGAGAAAAAAACTTAGTGTGAAGAAGCCATAGCACAGGTAATCTATTGACCAGCATCAATATTATTTCTTGATTCACATCAATGAATTGGAACAGGTATACTCGCTATTTTTGCCCGCGGCTTGTCCATTGGCAAATTAGCCAGGGCATTTTGAGCCATTCTATTAACTAAAATTAAAATTAGAAATGAAAAAATTTTTCTTTGCAGCCATCGTGTTTGTATATGCTTCATCATCTGCCCAAACCACAACATGGAAGAATGATAAGATGCATTCTAAACTTACATTTACAGTAACGCATCTTATGGTATCTGATGTTGACGGACTATTTAAAAATTTTGATGTAACCATCACTTCATCAAAAGCAGATTTTAGCGATGCTGTTTTTGAACTTTCCGCGGATGCATCTTCAATAAACACCGAAGTTGAGATGCGTGACAACGATTTGAAAAGCGCAAGCTTTTTCGATGTGGCAACTTATCCGAAAATCACTTTCAAAAGCACTTCAATAAAGCCAAACGGACAAAAAAAATATAAACTTATCGGTAACCTTACCATGCATGGTGTTACAAAGTTGATAACGATGGATCTTTGGTATCGAGGAACCACCCAAAACCCAATGAGCAAAAAAGATGACGCGGGTTTTAAATTAACAGGAACGCTTAAACGTTCGGATTTTAAGATTGGTTCTAAATATCCTTCCGCTATGGTAAGTGATGAGGTGGAAATTAAAGCTGACGGAGAATTTGCAAAGGCAGATTAATGAGATGATCTTAATTCTACTTTGACAAGTCAAACCTTTGTGTTTTTTTGTTGACCAGCAGAAGTTTTTTATGGCGGCATCGTTGTGTCACTCACTTGTACTGTATTTTTTCATGGCATCTTTTTCGTTCCATAATT
>JBDSAP010000409.1:0-8302 GCA_039922055.1 Ferruginibacter sp.
AGGCTTCATTGCGTACTCTGTTACTGGGATCGTTACCGGTCTCTTTCCCACCTGCTTCATATAGCTCTAAGTGTACAAGGGTGTGATTTTTTGACCGGCAAAAGCGGATGACCTGTACAAAAGTTTAGCTTTTTAAAAGGCGTAAACTTTACTAGCGGGGTATTCGAATTACTTTTATGCTTCATTGGCGTACTCTTTTACTGCGAATAGTTACCGATCTCTTTCCCACCTGCTGCATATAGCTCTAAATGTACAAGGGATATGGTTTTTTGACCGGCACGAGCGGATGACCTATACAAAAGTTTACACCTTTTAAAAAGGTGTAAACTTTATCAGCGGGCGTTCGAACTACTATTAAGCTTCATTGTCGCACTTTTTTACTGCGGATTATTACCGAGCTTTCCCACCTGATAGCACCTGCTCCCCAAAGCTTCAATCGTACAAGAGTGCGATGCAACGATGCTGCACAAAAAACAAATGCCCGGACAAAAAATTTCCTGATAAACAACATTCACTACCGCAGAGGGATAGCCGATTGGTCATCCATTTTCCATTTCGTCGCTACATTTCGCCCCTTTATCTCTTTTGCAAATTATCATGCCAACCGGCCTATACATTTGCTTTCAAATTAAAAGTTATGAAGACACTTATTACCTTAATGATAGTTTTACTGGTTGCCACTGGTAATACTTTTGCTCAAATGCCCGGCGGCGCTCCCGGCGGTGCAAGAACTGCTGCTCCCAATATGGGACATGTTTATGGCAAAATAATAGATGCCGATGGAAAGGGCATAAGCGATGCATCGGTAATGCTGATGCAGAAAAGATTTGATACCGCTACAAAAAAGATGAAAGAGGTTTTATTAAAGGGCCTCATCACTAAAAATAATGGCTCCTTCAATTTTGAAGATCTGCCCTTAATGCCTCCTGTGCAATTACAAATCAGCCGGTCGGGTTACGCACCTTATGAAAAAGAAGTTTCATTTTTGCCAGCGGCTGGTGGATCAACTAAACCAACTGCTCCCATGGGTGGAATGCCTTCATTTGATAAGGATCTTGGCAACATAGAACTAACCGTTGACGCCAAACAATTACAAGCGGTAACAGTAACATCCACAACATCAGCCGTAAAGCTGAGCGGCGAAAAGAAAATATTTAACGTAGAAAAAAATATCATGAGCGCTGGCGGTACTGGTATTGATGTAATGCGCAATGTGCCTTCAATAAATGTAGATATTGATGGAAACGTAACCATGCGCAACGCTGCCCCGCAACTATTAGTGGATGGCCGTCCTACTACGCTCACCCTTGACCAGATACCTGCTGATGTGATAGAAAGTGTGGAGGTGATCACCAACCCCTCAGCCAAATATGACGCATCCGGCGGCGGCGGTGGCATATTGAACATAGTATTAAAGAAGAATAAGAAGACCGGGTATAACGGCAACCTGAGAGTGGGTGTAGACAAGCGTGGTGGAGTAAACGCCGGCGGAGACTTTAACCTGCGCCAGAACAAGTTTAATTTCAGTGCGTCTCTAAATACGAACCAGATGAAAGGGCGCTCTACCGGCACAACAGAACGGTTAAATATCCTTAACAATCCACAGACATCTATTTTTCAAAATAATTACAGCAAAACAAACGGTGGATTCATTTTCGCAAAGGCAGGTGTTGATTACTTTGCCACCAACAGAACGACCATTTCGTTATCAGCTATAAAGGTTCATGGTGAATTTAAACCCAACGAGCAGATCAGCATTACAACTGACAGCCTGTATAACAGCGGTAAGATCAGCAACAGCAGTGAAAGGCTTACATCTGGCGCAAGAGAGTTTAACGGCAAGGGATTGGTGTTTGGCTTTAAACAGCTTTTTCCTAAAGAGGGCCAGGAGCTAACGGTTGATGCCAATTATTTTGGCGGCAAAAACACCAACAATTCGCTGTACACCACTAATTACTTCTCCAACAATTCGGGTGCTATTGTAAATAAGGACCTGGAGAAAGCTACCGGAACGGGTACCGACAAAAACATTGTGATCCAGTCTGATTTTGTGATGCCCGTTACCCAAAAACTAAAAATAGAAGCAGGTGTAAGAGCGGCATTGAGAAGCAGGGAAAACAATAACAATAACTTTATATTCGATGATGTGCTGAATGAGTATGTGATAATACCGGCCGCTATTAGCAATTATAAAAATACCGACAATGTATATGCCGCGTATGGTACAGTGAGCAGCAGCATGAAAGATTTTAGTTACAAGCTGGGACTTCGTGCAGAAAGCTCTAATTACGCAGGTGAACTGCTGAATACCGGCGAAAAATTCAGCAACAATTATGCGGTTAGTTTATTTCCATCCGTTTTTCTAAGCCAGAAGCTCAGCAATAAACAGGATGTGCAATTCAGCTACACCCGTCGCATCAATCGTCCCAACTTTTTTCAATTGATTCCTTTTACCGACTATAGCGATAAACTGAATATTACAAAGGGCAATCCTGCACTGCGACCAGAATTCACGCAAGCCTTTGAACTCTCATATTTAAAGACATTTACAGGAAATAATACCTTTCTTGCATCGGTTTATTACAAACACACCGACAACCTGATCACCCGTTACCTCAGCCAGGAGTTGAACCCCGTTACAGGTACTACCGATCTGTTGAATACCTACATAAATGCCAACTCAAGCTATGCCGCCGGTACCGAGCTGACCGCACAGAACTACCTGAACAAATGGTGGGACATTAGCACGAATATCAACGTGTACAATTCAAAAGTAAATGTATCGAATGTGGCGAACAGCGGTGCGCAGGACGCTATGTGGAGCTGGTTTGGTAAGTTCAACAGTAATTTTAAGCTGCCATCTAATTTTGCAATACAGTTCACTACTACCTATCAATCAAAAACCAACCTTCCTGTAAATACAAATACCGGGGGAATGGGCGGTCCGCCAATGATGCAGAGCCAGAGCGCTTCGCAGGGATATATCAGGCCATCGTGGGGAATGGACCTTGCGGTGAAAAAAAGTTTCCTGAAAAACAATGCAGCTTCGGTTTCCTTAAGTATTAGTGATATCTTTAAGACGCGTATCTCCAGCCAGTATTCCTCCAGTGACTTCTTTGTACAGGATTATTCCCGGTTGCGTGATCCGCAGATGATACGTATAAATTTCTCTTACCGGTTTGGCAAGATCGATGCCTTCTTATTTAAAAGAAAAAGTACGAAGGGTGAACAAAATGCCACTGAAGGTATTCAATAACTTTAGACCAGTATCGTGCTAACAGTTCCATCCTTGGGGGGTGAAATCAATAGCTTACCGATACCTGGTTTAAGAAAGCCTCCGAAAGGAGGCTTTTTTATTGTGAGCTTTTTAGAACCAACGCAGCTTTTAGAGGTTATTGCATATATTCTACGTTATTAGATTTCACTTCAAAATATATCCAGTCTGAGTCAATATTTTTTATTGATAGATTATTTGTCTTCGGGACATTAAATTTGAATTTAGTCCGATACTTGCCTTTTGTTAGGCGGTAGTACCCAATTATATTAAATTCCTCTCTACGAGTTTTTCCTACTGCAAGAGTATCATAAATGTCATCCCAAGAAACACCTAAACTATCATAGGCACCAAATCTATCTATAGCTGCCAACTCCTCCATTTTGTCATAATGATTCCGTACTTTTTTTTCAACAGTAAAGCAAAAGTCGTCATAACAAAAAGTCACATAACCAAATTGGGTATGCTTATGAATGAGAAGTGGTTTACTTGTTAAATTATTAAGTTCAAGTCTAATTGAAAGGTCTTCCTTTTTATTAACTATTTGGTTCGCTATATTAATTTTAAGCGTCAATTCACTTTGGCTTGCATTGGTAAGAATACAAACTAAAAATATTTTGAAGAGATAGCTTATATTCATTTTGGCTTAATCAAATAGGGTGTTCCAATAAAGTTGCGTACAACTCAACAATAGTCGCAATCATAATAATTATTTAGGTCGTGCCTACCTCTTTTGACCAAAGTTATCTTCCTCATCCTCCTCTTCCTCATCTTCATCCGCGTCAAAGCTGCCATCAAAGAAATCATCATCGTCCTCATCATATAATGAATTATCATTCAAAATTACCAACAGCACAATTTCACCATCCGTTCCGGCTTCTTTTAAAAAGTCCCATTCCTCAATTTCCCATCCAAGAGCTAGCCATTCATTTAAACCATCTACCTCGTTGATGGTAAAAGGGCTGTCGGCACTCTTTTTTATGTCCTTTGTGTTTACGCTTACGGTGATTAATTTTTGCATCGATGTTAATTTTAGACCGCTAAGATCGTTTTATATATCAATTATTAAAAGAAATAAATATCACCATTTATGGGTATGCAATAACCTTTGAATTAATAAACATTCCCGTTGCCAAATCGTTTGTATTGATAATAATTGATTTACAAAAAAGGAGAATAGCCGGAGATTCGTTTACGCACCCCGAGGTATTTTTTTAGGCCGCCACAACAGCTTATCTTTTCACCTTATTAAATAAAAACGCTGAAGTTAGGTTCAATGCTGGTATCGCTTACAATAATACGTTACCCAAAACGGTGTGTTTTTTTTGCATTGCTGGCGATGGCGGTACACAGGTTGCCATTTTGGTTTAATAAAAAAATCTCCTTTTATAAGCTAATGGGCAGCGGAAAAAATGGAACCTTCGATAAACATCCCGATTGGCAGCAATGGGCCATACTGGCGGTACACTTAACAGCTCCTAACATTGAAACCTTGACAAATGAAAACGTGATCGCTGATTTATATGGCGGTTTTGTTAGTAAATGGGGCCGCTTTTTCAATTGCGAAACATGGACGTTGTTCCTTGAGCCGATTGAAGGGCACGGGTTATGGGATGGCAAAATTCCCTTTGGTGATTTGCCAAAACAAACAGACTACGAGGGACCAATAACTGTATTGACAAGAGCTACCATACGCTTGTCAAAACTTGGTGCTTTTTGGCGAAATGTACCAGGCTCTGCCGACCAATTATCTTCGGCTCCGGGCTTCATCAACTCCTTTGGTATTGGCGAACTGCCCTTTATAAAGCAAGCCACGGTTAGCACCTGGCAAAGCAAGGATGCAATGAAGCAGTTTGCCTATCAAATGAAGCAGCATACCAAAGTCATCAGGAAAACCCGTGAAGAAAATTGGTATAGCGAAGAAATGTTCATTCGCCTTAAACCTTTGAAAACCATAGGAACTATTAAAGGAACCGATCCTTTGCATGGAAAGTTATAAATTTGAGTAGGATCACCGCAGGACGTACATCGCTGTTCTTTTAAAGAGCCTTATCGATTTCTCCGATTGCCATATTCTGTTGTCTGCGGCTAAAATACAAGTATGAAGAATATTAAACTGATTGAAGTTCCGAGTGAGATTGGGGCTGGAACCCGTGGCGCCAGTTTAGGCATAGATGCGATCAAGATTGCAGCGCTGGACTTTATGAGCAACTTTTTTGTACACTTTCCTTCTGAAAAGATAGAAGCTGAAAATAAACTGTTATTCGAACCCATTCAATCCCCCTATGCTAAACGCATACACGGCACACTCACCATGTACGAACGAGTAAGCAAGGCCGTATCCGAATCAATTAAAAGTCACTTTTTTCCCCTTGTGCTCAGCGGCGATCACAGTATTGCCGGCGGCACGCTTGCTGGTATTAAAATGGCCAAGCCTAAGAGTAAACTCGGTGTTATCTGGATAGATGCTCATGCGGATCTGCATACGCCATATACTACTCCCACCGGCAATATGCATGGCATGCCTCTCGCTGCTGCCATCGGTGAAGACAACGATGAATACAAAGTGCACGACCTGGATGAAAAAACCCGAAACACATGGGAACAATTAAAAAATATCGGCAAAATAAACCCTAAGGTGTTGGCCGAAGACATTGTGTTCATTGGCTTGCGTGACTATGAAACAGAAGAAAAAGCACTGATCGAAAAATATGGTATAAAGGTGATCACAACGAATGAAGTACGCAGGAATGGCGCAGAAAGTGTGAGCCGCAAAGTGAACCGTTATTTGTCAGATTGCACCGATATCTACGTAAGCTTTGACGTAGATAGCCTCGATTCTTCCATCTCAAAAGGCACTGGCACGCCGGTAAGCAATGGCCTCAAAGAAAGAGAGGCCGAAGACCTCATCAGCAAATTCATGCAAAACCGAAAGATCTGCTGCTTCGAAATAACCGAGGTAAATCCCACCCTGGACAAAGAAAACCTAATGGCCGAAATAGCCTTCAATATTTTACAACGAAGCGTGAATGTATTAATGATGAGCTAATTGCTGCTGCGTTTTAATTCGTGCAATTCTTGCCTTAAAAATTCGTGTAATCCTTGCCTTAAAAATTCGTGTAATTCGTGTCTTTGAAATTCGTGTAATTCGTGCCTTCAAAATTCGTGTTTAACTGTATTAAATTTCTTAGTATGAAACAGCTATTGAAATTACACCAGGTGCTTTTTATTTCATCATTATTTATTACCGCATCCTGCCATATAAAAAACTCCGGACCATCACAAGAAGTGATCGATGCCATTGATCTGAAAAGGGGAAATGTGATTGTGTGCGGCGCTCCCGACAAGCAATTTGGCGCAGTGGCCTTTGATATGTCGGGCAGCGAAAAAATAAAGGAGAATTTTAATCTTGCGATAGCGCTGCTGCATTCATTTGAATATGATGAAGCTGAAAAAGTTTTTGCAAAAGTTATAGATGCGGAGCCGGATTGTGCCATGGCTTATTGGGGAGTAGCTATGAGTAACTTTCATCCGCTCTGGACCCCGCCTACCGAAGCAGAACTAAAAAAGGGAGCCAGGGCAATTGAAGTAGCCCAATCAATTCAACAAAAAACTAAAAGAGAAACCGGCTATATTGATGCCATTGCAGCATTTTATAAAGATTGGAACAAAGTAGATCATCGTACCAGGTCTATCAACTTTGAAAAGGCAATGGAAAAACTGCACACGGAATATCCAACCGATAAGGAAGCTGCAATATTTTATGCGCTGGCGCTTGATGCAGCCGCTGATCCAACTGACAAGTCGTTCAGGAATCAAAAAAAGGCGGGCCAAATTTTAAGTGGCCTTTATGAAAGCGAGCCAAATCATCCCGGCGTTGTGCACTATATTATTCATACCTATGATTACCCTGAGCTTGCAAACCTGGCTTTGCCGGCGGCAAGAAAATATGCCTCTATTGCACCTTTGTCAGCACATGCGCTTCACATGTCCTCTCATATTTTTACAAGGCTGGGGTTGTGGGATGAAGGTATTCAATCGAACCTTGCCTCTGTTGAATCGGCAAAGTGCTATGCAGAGTCGGCCGGCATTAAGGGGCACTGGGATGAGGAACTGCATGGCCTTGATTACCTTGTTTATTCCTATCTACAAAAAGGCGATAACAACTTAGCAAAAAAACAATGGGACTACCTGCAAACGATCAATGAAGTACATCCCGTTACGTTCAAGGTAGCTTATGCATTTGCGGCTATTCCCTCACGTTATTTACTTGAAAACAAAATGTGGAAAGAAGCGGCGAACCTGGAAATTCATCCACAAAATTTTCCCTGGAAGAATTTCCCCTGGCAAAAAGCTATTGTTCATTTTGCCAGGTTACTGGGCAACGTCCATATCGATAATATGGATTCTGCCAGGGCAGAGTTGAAACAATTGAACACGATACATGATACTTTGGTGGCCCAAAAAGATACTTATAAAGCAAACCAGGTGCAGATACAGATCAAGACGGCTGAAGCCTGGATAAAATTAAAAGAAGGAAAAAATGATGAAGCATTGTCTCTGATGAATTTAGCCGCAGATATGGAAGACAAAACCGAAAAGCACCCGGTTACTCCTGGAGAAGTTATACCAGCAAGAGAATTGCTCGCGGACATGTTGATGCAACTGAACAAACCTGCCGAAGCATTCGCAGCCTACGAGGCAGATCTTAAAAGACATGCTAACCGTTTTAATGCGCTTTACGGTGCCGGGTTGGCTGCGGAAAAATCAGGCGACCCGAAAAAAGCTGCAACTTATTACCATCAATTGGAAAGCAATGTGGGCACTGTCGCTTCTAAAAGACCAGAATTGATTGAAGTAAAAAAATTTATGAAGAAAATGTAGAAGCAGGAGATAAATTGCCCACTATTATCAGCGATTCAGCGAGTAATTATAATCTTTATCTATCAAGGTTTTTAAGTCTGTAGTTAAAAATATTTTTCGGGCTAATAAAGTTTGTGGGGATGGGGGAATAAAAAGCCCTTTCGG
>JBDSAP010000410.1:0-15314 GCA_039922055.1 Ferruginibacter sp.
CCCCGAATTAAGAATGCCGTTACTGATGATAGCTATCATTGCGCAATGCGTGACCAGACTCCCATCATCAAACAACCAATCGATAATAAGGTAAGTTGGGGAAAAGTATATGCTCATTTATTGCGCCAGCCAACATTGGCCGTGGCCGCAGGATTGTTGTATAAAACTTCCGTTCAATTAGATGCAGGTGATTTCGAAAAAGGTGGATGGCTATATATTGATTTAAAAGATGGAAGTGATTACAGTGCCGAATTAATTAAGTCAGTTGATAGAGTCAACTTCCCCATCGAATCTCCTTTTATAAAAAGATATGCAGCTAAAATACCGCCATTGGAATTCGCTGATCCAAGAATATTATTTACCGCAATCAGCTTTCCTGTAATGAACCCTGGTGATACGCCCGATGGAACTTTTGATGAATTATTTATAGAAGCCGGCCGGTTCAATCACGGCTTTGCAACGATCGTACATGCAGAGCAACCCCGCAGTCAAAATTTATTAAAGGAAGAACATGATGGCCTGCTTCCTCAAAAAGATATCGGCATACGCCTGGGTTGGGAAGATGAACAGATACTCATCTGGTACCTGCGGCAAATGGCCAATGAAGCAGGCAAAACCGAAAGAACAGACGCACCACTTTGTGTGATGGGATACAATATAGATGTGCGTGAAAGAGGAGAAGATATCATTGAAGATGATGACAATGATGAAGACCTGAATCCGTGGGAGAGCCTGAACCAGGTTAGCAGCAGAGACGATATGATGCTGGAAGGAATCAATCTTGGCAGGTACGATGGCGAACTTCCGTACCAGGTTTACCCCACAAAAATCAATACCAACACCGAAGCCAATTATTGGCTGCCCATGTATTTTGCCCATTGGAACAATGGATCAATTGTAATTCCGGATGATGATGCTTCCCGCATTTATAAAAATGAATCAGATGACAAGAATGCTGTAAAAAATAAAAATCCTTATTTGCCAGCAGATAACAGAACGAAGTTAGAGTATGGCAAAAGCTACGAGTTCAGGGTAAGGCTTTCAGATATCAGTGGTGGCGGCCCTGCTGTGACAGAAAAATCTATCGACCTTTTATCAGAAAGCCATAAGACAAGAGTAATTTTTAAAAGGTATGTATCACCTGATTCAGTAAGAATAATAAATGAAGCCGATATCCTTCAGCCCAATACAGATGATCATAATTTTAATGGAGGCAGCCTGCAATTATCAAGACCGATCATGGGTTACCCTGGTGTGTTGCATACGGGAAAATATACCGATCCAGTACAACGCCTGATCGATGCATCACAGGCAATTATTGACGAGCAATTAGCTGATCCCGCAGGCGAAACAGGTGGAAGGGCTTTTGGTATTGCAGACCCGGATGTAGTGAGTATTCAAATAAAAGTAGAAGTGGAAACATTACAAATGGACAACCTGGCAAGTGATGACGGAAAACAAAACTTTATCACTTTATATACCACCAAACGCAACTTCAGCGATTGGGATGAAAATAATGCGGATGAAACTATCACAGTACCTGTAAGGTTTGTTGATGAACCGGTGCTCGATTTCGTAAATAAGTTTGCACCTTTTTCGGCCAATGCTGATAACGCATGTATCGCAGCCACTGCTGATGAAATCGTATTGCCAAGCGCAAGGAATATCCGCATTACGCTAAGGCCGCAAGGATTGCAACAGGATAATTATTGGGGCGCTGATCCGAAAACTCCGCTGATAGATTCAAGCGTTGGGAAAGCAAAAATAATCACCATCCGGCAGGAATCTTTAAATGAAGAAAAATTATTTACCGGCCTTACCGATCCACAAGTAGTGCAGGGCATATATCTGCAACCCGACCCCGTAGAGGTAAAGCCCGATCCACATTCAAAAAGAGATTTGAATGGTACCGATATTAACAAACTGCCAGACATAGTTCAGCGATTAGCTCAACAACTAAATGTAGAGGCAAAGGATAAATCATTAACCGCTGCAAATGGTGAACGCATTGTATTCTGGTGCAGCAGCCGCATACGGCACAATATGGCGCCGGATAATAGCAGCGTTACACTCGCTAATAAAAATGAACTGCAACATCATTGGTTAGTTTGTACAAAGCTTACACTAAACCGTGACTGGAGTTGGGATAGCCTTGATCCATTAAGTTTTGAGATACAACGCAAATTCCGGTTTGGCGAAGATGCGGAAACAATTGATGATAAAATTTATCAAAAGATCGGCGATGTTGAAGTTAAAAAAACTGCATCTTTCCAGGCGATACAGGCTGGCGCCGACGGGCTGGTTCACAGAAATTATACAAAAATTATTTTTATTGATGTGGTTGATGGAACACCTGTAAATGGCACATTCCCTGACATCAGTGAAGTGAAATATAAAATCATTACTCACTTCCGTCCGCTGCATGCACCAATAGCCGATGATCCTTTTGAAACAGAAACGTTACTGTTGCCAATTACCGTAAAGCCACACCAGGCGCCAAAGCTGATCGGTGCAGGAATCGCTCTTTCGCCTTATATCCGCAATACTACTTATTCCAGTTCCGAGGCCCGCAAGCGATATCTCTGGCTCGAGTTTGACAAAAGCCCTGAAGATTCGAACGATGAACTATTTACAAGAACGCTGGCCTATGCCCCTGATCAGTTATTAAGTAATAACAATCCTTCTTTATGGCGGCTTGAAAAAGATACTCCGTTTAATCTCGATCCTGAATTTATAAGGGTAGTTATTCCAAAGATGGGGATCGATCACAATGGCTTGAAAGCGATGCAACGCATGACAAAATCGAAGGACCTTGATCGCAATTTTTATCTGTTACCGTTACCACCCGGATTACATGCCGAGAGTCCGGAACTGTTTGGGTTCTTCACGCAGGAATTTCGCTTTGGCCATTCGGAGAGAAAACCGTGTACTGCTCAAGGCCGTTTCTTTGATCCGCTGCGTATTGCGGGCCTACAATTCCCTGCTCCTACTCTATTGTGTTTACTTAACCGGGATGAAAAGGAAGTTTCCATTTCGGCGCCGTATGCACAAGCCGTATTCAACGGGCAGGATGTAACAAGCAACCCGCCACGCACTGCAATTTGGGCGTTGCTATATGCACAGGTAAAGCAGGCAGATGCTAATGACTATCGCAATATTTTATTGACTGAATTAGAATTAACACCAAACCCGCTGATACCGGAGAGTGAACTATTCAGGCGGTTCATTTTTCAAAAGATCAGGCAGATAGAGAATCAAAAATTAATTGATTATGAAGATGGATTGCCTGGCAAACCCTATGACCTGGTAACGCTTGCAAAGGAGATCGGCGCTGAATGGTTGATAGAAAAACAAAAGATGATTCGCCAGGCACATGGAGCATGGAATAATAAAACAATTGAACAGGTGCTTGACCTTTATGGCTTACCAAACGATACTCCATTGAGCGTAATATGCGTGGAAGTATTTGGGCAGATAACCAATATCAAAGAACAAATAAACAAACTGGAATTTGCTGATACAACGGAGGATGTACATGGAGTACTTTTAAAATCGAAGGGTCAAACACGCCGGATAATCAAGGATGGTGTGCTGGTGAATTCGGAGAACAATTATGTGGAACTGGCCAATCAAATGCGGAACGAATATGGTGTGGAAATCCCGTCGAAGAGTGCGGCGCTTGAAGCGTTTAACGGGATCAAGTCAAGACCAATTACACAGCCGCTTTCTACTAATTTAGGCAGATATCGCATACTCCGCACATCGCCACTTTCTGAAGTGCCATTTGTGTGCTGCACGGAAGAAGTTGACAACAGCCTTGGCCTGCTGTCGTTAAGGGGCTCGCTGATCTGTGATTTTGCAATACCTGACAAAACAAATATCGATGGATGGATCTTTGATAAAAAGACAAACACCGTTCAATGCACCGGCGATATAGACAATGATGGCATCGACGAAATTGTAATTACGAATGCATCTGGGCTTGCCATTGTGAAATACATCGAAGGTAGCATACGCCTTATTTTTAGAGCGGCAAGCAATACTGCATTCGGCGAGTGGATATACGATGATGCGGCTAATGGTAACCGTGATTGGGGATACAAGATCGCACCGTTTAGCGGCCAACAAAATGAACTATTACTCATCAGCAAACAGGGATTAACAACCTTGATATTTGAGCAAAATAGTTTAACCTCGACACGTATTTTGAATAACGGCGAACTGTTTGCAAACTGGACAGTCAATACCGGCGACAGGCTGGTAGGTATAGCCCGCCTGTTTAATGAGAACGAAACGAATATTGTTTTTGAAAACAATGTCGACATTCACCTCGTATCATGGAGTAAGCCGGAGGAAACTTTTACTGTGCGTACTGGCATACGTTACGGTCAGTGGCTATTCAACCGTGCAGACAATACCATACAATGCTTTGGTGATTTCGACGGAGATGGTATAGATGAAATATTTATCAGCAGTCCGTGGGGCATCGGTATACTTAAATGGACAGATGAAATTGTTACTGCTATCGCTATGGTGATCAACGGTACCAACGTGAGCGGTTACGTAGTGGACAACAAGCATGTGTTTGGTTCGGTGGGCAATTATTTAGCGAAGAAAAACCAGGAGATAGTGGTACACAACAATGCGCAACTACTCGCCGTGCTGGTGCAGGATAATGGAAGTTTTAAGTCCATCAATATTCCCAATAAAAACTTCGTTTCAGGTGACCTTGGTGGTGAGTTTGTTGCGAAGATGGACCGGGATGATAAATCAGATTGGATCTTTAAAAATTCCGGTGCTGTATATGTTGTGAACCTCAATGAAAGCACCGGGGTGGAAATTGAAAACATCGTCGAAATGAACGCTGACATCAACGGTTGGAAGATACAGGTGAAAGATACTTTCGTAGCGGCAGGTAATTTTATGGGGATTAAAAACGAGCAGCAGATGTTGATTGCAGCAGGCGCATGATGTATGATGTATGATGTGTGATGTGTGATGTGTGATGTGTGATGTGTGATGTGTGATGTGTGATGTGTGATGTGTGATGTGTGATGTATGATGTCTGATGTAGGATGTATGATGTATGATGTAGGATGTAGGATGTCTGATGTCTGATGTTCGAAACCAACTTCAATGCTTATCTTATTCCCAGGCGAGTCTCTGCCGGAGAGCTTTTCGAATACAAAGCTGTTCGAAGCAGGACTCGCCGCTACTCGATTGATCTTGCGATTACAGTGCACAAGGGATAATTTTATTCTCAGGCGAGTCTCTGCCAGCGATCCTTTCGAATACAAAGGCTGGTCGAGGCAGGACTCGCCGATACTCGGGTGATGTTGTAATTTGAATAATATTTTTGCATTTGAAAGGCACTCAGCCTTCAGGTGAAATTTTAAGCCGTTTTATTCGCAGCCTTAATCTTTTTTGTTTCTTTTTTTGCATCAAAAAAGAAAACAGAGGCTACGAATATATTTCTAATTCTACTTTGACATATTTAAAAAAATGTAGCTCACGGTTACGATAGTTTAATTATGGAACGAAAAAGATGCCATGAAAAAATACAGTACAAGTGAGTGACACAACGATGCCACCATAAAAAACTTCTGCTGGTCAACAAAAAAACACAAAGGTTTGACTTGTCAAAGTAGAACTAAAGACAATTTGGAAATAAGCTTACACTAATGAGCATTAATAAACAGCAATACCAGAAATTACCGGGCAGGCTTTTGAAGCTGTTATGCTTACTTTAATTTTATTGGTTGTGACCGGGTCAATTTTTAATATCCTCTTATACCCGATGGTTGTTCCTTCCGCAATTTTTTGCCAACTTCCATTCTGCATTGCTTCAATGGTAAAAGACTGTACCCGCTGTCCAAGTTTTATATATTCCTGGAGCATAATATATTTTACAAGCGATTCTTTGGACAGGCTAATTTCGATACTGCCTGTGGTCACATTATCGTTGGTAGCCCAGTAGGTTTCATTGTTACCATCAACCAAATTCTTTGGAAAAAAAGCACTTTTATTACCGCGATAACTATCGGCAATCACTCCCGCATGCAATGCAAGATTTTTAGCAAAAGCTGTTTTAATAAGTTGCCTGAAACCATACAACGACTTCACATCATTTTCATGAAAAAGTCCCCGCTTATCGGGCGGTATATTTAATAACAAAGTTGAGCCACGACCAACCGAACTCAGGTAAATATCAAATAATTGTTGCGGCGTTTTCACCAAAGAATCTTCAGCAGCATGATAAAACCAACCTGGCCTGATAGATACGTCCACTTCGGCCGGTACCCATTTATTGCCATCCGGCGATCCTGTATTTAATAACTGCTCTATGCCTGCCTTACCTGCATAGATCGTGTCGGTAGAAATAGTGTTCCAGTTTGTTTCGCCGGCAATGCCCCGCTCATTACCAACCCATCTTACACCTGGGCCTGCATCACTAAAAAAGATCACATTGGGCTGCATGCTCTTTACCATTTTTAATGTGGCCGGCCAGTCGTAATAAGTAGCCCCATTGATCTTTCTTTTTTCTCTTGCGCCACCATAATATCCATCACCACCATTAGCGCCATCAAACCACATCTCTACCACCGGGCCATAGTTAGTAAACAACTCTTTCAACTGATTTCTGTAGTAAGTAACGTAAGAAGGTTTTCCATAGTCAGCACGGTTCCTGTCCCACGGCGATAGGTAAACGCCAAACTTTAAACCGGCAATTTTACAGGCATCAGACACTTCCTTTACAAGGTCGCCCTTGCCATTTTTATATGGGCTATTTTTTATCGAGTGCTCCGTATACTTACTTGGCCAAAGGCAAAATCCATCATGATGCTTGCAGGTTAAAATAAGTGTTTTAAAACCCGTTTCTTTGAGGGTTCTTGTCCATTGATTTACATCGAGCTCTGTTGGGTTAAACACCAATTCTTTTTCATCGCCATAGCCCCATTCAAGCCCGGTAAAAGTGTTAGTGGTAAAATGTACAAATGCATTCAATTCCATTTCGTGCCACTTCATTTGTGCGGCTGTAGGCAATGGTAATACCGGCGCCGGGGGTAATACTTTTGTAGTCTGTGCATTTACCTGCACAACAGTTGTAATAAAGAGTGTAATTATTAAACAAAATTTTGTGGATGAAGACATAGCTATGGAAATTAATTTAGATGTTTAAAAGTTGTGGTGTTGCCAATATCAGGTGATCTATAAACTTAAGATTAAAATAGAAAGTATGCAGGTAACAAGTTTTTGATCTGCAATATTACCACAACAATTTTACACGGCCTTAGTCTCCCTCTGCAAATTGCTGATGTCAATAATAAGCATCCTGTCTGGCGCTTTAAGTAAAAAAAATAAAAATGATTGGGTAGTTTTACAACGACTTTTTAAAATATATCTTGTAAAACATTAATTATGGAATACAGGCAATTAGGAGGATCAGGACTTCAGGTACCCGTACTCAGTTTTGGAACCGCAACCTTTGGAGGCAGTGGTGATTTTTTTAAAGCATGGGGAAGCACGCAGGCAGATGAAGCCAGCAGGCTCATTGATATTTGCATGGATGCGGGAGTGAATTTTTTTGACACGGCTGATGTATACTCGGCCGGCCTGGCTGAAACTGTGCTGGGCAAAGCCATTGCGGGCAAACAAAGAGATAAGCTAATCCTATCTACCAAAACAACGTTTACATTCGGCGAAGCTCCTAATAACCAGGGCTCATCCCGGTTCCATATTTTAAGACAAATTGAGGGAAGCCTTAAACGCCTTAACACCGATTACATTGACATTTACCACATGCATGGATTTGATGGTAACACACCGGTAGAAGAAACCCTGCGTACACTGGACGACCTGGTGCAAAGTGGTAAAGTGCGGTACTTAGCCGCATCCAATTTTTCCGGCTGGCATCTTATGAAATCATTGGGCATCTCCGAAAAATATGGATGGAACCGATATGTAGCACACCAGGTTTATTATTCGCTTGCCAACCGTGATTATGAATGGGAACTGATGCCCCTGGGTTTGGATCAAAAAGTGGGCGCCATTGTGTGGTCGCCATTATGCGCCGGACGGCTGGGTGGAAAATACCGGCGCAACCAACCGCTGCCAGCAGAGAGCCGTGTGGCGCAAGGTGGAAGTCCCGTGCCACAAGAGGTTATACATGAAGAGTCGTTTTATAATACTGTAGACGCCTTGTATGAATTAGCAGAAGAAATGGGTAAAACGGTTGCGCAGGTAGCGCTCAATTGGTTATTACAACGGCCCACTGTTTCAAGCATTATTATTGGCGCCAGGAACGAAGAACAACTCAAACAAAACCTGGCCGCCGTGGGCTGGAACCTAACCACAGACCAGGTAAAAAAGTTGGATGCCGCAAGTGAAACTTTCTCTATTTATCCCTACTGGCATCAACGGCAAAATCTTTCACTCAATCCTCCACCGAAATTGTATAGTAAATCAGAACAGGATTTAATGGATTAGTAGGATAATCAGGATAGAAAAAGGTCAAGATACTAAATCAGAACAGGATTTAAAAGATTAGCAGGATGATCAGGATTAAATGCACCAACTGTAAAAAATAAAAAAGCAGAAACTCCAATCCCCGTAACAACTCTATCAAAGACCAATAACTAATCCCAACTCTCCCAAACAAATAGATTAAAAAGCAACTTGAAAAAAGAACGGTATTCAACCATCTTTTAAACCATTTTACTAACCAAGAAAAAAGCAGAGTGTTGAAGTGGCGCGGGCCGGAACAAACGGGCGGAGCCCATCGTTTGTTCTTGACTTTTTTTTCGGTACGTCCCGACCGGGCTTGCAGCGTAGAAATCGGGATACTTTTTTTTGTCAAGAAAAAAAAGAAAGAACCTTGAAGGTGAATGATGATTTGATATCTGAAGACTGCCCAATGAAAAACTCTAATCACAAACATGAATCGACTATCGGCTAGTCTGCTTCAAACAGCTCTCTGGCAGAGCTCTGCCTACAAAAAAAATTATCTCAAAAACATATTGTTTGATAACTGTTGTTTACTTAACAGGCATGCTAGATGATTCAATGTGATATTTTTTGCCGATCCTAAACGTGACTTTATACACCCGGTGCAATATCATGCCGCCTAAAAATACCGCCGCAGCTATACCAAACCTGCTGCCGGAAAAAGTGAAGTCATTTTTTATTATCCCATTTGCAACATTCAAAGCAGTATAACCAATTGGGACCGCCCTGAATATCCAACCACTCTTTACCCAGTACCAATGCTGATGCCCACCTGAAGTACTTATTTGAAACCGGTCATTTTTATAATCAATTAGCACTCCCCTCTTTGGCATGGCATAAATATCGCTGATCGCATAGTGGTATCCGCTAAAATGAACGGTGTCGGACCTTGTAAGCGATTGACGGATTATCTCCACCTTTAAATAAAAGGAATCGCTGTCAATCTTTGTAATAATCCCCTTCACCCATTGCTCATTTTTTAGTTGGAATGCTATGTATGAATTTGTCCAGAAATATTCAATGGGCCTATTCTTTTTCTTTAGAACCAAAAAATCCTTTTGTGAAAATCCTTGTACGGTGAGAGAGAACAAAAAAGCAGTAAGTAAAGTTTTATTCATATCAATAAAACTACAGCATCACTTTGTTGGTACGATACAATTATACGTTAAAAATTCAACGGATAGACATGATCGAAAATGAAGATAGGGATGGACAAAATTATTTTATTTACACTGCCTGTTTTAAAAATCGCGAACGGCCGGAGCAGAGAAATATTTCAATACCGTTCTACTACCATCATTTGTTTGTACCTTATAAACTGAAACAAAATTCCAGGATAAAAAAAAACAAGCGAATGAAAAATTATATAGTTGCATTGGCAGTTTCCTTCAGCCTCATTGGCTTAAGTGCCCAAAGCCAGGATGTTGAATCAGAGATCAGGAATCTTGAACAGCGGGAAGTACAAGCCATACTTACAAAGGATTCAGTTGCACTGCTGAAACTATGGGATAAAAATTACACGGTTAATTCACCTGATAATGTAATTGTTTTCGCTGGCAAGACCACACTTGACCGACCGGTTCTTAAAAGAGCAAGAACGGCATTCACCAGAGAGATTGAGCTTGTAACTATAAAAGGAAATTTTGCCTTCTCGATGGGAAGCGAAACGGTAATACCTGTGGATGATAAGCAGCAACCAGGACAAGTTGTAAAACGACGCTTTACTAATATTTGGGAAAAGCAAGCAGACGGTTGGAAACTGGTTGGGAGGCATGCTAACATAATATGCAATCTGAAATAAGAAACCAAATATAAAGCTGATAACCACACCGGACATTATCCTGAAATTTCACCACTAATTTTAGCTTCAAATTTTTCAAAGTATTCCTGCGTAAAAAAGCTCCGCGTTTTAAGAGAATAACATCGCCTGTTGTTTAGTCATGAAGATAAATTAATCAGCTCGTTACCAACAGATGGATTCACACATAGTATCAATGTATTTGACAAACGGTAGTTAGGAACGCAGTCGTTTTATTATTTTACCGGCAACATGAGGCGACGTTCATTCTATATAAATTGTTTAGTTATCCTGCTGCTGCTGCATGCCTGTGAAATTTCCACCGCAGCGCCAAAATTTAATCCGCCTTTTTTAAAAAATATCTCCATTCAATTTTATCCCAGTTCATCCAGCATCGATTCAACCTCCTGTACCCTCCCTTTTACAAGAGCCGGCAATCTCATCCTGATCAAAGCAAGGGTAGATACCATGGAAGGAAATTTTATACTCGATACCGGCGCTCCATACCTGGTGCTGAATATTACTTATTTCCGCGACTACCCCATAACGGGCGGTGATCATGAGCAGACCAGCATTACCGGCGTGGGCGCTACGGTTGATAAAACCATCATTTCACAACTTTCATTTGGCTCTCTCGAATATTCCCGCACGCCTGCTGATCTTATTAATCTTGGCCATTTGGAAAAAAGCAAGGGAGTTAAAATACTTGGGTTGCTGGGGGTTGACCTGTTCATGCAGTGCGAGATGATCGTTGATTATGAGAAGAGCCTCATTTATCTTCACCGCATTGCCCGGAAAGAATCTTCCACCTATCGCCATGCAATGCTGCAAGACACCGCTGCTTACAATACATTCCCGTTTAGTATGAAAGAGAATCGTATTATTGCCACTACAGAAATAGGAGGAAAAAAGTTGAAATTCGTTATCGATCATGGCGCTGAATCCAACATACTGGATAGCCGCCTGCCCAATAAGGTGTTTGAAAATGTAACCATAACGGGGCATATTAATATACTCGGATCCGAAAATAAAAAAGTGGATGCGTTATACGGCGATCTGCAACACATGATGATTGGCAACAAGGAAATTGGCTCCTTGCCGGTAATGGTTGTAAACCTGGAGTATACCTGCTTTTCTAGCGTGGGATGCGTGGATGGGGTGCTCGGGTTTGATTTTTTATCTCTTCATAAAATAGGGTTTAATTTTGTAAATCGTAAAATGTATATATGGAAGTAGAGAGTACCATACATAGTGGAAGAAGGTTGGTACGCTTTTGTTTTTTAGCAAGCCTGTTTTTATGTTGCAGCCATATTGTATGGGCACAAAAAGATATTCCTAAATACCTCGTAAAGAATGGCAAAATGTATATCGAGGTCAGCAGGAACATCCGCAAACCTGCACTTGACAGCTTTATCACAAAGTTTGATCTCGCGGATCTTTCCCTGCTAAATCTCATCGAACAAAACGACCAGGATGGGCTGAAGAGATCGGGCTGGCATATTGAAACTATTAACGACAAAATGATCACTATCAGTAAAGCCTTCGGTGCTTTCGATAAGTTGAAAACCTACGAAGACAAAATCCTTTTTGCAGAGAAACATCCCACACTTGCGGAGCGATTTCCAGCGGTTAATAATGGGATCTTATTTGGCTATAATCGCTTTCGCAACAAATTTGCTTTTGCAGCAAAAGATTCATTGGTCACCTTCTTTTTACGTAATAATAAACAGGCCTCCAAAGTTATGTTGGCAGGCAGCTTCAACAGTTGGTATCCTAATGAATTAGCCATGACCAAAACCGATAGTGGATGGATATACAATGTAAAGCTCGGACCCGGAAAATACTGGTATAAATTTATTGTGGATGGGGATTGGACAATTGACAATGATAACCAACTTAGAGAAAATGATGGATATGGAAACACCAATTCAATATTCTTTAAAACGAATGTAGTTTTCCAGCTAAATGGCTTTACAGATGCAGGGAAAGTTTTCCTGGCGGGAAGTTTTAATAAATGGCGCAAAGATGCATTGCAACTTTCTAAAACATCAGATGGATGGATGCTACCACTTTATCTCGCTGAAGGTACGCACACTTATAAATTTGTAGTAGATGGAAGGTTTTTAACCGATCCTCGCAATGAGAACCGGCTGACTGACGGCTTAGGTGAATACAACTCAGTAATAAGGATCGGCCATCCAAGAATTTTCACTTTAAGTGGCCACACAAATGCAAAGCAAGTAGCACTCGCAGGATCTTTTAATAACTGGCGGGACGATGAATTGCTGATGGATAAAACAGCCAATGGCTGGGAACTGGCCCATGTGCTTGGTCCGGGCAATTACGAATACAGGTTCAAGGTAGATGGAAAATGGGTGACCGATCCGGGTAATCCGCTTGCTACCAGCACCGGCACCTCCTGGCTCGTCATCGAACCAAATTACAGGTTCCGGCTAACGGGTTATGAAAATGCCAGGGTTGTTTTTATTGTAGGAGATTTCAACAACTGGAATCCTTCAGCCTTCCCGATGAAAAAAAATGGAGACACCTGGGTATTCCCCGCACATCTCTCTATTGGCAAGCATGTTTATAAATTTGTGGTAGATGGAAAATGGATCATTGATCCTGCCAATAAATTCTGGGAACAAAATGAATATGGTACAGGAAACTCGGTACTGTGGATTGACAAATAATATGATTGACCATTGACAATTGTCCAGCGACAATTGACTAATAATGCCCTGCTTTGCTATCGGCAATTACGCTACAAAATTTATAAAGAAGAAATATTTATTTAGCTACAAATGTTATCTTCAATTGTAATTTCCTTCTCATCCCCAACTACAAACAAATGGATAATTTCAGCATCAATCGCCGCAGGTTTATTAAAGGGTCAACTGCGTTACTTGCGCTCTCCGCTCTGCAAGTAAATGGAAAGAATATTATGGATCCTGCAACACCGTTAAGAGTAGCTTTGATCGGTACCGGCTGGTATGGAAAAAGCGACTTGTTCCGGTTAATACAGGTGGCCCCGGTAAATGTAGTAGCCCTGTGTGATGTAGACAAAAACATGCTTGCCGAAGCGGCAAAGCTGGTGAGCCAGCGACAAACTTCACATGCCACACCCCGCCTCTACAGCGACTATCGTAAGATGCTTTCAGAAAACAAACTGGATGTCGTACTGATCGGCACACCCGATCACTGGCATGCCTTGCAGGCTATTGATGCGATTAAAGCAGGCGCACATGTGTACGTTCAAAAACCAGTAAGTGTTGATGTAATAGAAGGCGAAGCGATGGTGGCCGCTGCACGAAAATATAACCGGGTGGTACAGGTGGGCACACAACGCAAAAGCACCACTCATTTAATCGATGCAAAGAAGAATATTGTAGATGCCGGCCTGCTCGGCAAAGTGTCGCATGTGGAAATGTGTTGCTACTATCACATGCGTGCCAACGATAACCCTCCCCTGCAATCCGTGCCCGATTTTCTTGACTACGATAAGTGGACTGGCCCCGCCCCTCTGCGGCCTTACGATGGGATACCACACAAACGCTGGTGGCGAACTTTTATGGAATATGGCAATGGCATTACGGGAGATATGTGTGTGCATATGTTTGATTCTGTGCGGTGGATGCTACAGCTTGGCTGGCCAAAACGCATCAGTTCCA
This sequence comes from Ferruginibacter sp., assembly GCA_039922055.1. Classification (GTDB taxonomy): domain Bacteria; phylum Bacteroidota; class Bacteroidia; order Chitinophagales; family Chitinophagaceae; genus Ferruginibacter. Next base: position 13,975 of record JBDSAP010000410.1, read on the forward strand.
CCGGGGGCATTTATGTACAGAAAGAAGGTAAGTCAAACATCAGTGACACCCAATCCACCATCTTCGAATATGATGAGCTCAATTGCGTGTGGCAACACCGCACCTGGGGCACAGCCGCCGATGCGGATTACCCCTGGTCCTTTATTATTTATGGCGATAAAGGAACACTCAAAGCGAGCACAATGCAATGTGATTTCATACCGCAGGATAGCAATGGTAAAAAGATTCATAAAGATGTTGTGTACGAAAAAGAAAAATATCCCGAAGACCTCACCGAAAAAGATATTGAGTTGAATGCAGCTCCCGCAACGAGATTGCACATGATCGATTTTTTGAAATCAATTAAAGACGGCAGCAAGCCCATTGCAGATATCGAACAAGGTCATATTTCCACCGCAAGCTGCATAATAGCGAACATGTCGATGAAGCTCGGACGTCCACTTATCTACGATCCCAAAGAAAGAAAAATCATCAATGACGCGGAAGCAAATGCATTATTACAAAGGCCCTACCGGCAGCCATGGATACATCCCGATCCATCAAATGTTTGATGAAGAAAACGATCTGGCTGTCTTAAATTATTTTTAGCCGGTGAAAAATAAATTGGTTACGAGCAGAGTTTTTCATAGCGGCATTGTTGCGTCGCATTACTTTCATCGGCATACCTATGTGGATCTTTTATCGACAGTATTTGTAAACACAACGCAACCGGATTGCTGATCTATTTTTTTTTCAATACCTATAGGTGGTTAGTCATAAATTGATGAGCGCAAAAAGCCCGAAGGGCTTTAATATGAATAGCCCTGGGAGCATCCCAGGGTCGTTTTATGCCACCACCCCAACCCCGCAGGGGTTGAATTAAATTACCACAGGAAAATCTTTCAATAGCTAATTTCATTTTGGATATAGAACACTGCCAATTGAAAGTTGACGCAGAACATAGCCAAAGTATAAATCTTTCACAACCGACACAAATAATTCAACCCCCTTCCGGGGTTGATGACTGCTTGGCTATCGGCCACTAGTTTCACCAGCGGCTATTCATATTAAAGCCCTTCGGGCTTTTGGCGCCTCTACTCATTAACCGATAAAGATTGTTTTAAAAAGCGGCTGATCGAAATTGTATATATTTATTATTAGCATCAATACCATTAACAACATAAATTTCTAAGCAATAAAATAATTTTATGGACGACTATAACAGCATCATGCCAAGAACTGAAGAAGAGTATTTGAAAATGAGGGTTACCGACCAGATCAGTTGGTATGATAAAGGAAGTGCCTTCAATAAAAACTGGTTTTTAGTACTAAAAGTAGCGGAAGTAATTCTTGCCCTTTTT
>JBDSAP010000411.1:0-44696 GCA_039922055.1 Ferruginibacter sp.
CTTTAAAGCTTCTGTAACTACTTCCCAGCCATATTGTATCAGTTTGGAAGCATAGCCAGCATCAATTCCTTTTTCAATCATCTTATCAAAACAAAGTATTGAACCGGTTTGCAAAAGGCCACACAATATCGTTTGCTCGCCCATCAAATCAGACTTTACTTCTGCAACAAACGAAGACCTTAACACACCTGCTTTATGCCCGCCAGTTCCCACACAATAAGCTTTTGCAAAAGTTAGCCCTTTGCCGTCAGGGTTATTTTCCGGATGAACAGCAATCAATGTAGGCACACCAAAACCACGTACATATTCTGCCCTCACTTCAGAGCCGGGGCATTTTGGAGCTACCATAATTACGGTGATATCTTTACGCACCTGCATGCCTTCTTCCACTATATTAAAGCCATGTGAATAAGATAATGTAGCGCCTTTTTTCATTAACGGCATTACTGCATTTATCACAGATGTATGTTGCTTATCCGGCGTTAAATTAATAACCAGGTCAGCTGAAGGAATAAGTTCTTCATAAGTACCCACCGTAAAATTATTCTCCGTTGCACTCTTCCATGATTGGCGTTTTCCTTCGATGGCTTCTTTACGCAATGCATACGAAATATCAAGCCCTGAGTCTCTCAGGTTCAATCCCTGGTTTAGCCCCTGGGCACCACATCCAACGATCACAATTTTTTTCCCTTTCAATTCACTCACTCCATCTGTAAATTCACTCTTGTCCATAAATTCACATACGCCCAACTGGCTCAATTTTTCCCGGAGCGATAATGTGTTAAAGTAATTAGCCATTTCGTTTTGTTTGTTGTTTTTTGTTTGGTGTTTATTGTTTGTATTCTAAACTATTAGGTCGTTCGTATCAAAATAATTGTTGTCCAAGCTTTGAATTTTTGTGCGGCTTCATTGGCGTCGCACTCTTGTTACATTGTATCTGTGCGGAGCTTTTTTCCACCGCTTTGACCTCATCCCTCATTCCCTTCTCCGAAAGAGAAGGGACGGTACTTCATCTCTTTAATAACATTTGTTCTTCCAAACCAGCATTTAATCTTTAATGATCGTTTGCTCTTCCTGGCTACTCAGTGTTCTCTCCGACCTCGCAAGCTCTTGTCTTGTTCCCCCTTCGGGGGTTAGGGGGCTTTTACATACTGAACACTTCCTCCTGTTTATTCAAAAATTCATTCTCTACAACTCCTTCGCCCGGATCTCTTTTTTCAAACTGTTTTAATTTTACATGGAAGCCCTGGCTCTGTTTAATGATCGCAACACGACCGCTCCTTACAAATTCGATGAGGCCATAAGGCTCTAAAAATTTAACCAATTTATCAGTTTCTTCTCTATGCCCCGTTGTTTCAAACACAGTAAAATCTTTACTAATGGCAATAGCTCTTGCACCGAATTCTCTTAATAAACGTTCTACTTTTACTTTTTCAGCAATCTCATCTGTTGACACTTTGTAGAGCGCCATTTCCTGCCATACAATTTCTTCTTCAGTATTGTAATAAACCTTTAATACCTCCACCTGCTTTTCAATCTGGCGACAAACCTTTCTAACTACCTCTTCAGTTTCATCAATCAAAATAGTAAACCGATGAATGCCTTCAATTTCAGAAGGTGAAGTATTCATGCTATCGATATTAATTTTTCGTCTCGAAAAAATTATTGCAATACGATTGAGCAACCCGATCTGATTTTCCGTATAAACCGTTATTGTATATTCCTTCTTTTCCATATAAATCTTTTAATGATCTTCTAATATTATGCTGATTCGAATGCTGCTAACTCTCGTGTCTTTCGCCGCTCCATAAAGATATTCAGTACAAGAGTGCGACGCCACCGAAGCTTAATAGTACCTCGCAGCCTGGCCAAAAAATATCAAGAACAAGTGTCTTTAAAATACTCAATAACTCCGAATACCCACCAATCTAAGTTCCCCCTTCGGGGGACAGGGGGCTTTACTGCAACCTGATCTCCGCAACACTGCATCCCTGCGGCACCATTGGAAACACATTATTTTCTTTACCTACCATCACCTCTAACAAATAAGCGCCATTGTGATCCAGCATTGTTTTCAATGCTTGTCTCACCTGGTTTCTTTCTGAAATTTTCTGTCCTTCAATTTGATACCCTTTGGCCACCATTACATAATCTGGGCTGGCAATATCTACAAATGAATATCGCTTGTCGTGAAATAATTGCTGCCACTGACGCACCATTCCTAAAAACTGGTTATTGAGAATAAGTATTTTTACATCCACGCCTGTTTGCATGATCGTACCCAGTTCTTGTATGGTCATTTGTACGCCGCCATCACCAATCACCGCAACAACCGTTCTGTGCTGAGCACCGAATTTTGCACCAATAGCTGCGGGCAATGCAAAGCCCATTGTGCCTGCGCCGCCGGAGGTAATATTGCTTTTGCTTTCATTGAATTTTGCATACCGGCAGGTTACCATCTGGTGCTGGCCTACATCCGTTACAATGATCGCATTGCCATCGGTAAGCTCATTTAAAACATTGATCACTTCGCCCATTGTCAATGCATCCGTTGAGGGATTTAATTCATCGTTAATGACGATTTCAGTTTCCTGCTGTTTAAATTCGTTGAACCTGTTCAACCATTCCGTATGCTTTTTTTCCTCCAGCAACGGTGTCAACATCGGCAAAGTTTCTTTGCAATCGCCCCATACCGGCACGGTTGATTTTACATTTTTATCGATCTCCGCAGGGTCAATATCAAGATGAATAACTTTGGCTTGCTTTGCATATTTATCTAAGCGACCAGTAACACGATCATCAAAACGCATTCCTACGGCAATTAAAACATCGCATTCGTTTGTCAAAACGTTGGGGCCATAGTTGCCATGCATTCCCAACATTCCTACATTCTGCGGATGATCGGTTGGCAAAGCGCTAAGTCCTAATATTGTCCAGGCCGCAGGTAAACCAGCTTTTTCTATAAACGCTTTTAATTCTTCTTCAGCTTTTCCAAGTATCACTCCCTGGCCGAATATTACAAATGGCCTTACTGCCTCATTGATCAGTTTTGCCGCTTCCTCTACATATTCTTTACGAACGATTGGAGTAGGACGGTAACTGCGTATATGCGTACACTTTATATAACCTTCATAGTCGAACTTCTGCAATTGCGCATTCTTGGTAATGTCTATCAATACTGGTCCTGGTCTGCCAGTGCCAGCTATATAAAAGGCTTTCGCCAGTATAGACGGAATCTCTTTAGCATCTGTTACCTGGTAGTTCCATTTGGTAACCGGCGTGGTAATATTAATAACATCCACTTCCTGGAAGGCATCGGTGCCCAGCAGGTGAGCATACACCTGGCCCGTAATACAAACCAATGGCGTGCTATCGATCATTGCATCGGCAAGGCCGGTTACCAGGTTAGTTGCACCCGGACCGCTGGTAGCAAATACCACCCCTGTTTTTCCACTGCTTCTTGCATATCCCTGTGCAGCGTGTATCCCCCCCTGTTCGTGCCTCACCAAAATATGTTTTAGCTGATCGTGGTAATCGTACAATGCATCATAAATAGGCATTATAGCGCCACCGGGATAACCAAATATAGTGTCCACACATTCTGCTATAAATGCATCCAGCACAGCTTGTGAACCAGACACAGATTGTCCGTCGAGATTTATATTGACTTTGACGACATCGCTCGAGACGGAATTTACCTCCGACGATTTTGGGGTTATAACTTTTGCAATGGCAGCTTCTGCTGTTTTCAAATCTTCTTCTTTGGTTAGTTCTAACGTACTCATACCTTGTATTTTAATGTTCTTTCAAAAACAAAATGATGTTTCCTCATAAGCGGTTTGGGTTATTCATCTGTTACACATCCTTCACTTGCATCTTTCACATACTTTGCATATTTATACAAAATTCCTTTTGTTGCTTTAAGTGCCGGTTGTTTCCAAGCTGCCCTTCTTTTGGCAATTTCTTCTTCAGAAACTTTCAATGTCATTGTTTTTTTGGCGACGTTTAATTCGATGATGTCGTTGTCTTCTACAAGACCGATCAGGCCACCGTCGAATGCTTCCGGTGTAATGTGGCCCACTACGAAACCGTGTGTGCCGCCGCTGAATCTTCCATCTGTTATCAGCGCTACACTTTTGCCTAAACCTGCACCAATAATTGCAGAAGTTGGCTTTAGCATTTCAGGCATTCCGGGAGCGCCTCTCGGACCTACATGTGTGATCACTACTACATCTCCCGCTTTTATTTTTCCTGTATTGATGCCATTGATCAACTCGAATTCTCCATTGAATACACGTGCTGGTCCTTCAAACAATTCGCCTTCCTTACCCGATATTTTCGCCACACTTCCTTTCTCTGCGAGATTGCCGTACAGGATTTGCAGGTGTCCTGTTGCCTTGATTGGATGCGATAGGGGATAAATAATCTTTTGCGCATCGAAATCCAACTCCGGAACACCTGCTAAATTCTCTGCAACAGTTTTACCTGTTACTGTCAAGCAATCGCCATGCAGGAAACCCTGCTGTAATAAATACTTCATAACTGCGGGTACTCCGCCAATATTATGAAGGTCTTCCATGAGAAATTTACCGCTCGGCTTCAGATCAGCCAGCACGGGAACTTTATCACTTATAATTTGAAAATCGTGTTGGGTAAATTCGACACCCACACTCTTAGCCATTGCTATCATGTGCAAGACCGCATTGGTGCTGCCTCCCAAAACCATAATGATGGTTACCGCATTTTCAAACGCCTTCCTCGTCATTATATCAGAAGGAAGGATATTTTTTTCCATCAGGTTACGAATAGCCTTACCTGCATTTAAACATTCTTCTTTTTTTGCTGCACTCAGCGCCGGGTTACTGGAAGAATAAGGAAGGCTCATGCCCAATGCTTCGATGGCACTGCTCATTGTATTGGCCGTGTACATACCTCCGCAAGCGCCAGCTCCGGGGCAACTATTCATAACAATCCCTTTGAAATCGTTTTCATCCAGCTTACCTGCAATCTTTTGGCCAAGTGCTTCAAAGGCAGAAACTATATTCAGGTCTTGACCTTTATAATGTCCCGGTGCAATGGTTCCGCCATATACCATAATAGCGGGGCGATTCAATCTTCCCATGGCCATAACGGAGCCAGGCATATTTTTGTCGCAACCCGGTATTGCAATCACCGCATCATAATACTGAGCGCCACAAACTGTTTCAATTGAATCTGCAATAATATCACGGCTCACTAGCGAATAGCGCATGCCGGGAGTTCCATTGCTCATGCCATCACTTACACCAATGGTGTTAAAGATTAAACCAACCATATCATTGTCCCAAACACCTTGCTTAACCAGTTTAGCCAGTTCATTCAGGTGCATGTTACAGGTGTTGCCATCGTAACCCATGCTTACCACTCCGACTTGTGCTTTTGCCAGGTCAGCATCGGTTAGTCCAATACCATAGAACATAGCCTGCGCCGCTGGTTGGGTAGCATCCAGGGTGATCGTTTTGCTATATTTATTCAATTCTCCGGCCCCTGAAGGAGAGTTTTGAAGTGCCTTGTTATTTTCGGTTGTATCCATTTTATTATTCTCTCAATTTTTAGTCCGCTAATATTAGTTCAACTCCGCAATAAGATTGCTCTTCGCATCTGTAAGCCCCTCCTTTGGAGGGGTTTGGGGAGGCTTCCTTTCCACTACCCTATCCTTATAAGCCATCTCTATTATTTTTCCAATGGTATTTTCCCAGCTCTTTTTAAACGGAACATTATCAAGGCTTTCCCAACCAATTATCTCAGCAGCGGTGCCACAGAAAAATGCAGCATCTGCTTCTTTCAATTCTTCGGGAAGGATCAATTTTTCTTCATAAGGAATATCCAGCTCATCACATATTTCGAAAACAGTTGCCCTTGTTATACCCGGCAAAATCTGCCCCGTAGCGGGCGTAAATAATTTGCCATCTTTTTCATAGAACATGTTGGCGCCTGGACCTTCAGCTACATATCCATTCATATCAGTAAGCAGGGCTTCATCAAAACCCATTGCCTTTGCTTCCTGGCTCGCCAGTATAGAATTTACATAATGCCCGGCAGCTTTAGCAGTGATTTTAAAACCTTTGGGATTGGGTCGCTGAAAAGAGGAGGTCATCACCCGCAGTAATTTTTCCCCAAGAAAAGGCAGCATTTCCCAGGTTTGAATAGTGATGTGAGATTCTGTATTTTTTGCAAAACTCATATTAGCCGGTGCAAAAACCACAGGACGTATATAAGCATCACTCAACTCATTTCTCTTCAATACTTCATAAGTAGCAGCGACCAGTTCCTCTACTGTCCAATGGTAAGGAAGGTTGATCGCATCAGCAGATGCTTTCAATCTTTCGAAGTGAGCTTCTGCTTTAAAGATCTTAGTTTCACCACTAACAGTTTTATAGGAGCGTATTCCTTCAAACACACCATAGCCATAATGAAATGATTGACTATATAAGTCCATCTTTGCTTCGGCTGCTTTTACATAAGCACCATCCAGGTATAGAATAGTATTTTCGTTATAGTAAGTCATCTTAGAACTGTTTGAGGTTTATTGTTTAGGGTTTATAGTGTGGCGTTTTTCGCCGTCAGGCATTTCCCTTTTACAATAACTTCTTTATACTTTTTAATATTGGTTTACTTTTTATTTTTTATGTTTCTGACTTTATCCGCTTACTCTTTCTTAACCCTAAACCTTAAACCCGAAACGATAAACCCTAAACGTCTTAAATGATAGTCGATTTTCTGAGTTCAATATTTTGCTGGTTCACATCTCCGGTTGACCTGCCGCCTATGTAATCACATATCAGCTCTCCTACCGTGGAAGTAAAATAAAAGTTTACAGGATCGATATCTTTTGTAACAAATAAATGACTCAGCGTCCATTTAGCTGCTTCTCTTATAATATTCGCTTCTTCTTTCAAACCAAAATAATCCAGCATCATTGCTGCTGATAAAATAGAACCCAATGGGTTGGCAATATCTTTTCCGGCAGCTTTTGGAAACGAGCCATGGATAGGTTCAAACAATGCGTTTGAAGTGCCTACCGATGCTGAAGGAAGCAGCCCCATCGATCCACAAATAACACATGCTTCATCACTAAGAATATCGCCAAATAAATTATCTGTAAGTATGATATCAAATTGTTTTGGGTTGATAATGATCTGCATGGCCGCATTATCAACAAACATAAATTCCAACTCCACATCCTGGTATTGCGCTGCCATTTCTTTTACTACTATCCGCCATAGCCTGGAGGTTTCCAATACATTTGATTTATCTACCAGCGTTAATTTTTTCTTCCTTTTTTGTGCTGACTGAAAAGCGAGATGTGCAATGCGTTCTACTTCCGCCTTTGTGTATTCGCAACTATCGTAGGCCCAGGTATTTTCTTCATTTGTTTTTTTCTCACCAAAATAAATACCACCAGTTAGTTCCCGGTAAATAACAAAATCTATATCGTCAAGCAGTTTTGCTTTTAATGGTGATAAATGTTGTAACCAATTATAAGCCGTTACCGGGCGAATGTTTGCAAATAAGTCTAAAGATTTTCTCAACTGGAGCAAGCCTTGCTCAGGCCTTACTCTTGATGCAGGATCATTATCGTATTTCGGATGACCAACAGCGCCAAATAAAATGGCATCACTGTTCTTGCATACTTCAATGGTTTCTGCAGGTAAAGGGCTGCCCGTTTTATCGATTGCAACAGCACCCATCAGGCAGTAAGTATAAATAAACTCGTGGTCGAATTTATCCGCAATAGTATCCAGTACTCTGGTAGACTGTTGTGTCACTTCAGGGCCAATACCATCTCCGGGAATTACTGCAATGTTTTTTATCATCTGATTTTATGCGCCTTGTTCAGAAAGTTATCTTACTAACTTCTTTGTATTAACTAAAAAATTGAATTGTTTAGGAGGCAAGGGCCATTTTACTCTTGTAGTTTTTTGCCATCGCATTCAGGTCATCTTCCATCACTTCTTTTTTACTATCGGCCACTTGCAAGAAGAGCTGGTATAAAGCATCGATATCATTGCGGGTAAATTGGTAGCCTAACTTTTGAAAACGATGAGCCAATGCACTCCTGCCGCTTCTTGCTGTAAGCACAATCTTAGAAGCATCTGCGCCGACGTCCACAGGATCAATGATCTCGTAGGTAAGCGCATCTTTCAAAAATCCATCCTGGTGAATGCCGGAGGAATGCGAAAATGCATTGCTACCGACTATTGCTTTATTGCATTGAACAGGCATCCGCATAGTATCTGAAACAAGCTGGCTTATGGGATTTAATAGTTTGCTATTGATACCTGTATAAAAATTGAGTTCCTGGTGTTGCTTAATGATCATCACTACTTCTTCCAGCGATGTGTTACCTGCTCTTTCGCCTAACCCGTTGATGGTACATTCAATCTGTCTTGCTCCACCAATAACACCTGCTATGGAATTGGCTGTGGCCAATCCAAGATCATTATGGCAATGGCAGGATAAGATCGCCTTATCCATATTTGGAACGTTATTAATGAGGTAGGCTATTTTTTCGCCATATTCGTGAGGAAGGCAATAACCCGTGGTGTCCGGAATATTCACTACAGTAGCGCCGGCCTTAATTACGGCTTCCACTACTCTTGCGAGGTATTCATTGTCTGTCCGTCCTGCATCTTCTGCATAAAATTCCACATCATCCACAAAATTCTTTGCCCATTTCACTGCCTGGGCGGCTCTTTGCAAAATCTCTTCTTGTGTAGAATTGAATTTTGCTTTAATATGAAGGTCAGATGTACCGATGCCTGTATGAATGCGTGGCCTCCTTGCATATTTTAGCGCCTCGCCGGCAACTTCAATATCTTTTTGCACCGCCCTGGTTAATCCACAAACGGTGGCATTGGTAATTATTTTCGAGATTTCGTTTACGGAAGTAAAATCACCGGGGGATGAAATAGGGAATCCTGCCTCAATTATATCAACACCTAATTCCTCTAATCTTAACGCCAATTCTATCTTCTCTTTGGTGTTCAGTTTACACCCAGGTACCTGCTCTCCATCACGAAGAGTAGTGTCAAAAATGTGTATCTTGGTCGCTGACATAGAAAATGTATTATTTAGATAAACTGTTAAGCGCTTTTTTATATTAATTGTTGATAGCCTTGACCTTTTTTAAGTTGGTTGACGAATTTAATGTTAATAAGTGGAGTGATATCAACAAAATACCACTTCCATTACGTTATATAAGCAGCCCATTTACCTGTAAAGTCCACAACCAGTAAGGGTTTGGACGAAAATAAATTACGATGCCCAACCGAAGTACAGACCCCTTGTTTCAACTTATAAAGTCTCTTGAGAAGAGCGAAAAGCGGAATTTCAAGCTATATGCTACCCGTAACTCGTCTTCAGAAGAGTTAAAGGGTGTGCAATTATTTGATGCGCTGGACAAGATGGATCGCTATGATGAAGGCCTGCTTTTAAGGAAGAACGAGAATTTGAAAAAACAGCAGCTAAGCAACCTTAAAGCGCATTTATACAAACAAATACTGAGCAGCCTCCGACTCATAAACGATGAAAGCATTGACATACAGTTGCATGAGCAAATGGACTATGCACGCATACTTTATAATAAAGGTTTATATCATCAAAGCCTGAAGGTGCTGGATAAAATGAAGGAACAGGCGAAAGCTCATAACCAGCTTACCTACCTGCAACAGGTATTGTTTTTTGAAAAAAAGATTGAAGCGCTTTACATAACACGAAGCATGCAGGACAGGGCTGATCAACTGAGCAAAGAAGCAGATAATGTGAGTAGTGACCTGGCGCTGGTATCGCAGTTATCCAATCTTTCCCTGCAATTATATAGCTGGTATATAAAAAATGGCCATAGCAGAACAGAGGAAGAAAACATTGCGGTACAGGAGTTTTTCACCAGCCGGCTGGGTGATAAAGCGGAACTTTGCCATACTTTTTACCAGAAATTATACCTCTATCAAAGCTATTGCTGGAATGCTTTTATACGCCAGGATTTTTTACAATATTACCGCTACACACAGAAGTGGGTAGACCTGTTTGATAAGGATCCCTTTATGCTGGAGATAGAAACCGCCCATTATATCAAAGGCATGCACAATCTAATGGGTTCGCATTTCGACCTGGGTAATCACCAAAAACTGGAAGAAACGTTAGCAAAGTTTGAGCTATTCTGCGAAACAGATCTCGTAAAAAATAACATCAATAACCGTGTGCAATCCTTTGTGTACCGAACTATTTCTCAATTCAATAAGCATTTCTTAGAAGGCAGCTTTACTGAAGGTTTATCCCTTGTATCAGAAATTGAGGAAAAATTAGAACAATATGAAATTTACCTCGACCGGCATCGGATATTGGTTTTTTATTACAAGATTGCCTGCTTGTATTTTGGTAGTGGTGATTACGGCAAGGCAATCGATTATTTAAACAAGATCATCAACTGGAAGGTAGATCTCCGGACGGACCTGCAATGTTATAGCCGGCTACTACACCTGATTGCCCATTATGAACTTGGCAATGAAGAAATATTGGACCACCTGATCAAGTCGGTATACCGGTTTATGTCAAAAATGTATAACCTAAGCATCGTGGAAGAGGAGATCTTTAAATTCATTCGTACCTCCTTCCATCTTTCTGTAAGGAATATTAAACCCGAACTGGAAAAGCTATTGATGAAATTAAAAGCATTACAAAACAACCGTTTCGAAACAAGAGCCTTTAGTTACCTCGATATTATTTCGTGGCTGGAAAGTAAACTCGAAAACATCCCTGTGCAGGAAGTGTTGAAAAAGAAATACTCCGGAAAAAGAAATAGTGATAATGGAAAAGTTGCGATAGCGCAAAATCAACAAGGCTAATAATAATTTTCTTTTGAAATTAAGTACCGGGTATAATTGAGCTCACCTCTTATAAATTGACCAGTTACGATGATGTTAGAAGAAGTTAGTTATAGATTTTTGGTTAAATTTGACTATAAAAATTTGGATATGGATAATGTAATACTATACTCAAAGCTGGCGACATTGCCCGATGAGTTAAAGTCTGAGGTTGCAGACTTCATAGATTTTTTATTAAATAAAAAAGATAAAAGAAACACTTCAGTTGCAAGGCCAAAGTTCGGTAGTGCAAAAGGTATGTTTAAGGTCAATCCTGATTTTGACGAGCCCCTGGAAGACTTCAAAGATTATATGAACTAATGAATAACCTGATCGATACACATGCCTTAATTTGGTTTTTGAATGGCGATAGTGATCTGTCTGAAAAAGCGAGAAGCGCAATTGAAAATAAAAATGCTATTAACTTCGTCAGTATTGCGAGTTTATGGGAAATCGCAATTAAAATAAGCTTAGGCAAACTTGAACTTAGAAGCCCCTTCTCTGAACTTTCAAATCAGCTTAATAATAATGGTTTTCAAATTTTACCGATTACTTTTGACGATACATTGATCTTAACAAACCTTCCATTTCATCACAGAGATCCATTTGACAGAATTATCATCTCACAGGGTTTGAATAACAAACTCACAATTATTTCTAAAGATAAAATTTTTGATTCTTACAAGGTTGTCCTTGCGTGGTAGACGTTAATGCCTCATAAATCATTCCATCTCTTCTTCCATTTCGGCCCTTGATCGATTATCAATTCAACTGCTTCAACCAATTTGCTAACTTCGGGTTTGAAAAAAATGCTACGAATGCAAGAGAAACCTTTAACGATCACGTCCATCGAAATTTTTAAGTCTCCCATCCAGTTAAAAGAACCATTCATTATTTCTTTAGGCGTGTTGACGCATGCAGAAAATGTGATTATTAGAATGACTACGGTGGAAGGCATTGTGGGCTATGGCGAATGCAGTCCTTTTATGTCCATCAATGGCGAAAGCATGGATACCTGTTTTGTCGTGGCACAATATTTAGCCAAGGCGCTTAAAGGGATCAACCCGTTGGATATGAACTTATGCTGTGAAACCATGGACAAAGTGATCTATGCCAACAGTAGCATTAAGAGTGCATTTGATATGGCGCTGTATGATATTGCAGCTCAAAATGCCCAGTTACCATTGTATGCGTTTTTAGGCGGGGCCAAAACGAAAGAGTTGGTAACAGATTACACAGTAAGTATCGGCGAACCGAAAAAGATGGCTGAAGATGCAGCCAAAATAAAAGCAAATGGCTTTCAAATAATTAAGGTAAAACTGGGACAAAGCAAAGAACTGGATGTAGAACGTATCCGCATGATAAGAAAAGCGGTAGGGATGGAAATACCGATTCGGATTGATGCTAACCAGGGCTGGCATGGAGATGATGTGCTTGATATTTTAAACAAAATGGCGGCCTTTAATATTCAGCATTGTGAAGAACCAATCGCAAGATGGAATTTTATGAAACTGCCCTCTATTAAAAAGCTGAGCCCAATACCAATAATGGCCGATGAATCCTGCTGCGACCATCATGATGCAAAGCGGTTGATAGAACTGGATGCATGTCATCTCTTTAATGTGAAGCTGGGAAAATCGGGAGGAATCTTGAAGGCTTTAAAAATTTTGAAACTCGCTGAAAGTAATGGCATAAAAATACAGGTAGGTGGATTCTTAGAGTCGAGATTAGCTTTTACTGCTGCGGCACATTTAGCCCTTGCAAGCGATATGGTTGTTTATTGTGATTTTGATACACCGCTGATGTTTATAGAAGATCCTGTGAGTGGCGGCATTGAGTACGATAATAAAGGAGTGGTGAGCGTTCCCGAGCAGCCCGGTTTAGGAGCATCATTTAAAGAAGAATATTTATCTCAATTGGAAAGAGTAGTTGTGTAATTGTTGTAAGTAAGAATGTTGTAATTGGAGGCGCAGGTCGGAGTCCTTCGCCTGAGTAGTTGTTTTTGTATTTGTATTAATCCTGCTAATCATTTAATCATGAGAATCATGGTTCAGACAAAAGGGGAGAATGAAAAGGGTGCTGAATCAACAGCATGATGATAAAAAAGTTTGAAAAAAAAGATATGACTAATGAACAGGGAATTTCTTTAAGAACCAACTGGTAGAGTGAACTGGTAAAGGCTTCAATTTTAATTGTAGCAGTTTAGTATCATCTGTGATAATGAACACACAATTATTTTGGATGGCAAGGTCAAAAAGATAATTGTCTTTCGGATCGGGGCTTAATTTGTACACGACCCTCTCAGATGTAACCAATGCGAGCTTTTTAATGTATTCAATTACCAGGGATGAGTGCCGCTTATCCATCCATTTGTTATCAACAAGCGCATCAAAGATTTCTGACAGGAGGTAGTTATTGACGATTGGTAAGAATTGGTAAGATACTATACGATCAAGCAAAGGTGCAATATTCTTTGCCCTGGCATATTTGATCCACACATTTGCATCAAAAATTACAGGATACATTACTTGTGGTAACGATTTTTTTGAATGGCTTTGATAATAGAGGTTTCAGATACGTTATTGAAATCAGTATCTTTTGTAATCATGCTCCATTCATCGGCAAATTCTTTTTGAAAAAAGCGGGTATAGAGCAATTTAAGTTCTGCTTCAGACTTGTTCCGAAGTTGATCAACCATTTGTGCAAAAAGGGAAGGTTGAGATTTTGTAAGTTTTACACGGTTCATGCCTCTAAGTTACAGATTTAATTAAAACTGGCCTATGGCTTATAAACGACGCCAGCGATTTCGTGAGTAGATTTATTTTACTCCTTTGTATTAGCAACACAAAAAAAAACCGCAACAACCAACAGCCAACAAAATGTACTGAAGGTCAGTTGGAACGATAGTCTGGCTCAATCATTAACCACTGCAAAAGAGTGCGACGCCGCTAAAGTTCGGCTCTGATAAAATGCCCGGACAAAAAATAAAACGGCAAGAAAACTTCTATTTAAAATCAAATAACGTCGCCGTAAAAACCCCTCTCTCCCGCTTTTTAAAAATGGCTTTCCAGTTGCCGTTGTAGCGAATGAGCGATGGTACGAGGTAGTTACCAAAATGTGTCATCTGCACTTCCATCTGCACTTTAAAATCGTATACGCCGGCATCGTAGCTTAACGTGTATTTACGGGCCACAACTTCAAAGGTTTTATCATTGAACCAGGTGGTCATTTCATCCACCACCGCATCCCCTTCCCTGCCGGGCTTTACCGTTTGAGTGAATATATAACAACTGGTATTATTGAAATCATCCATATCGATGTTCATGTCGTAAACATCCGCCATATCATCGTCATAGATCGCGGTTTTGTTCGACATAAATGGCAATCCTTTTATTCTTTTGCCGGGATTGAAGAACAACATCTTCAACTGCTCCTTATGTTTTTCAATACCACTTTTACCTTCGGTACTAAAGGTGGAGCCGGTTACAATATTATCTTCGCCGCAAATGGTACCACTGGTAAAAAACAGCGACGCATACATTTGGGCCGTGTAGTAATTGTATTGATGATCTTCATCATAATAGTCGCCGGTTGCTTGCTCTTCCAACGTTTCCATTCGCCTGCAATTATTTTCTCGTAACTGTTTTGTCTTACTAAAACAGGATGCCCTTGAACTTCCATCTTTATCCAACATGCGGATGTCGTTAATGGCACTAAAACCGAGCACATGTAAATTGCGGAATGCTTTGTAAAAAGTAGAATCGTTTTTGATGCGGTTGATGAACGTGGGAACATTTAGATGGTTGTCCAGCACCACTTCGCTGAGGGTAATTACTTTTTTACCCACCATCACCGAACTGTCGTTGGGATTTTGTGCTGAAAGGTTTGCAACCAAAAAAAATGCTATAAAAAAAGGCACAACCTTTTGAATCATACCTGCAAATTATTACAAATGTTTTAAACTGAAATGGATCGCTATTTTGGAAAGATCATTCGATAGTCAACACTGATCTTTCCCTTGCTGATATCAGATAATTTTCCTTTCAACAATGTACGTTTCAACGGCTTTATATAATCGATGAACAACTTGCCTTCTATATGATCGTATTCATGTAAAATAATGCGGGCCGTGATGCCATTAAATGTTTTTGTTTGCGGCTCAAAATTCTCATCTACAAAATCAATGGTGACCTGCTCGTTGCGCAAAACATCTTCTCTTATTTTCGGTATGCTGAGACAACCTTCGTTGTAAGGCCAGTCATCCCCTTCCAGTTTAGCAATATGCGCATTGATGAAGACGCCTTTATAACCAGGACCGTCAGGATACAAGCCTTTTTCATCTTCCTCCAGGTTATCAAATACCTGTGTGCTATCGATCACAAAAAGCCTGATCTCTTTATTTATTTGCGGAGCTGCAAGGCCTACCCCATTACTGTTGTACATCGTTTCCCACATGTCTGCTACCAGCTTTTCAAGGCCCGGATAATCAGCATCAATATCATTGCACAGCTTTCTTAATATGGGAGAGCCATAAGCTACTATCGGTAAAATCATTGAATTTTGTTGTTAAATCCTTTAAAAACGGCAAAGGTAGCCGATATCACGGTATTTACCAATCCATCGGAATCAGTGCCTCGTTAAAATTTATTCTGAAGATATTCCTGTAACATGATGGTGGCCGCAATGATATCAACATTTCCTTTAATGCGCCTGTCCTTTTTTTTCATCCCCATTTCAAGCATGGCATCTTTCGCCATTTTAGAAGTATAACGCTCATCCACAGTTTTTAACGGCATCATGGGAAACTCTTTCTTTATCAGTTTAATTGCTTTCTCCACCAATGGCGTTCCATGTGTGTCGGATTCGTCCCAGTTTTTCGGAAGTCCAATAATTACCAGTTCTACTGGCTCAGATAAGAAGTAACTTTTTAGATATGGTATCAGTTCCTTTGATTCAATAGTAGCAAGCCCGGTAGCAATTATCTGCAATGGATCAGTAACCGCAAGTCCTGTTCGTTTACCGCCATAATCAATTGCTAATATACGTGCCATAAGTTTGATTGTTTTGCCGGGATGGCTTAATGATTTATAAAAATATCGAGCAATACGAATATGGAAAATATTACCGAGGCGATGCCATTGGCTGTCATAAACGCAATGTTTACTTTACTGAGATCTGTTGGTTTTACAATAGAATGCTGGTAAATAAGCATGCCGGCAAAAACCGCTGTGCCCACCCAATATAGCCAGCTAAAATGTGCGTACAAACCGGCACTTATCACGCAGGCTGCCGAAAGTAAATGCAGCAGTTCGGACACTCTTAACGCTTTTGATTTCCCCAGTGCGGCTGGAATGGAATGCAGATTTTGCGAACGATCAAAGCCTTCATCCTGCAAGGCATAGATAATATCGAAGCCGCTTACCCAAAACAATACTGTAAAGGAGAATAGAACCGGCAATACATCGAACTGGCCAGTAACGGCAAGATAAGCACCAATCGGCGCCAGGCTTAACCCCACGCCAAGCACCAGGTGACAAAGGGCCGTGAACCTTTTAGTATAGCTATAAAACAAGATAACAAATAAAGCGACCGGGGATAAATAAAAACAAATGCGATTGATAAAAAAGGTAGCCATCACAAACACCACGCAGTTGATAATGACAAAGCGAAGGGCATTTTCTTTCGAAATAATACCGGCTGGAATTTCCCTGATAGCAGTGCGGGGATTCTTCGCATCAAAATGACTATCGAGATAGCGGTTGAAAGCCATAGCGGCGCTGCGGGCAGTGATCATGCAAATAATTACCAGCAAAAAAAGTTTGGTAAGTGAATACACATCCAACCCATGAAAAGGTTGCATTTCAAAATCATTACCCGGTATATGAGTAGGATTCCATCCGATGGTCTTTTTTAAATTCCATTGCCTTTCACCTATAAAATAAAAACGAACGCCAAGAAAAAAACCGATCAAAGCAAAGGGCATTGCAAAGATGGTATGAGAGAATTTTACAAGTGATAAATATTTTTTTATTGTAGTTGAAGGCATAGTATCATATGATTGCGGCATCTATTAATTGGCTTTAAGCCTGGCTCTTACAATTTCCCACAATACAACACCCGCTGCCGTTGCAATGTTCAGTGAATGCTTCATTCCAAGTTGCGGTATCTCAATACATCCTTCACATTGCCGGATGGTTTCCTGCTCCAAGCCGGTAACTTCATTGCCAAATATTACGGCGATCTTATCTGTTGCGGAATAATCCAGGTCATTCAGCATCATGCTGCCTTCCGCCTGTTCTACCGCAAATATTTTATAGCCAAGTTCATGTAAATCATTGATCGCAAGACTCGTGTTGGCAAAATGTTTCCACTCCACGCTATCTTCTGCACCCAAGGCGGTTTTCTTTATTTCTTTATGAGGCGGTATGCAGGTGTAGCCACAAATATAAATTCCTTGTAATAAAAAAGCATCTGCTGTTCTGAAAACGCTGCCTACATTGTAAGCGCTACGGATATTCTCCAGCACAGCAATCACGGGGATCTTTTCCGACAGTTTAAATTCCTCTATCGACTTCCGGTTCAATTCATCCATACTTAACTTTCTCATAATGGAAATTCATCGCCGAACTAAAAGGCGTAAGAAGATTTTTGCCCAAAAGTAATTCACAACTTTCACATACACATCTCAAAGCATGATAAAGCACCTATTTTTGCGCCGATCGAAAACTAATGTGAAAATTAGCCAATGTGAAAATTTGAAATGAAGAACGCTATCAGTTAGATAGTTACTTTGGAGCATTCTTGGAATGAGAAATTTTGAAATTAGAAAATCGGAATTTAGGTTTTTTTATAAATTTTCAAATTGAGCAATTTTCACATTTTCACATTAGTATTGAGCAATTTTTACATTATGACCTTTAATGCATTTTCACATTTTCGAATTTTCACATTTTCACGTTAGAAATAATGGCCAAATCAGCGGGTGAAACTCCTCTCATGCAACAACATAATGCTATTAAAGCACGGTACCCGGATGCAATACTGCTGTTCAGGGTGGGTGACTTTTATGAGACATTTGGCCAGGATGCTGTGAAAGCGTCAACAGTTTTAGGAATCACTTTAACCAAAAGAAATAATGGCGATGCCAATTCGTCTCAACTGGCAGGTTTTCCCTACCATGCATTGGATACTTACCTGCATAAGCTGGTCAAGGCCGGCTATCGTGTGGCCATTTGCGACCAGTTGGAAGATCCCAAATTGGCCAAAGGAATTGTGAAGCGGGGCGTAACTGAATTGGTTACGCCGGGTGTAGCGACCAACGATAAATTACTCGAACATAACAGCAACAATTTTTTAGCAGCCATTCATTTTGAAGAAGAAAAAATAGGAATTGCATTTTTGTATATCAGCACCGGCGAGTTTTTTGTTGCAAGCGGCGACCGGGAATATGCAGATAAATTATTGCAAAGCCTGAAGCCTGCTGAAGTTATTTTTCAGCGTACGAGACAGAAGCAATTCAAGGAATTTTTCGGCACCAAATTTTTTACTTACACTTTAGATGAATGGATCTTTGCAGATGCTTATTGCACAGAAAGCTTGCTCAAGCATTTTGGCACTCATAGCCTAAAAGGTTTTGGCATTGACGGATTAACAGAAGGCATTATTGCAGCCGGGGTTATTCTTCATTATCTAAAAGATACCGAGCATCCGAACCTTGGGCACATAACTTCTATCCAGCGCATAGACCGGGAGGAGCATTTATGGATGGATCGTTTCACCATTCGCAACCTGGAATTATTTGGCGGTGCTGAAGGCAGCAATACGTTATTAAAGGTGCTGAACAACACCGTATCGGCAATGGGTGCACGCCTGTTGAAACGCTGGATGGTGTTGCCACTAAACGATATTATCAAAATAAGAGAAAGGCTGGATACAGTAGAGTACCTGATAAAAGAAGTGGAAACCAGGAATAAGATTGCACTGCATATAAAACAGGCAGGCGATGTGGAAAGGCTGGTGAGTAAAGTACCTCTGAAAAAAGTTACACCACGGGAAGTGCTGCAAATAGCACGTGGGCTTTTACAAACGGATGCCATCAAAACAATTTGCGACGGTTGCAGCAATGATTACCTAAAACGATTAGGCGATTCGCTCAACCCTTGTAAATATATTCTTGAAAAAATATTAAAGGAGATCAATGAAAATCCACCGGCATTAGCTTCTAAGGGTGGCATTATTGCCAATGGTATCAATGCTGAGTTGGATGAATTAAGAAAAATATCCAGCGGCGGAAAAGAGTACCTGATCGAACTGCAACAAAAGGAAGCATTGGCGACAGGTATCTCTTCTTTAAAAATAAGTTTCAACAATGTGTTTGGCTACTATCTTGAAGTAACCAACATGCACAAAACCAAAGTGCCGGAAACATGGATACGCAAGCAAACTTTGGCAAATGCAGAACGGTACATTACACCAGAGTTAAAAGTGTACGAAGAAAAGATCATTGGCGCAGAGGATAAGATATTGCAGATAGAAATGGAGCTGTTTGAAAAATTGCTGGTCGAACTACAGGATTATATAGCACCCATGCAAGTGAATGGGCACGTGATGGCGGTGCTGGATTGCCTTACATGTTTTGCCAACAATGCACTGCATTTCAATTATAAAAAACCATCCATGCAGGATGGTAATATCCTTGACGTAAAGGACAGTCGCCACCCCGTGATTGAGCGGTATTTGCCTGCGGGGGAAAGCTATATTGCCAACGATATTTATTTGGATCCTGCCACGCAACAAATCATCATTTTGACCGGTCCTAACATGAGTGGTAAGAGCGCCATTTTAAGACAAACTGCGCTCATCACATTGATGGCGCACATGGGCAGCTTTGTTCCGGCAAGCGACGCTAAAATTCCGCTTACTGATAAAATATTTACAAGGGTTGGAGCCAGCGATAACCTGAGTGGCGGCGAAAGCACCTTTATGGTGGAGATGAATGAAACCGCCAGCATCATCAATAACATTACCCCGCGAAGTTTGATTTTGCTGGATGAAATTGGGCGTGGCACTTCTACTTATGATGGCATTTCCATTGCGTGGAGTATTGTGGAATATCTACACAAATCGCCGCATGCGCCTAAGACACTTTTTGCTACGCATTACCATGAGCTGAATGAATTGGAAAATAAATTACCGAGGGTAAAAAATTATCATGTTACCAATAAAGAAGTTGGCAACAAGATCATCTTCCTGCGCAAACTTGCAGCGGGTGGAAGTGTGCACAGCTTTGGTATACATGTAGCAAGAATGGCTGGCATGCCTTCGAGCCTGATTGAAAGAGCTAATGAAATATTGTCGCAACTGGAAGAAAGCCGTAACAGCAGCACTGATGGAAAAGGCAAAAGCCTCGAAGCAAATATCAAACAGATCAACACGCCTAAAATGCAACTGAGCATTTTTGATGCACACTCCATCACTTTTGAAGAGATCCGGTCCATCCTTGATACCGTTGATATCAATCGTCTTACACCGGTGGAAGCTTTGTTGAAATTGCAGGAGATTAAGGGGAAGGTGAAGTAGCCGTTTGATTGATGCTCATCTTCCAAACAAATTCAAAAAAATCATAGATGACAACCTCGTTTAAATGGACAGGCAGTGAAATTCATTAAAAGAAAATGAATCCTGCAACTAAAACTAACCTGAAATGGTCATTGTAATAACTTTACAATATGGTTATGAGAAAACGAATGTTGATATGGCTGATTGGATCGATGGCCGTATGTTTAAACCCCTTATCTGCTCAAAATCCCTGTAATGCCATTGGCCAAAATCCCGGCACTGCCTTCCCGGTTTGCGGTACGAGCACTTTTAGCATCACTTCTGTTCCTATCTGCGGCGGCCGGCAAGTGCCTGGCCCATGCAATAATGTTCCCCTCAATGATAAAAACCCATACTGGTACAAGTTCAAATGTTTTAATGCCGGTACCCTGGGCTTTGTAATAACTCCTAATACCTTAAGCGACGATTACGACTGGCAAATCTTTGATGTAACGGGTCGCAATCCGGCCGATGTTTATGCAGATCCCAAATTATTTGTTTGTTGCAACTGGTCTGGCGATGGCGGGCTTACAGGCGCCAGCGCTGCAGGTACAAAAGCGGCATTTTGTGATGGCCCCGGTGTGCCGCGTTTCAGCAGCATGCCCAACCTTATAAAAGATCACGAATATATTTTACTGGTCAGTCATTTCAGCGATTCGCAAAGCGGTTACTCATTATCGTTTGGTGGTGGCACTGCAAATATTACCGACCCGGTAAATCCCAATTTAGCCAACGCAACCGCTGCCTGCGATGGCGCCAAGATCCGGGTAAAGCTTAATAAAAAAATGAAATGTTCCAGCATCGCCCCAGACGGAAGCGACTTTTCCCTTTCAACCACTATCGCTACTATTACCGGCGCTGCCGGTATCGGGTGTACAAACGCCTTCGATATGGACTCTGTGGAAATTACCCTGAGTAATAATTTACCACCGGGAAATTATGCCGTTTCCATCGCCACCGGAACTGACAATAATAACTTACTGGATAATTGCGATCGGGAAATTCCCGCTGGGCAGTCACTGCCTGTAACAGTATATCCTGTGGTAGCAACACCAATGGATAGCCTTACAAAAGTTGGTTGTGCCCCGGCCGTACTCGAACTTGTTTTCAGAACTCCAATGCTTTGCAGTTCTATAGCGGCTGATGGCAGCGACTTTATAATAATCGGTTCACCAGGTGTTACTATTGCAAGCGCCTCGGGCATTTGCCAGGGTGGCAATTTGACATCCGTTGTACAAGTGCGACTTTCAGCGCCCATACTGGCAAGCGGCAACTACCTGTTACGACTCCAATCGGGCTCAGACGGCAATACGATTATTAACGAATGTGGTGTACAAACACCTGCTGGTTCAGCCCGCAATTTTTCAACAGTTGATACGGTCTCTGCACTGTTTAATTCAACTATTCGTTTCGGTTGCAAAACAGATCATGTGGATTATACGCATGACGGACGCCACAATGTAAATAGCTGGAGGTGGAGCTTTGATAGTACTATCAATAGCCGGGCAAAAGATACCAGTATCGCCTACACAACTTTTGGTCAAAGGCAGGCCACGCTGATTGTGAGCAATGGCGCCTGTAGCGATACCGCCACCTCTGTCGTTATGCTGGATAATAATGTGGAAGCCGATTTTCAAGCAATGGCGGTGATATGCCCCGGCGATCCCGCGTTGTTTACAGACACCAGTACCGGCCCCGTAATTTCCTGGAACTGGTCCTTTGGAAATGGCAATACAAGTTCGGTGAAAAATCCTCCACAGCAGATATATCCTTATACCAATATCAACCAGGACATGCCGGTTCGGCTAATCGTTAAAAATAATATTGGTTGTGCCGATACGGCCTATAAATTTTTGAAAGTAGTCGCCAACTGCTACATTGCCATACCGAAAGCATTTTCACCGAACAGCGATGGGCGGAATGATTTTCTTTATCCCACCAATGCATACAAGGCGAAGGATCTTGTGTTCAGGGTGTACAACCGCAATGGCCAAAAAATATTTGAAACCCGTGACTGGACCAATAAATGGGATGGCAGCTTCAAAGGCAATCCGCAGGATCCCGGGGCCTATGTGTGGATACTCACCTACACCAATATTGACACCGGCAAAAGAATTGAATTAAAAGGAAGCACCATTCTCATCAGGTAGTAATTTTGTTAGTGATGTAATTCTTTTGAACCGGGCTTCAGTACTTAGGGCAACTTCAT
Organism: Ferruginibacter sp.; assembly: GCA_039922055.1. Lineage (GTDB taxonomy): Bacteria > Bacteroidota > Bacteroidia > Chitinophagales > Chitinophagaceae > Ferruginibacter. The sequence goes on from JBDSAP010000411.1 coordinate 22,711, forward strand.
TGGCGTCGCACTCGTGTACATTTCATCAATGGGCAGCATGCCCGCATTATTTGTTATTTCAGTAGCCTAAACTTTCATGCAGGCCGCATGGTAATTTCGTAAGTTTGATCCATCAAATTACTATATGGAAAATAAAGGCCTGCACTACGGCGAATACCTCGAACTCGACAAAATCTTAAATGCACAGCATCCTGAAAGCTCCAGGCCGGGCATGCAGCCAGCCCATGATGAAATGCTTTTTATCATCATTCACCAGGCCTACGAACTATGGTTCAAACAAATACAATTTGAAATTGATTCCGTACTGGAGATCATGGCCAGACCGGCGCTCAATGATAATTCATCGGAACTGCAAACCATTGTGCACCGGTTAATGCGGGTTAACGGAATATTGAAATTACTGGTGCAGCAAATAGATATTCTCGAAACAATGACCCCGATGGATTTCCTCGATTTCAGGGATATGCTTCGTCCGGCGTCTGGATTTCAAAGCTGGCAATTTAAAAAGCTCGAGGCTAAATTAGGACTGAAGTTTCAACACCGCCACGGTAAAGAATATTACACATCCCAGCTAAAAGAAAATGAAGTAGCACTAATTAAAGAAGCTGAAAAAACAGACTCGGTTATAGATCTTTTAAACGGCTGGCTCGAACGTATGCCCTTTATCAACGACAACAATTACTGGAAAGAGTATCAACCCGTTTCAGGCAATTATAGTGCACCAATCTTCTGGAACGATTACGAATATATTTACGTGAACAGCCTGGCGGCGGCGGAAAAAAACAATGAGCAATTCTTCAAGAAAATATTCAATGAAAACGGAACTGATGAACATCGCCAGCTAAGTGCAAAAGCCTGCCGGTCTGCATTATTTATACTATTGTACCGGGGCTACCCGATGCTCGAATTACCTTTTCAATTGCTTGATACTTTGCTGGCGATAGACAACCAATTAGGCAACTGGCGCAGCCGGCACATCAATATGGTGCAGCGAATGATCGGCACAAGAATTGGCACCGGCGGCAGCAACGGCGCAGGTTATCTACAGGCCGCAATGGAAAAGCATTCAATTTTTAAAGAGATCGCACAGTTGAACAGCTTTCTTATTGACAGGAGAAAATTACCGGTGCTACCGGCTGCACTTACAGATAAGCTTGGGTATAATTTTTAAACACTGCTCTTCGCCTGCAAAAATATTCCACGACAATTTATTTTACCTCCCACTTCCCATGTCTTCACTTCAAAGACAGGTATACTACCACTCATCATCCCGAACACTTATTTTAAAATTTTCTTCTTGACTTGGCTTTATTAAATCAATAATTTGTAGTTAGCAGGCTAAGCTATACTTCTACAATTTTTTACTGTTAATACAGGCGGGATCATCATTAAAATGAATCATTATGACTAAGATTATAATGTTCCTGATACTCCTTACAGGTGTATTTTATTTAAGAGCGGATGCGCAAAAAAAGTATGCCTATGCTATCTTAAATATGCGTTGCGGCAACGAGCAGCCACACCGGGACAGGCTTTACTTTAGCCCCATCATTGAGCTAAATACATTAAATTTTCCAAAGTACACAGAAGGGATCGATCCGGCTATTCCGATATATTCAGTTCGTTATTATAATTATGCGCTCTTAAAATGGTTTGAGTTATTTATAAAACAGTATTACAATATACAGGTAACCGATCCGGAAAAGTATGAGCGAAAATTTACCAGTGTACTTTTTAATGAAAAAAATTCGCTATCCTGTAATGATCAGAAAACAAATATCGATTGTTTTTTTACTGATAAAAATGAGTTGGCTGCCAGGAGAGATAAAGCAATTAAAGAAACCAAGTTGCTCGTTACCCAAAACCAAATTTGTGAGGTTGTTTCGCTAGATTAATATCTTCATCGTATCGCAAACATTCGTGCTCCTGCTGGGATCCATTCTGCATAAAAGAGTCTGGCTTAATAAACAAGGAGGCTACGAAATACTTATTCGTATCTATTACAACTGATACGTTGAACTGCTGAAAATTATTTTACTTTTTGCATTTTGCTAATCAAACCACTATGTCTATTGCTAAAATATTCTATACCGTGAGTGCCGTAGCCTGAAGGGCTTCATATAAATAATCGCTGCTGAAACTATTGGTCAATAAAAAAGCATATTGCTGATTCAATGTCGTTTACTTAAGCTTTAGCCCCTGACCAATCGCCGACGGGGCTGATAGCCGCCGTCGGGGTAGCCTCACCCGTCAGCGGTTGCAAACCTTGATGGCGGTTATTTTTAAAGTAAACAACATTGATGGAGACTTTACAACACTTTTCTATTACTCAAAGATTTCGGTACCGTGAATGCCGTAGCCCGAAGGGCTTCAATATGAGTAGCCACTGGTGAAACCAGTGGTTAATAAAAAAGCAGGCACCAACCCCGTCAGGGGTTGAATATAGTGTGTATCACAAATGTTAAACCCTTATATAAGTTTAGGCTTTTATTGAATGAACCTAAGTTTGATGAAAAATATTTGCTGCAATTATATTCAACCCCTGCCGGGTTGGATGGTGCCACAGCTACTGTCCCTGGGATGCTCCGAGGGTTATTCATATTAAAGCCCGTTGGGCTTTTGAAATTTCAAAGTATTAAAAAATAATCAATCAGCCATCTTTAATCGACAACACTTGCTTTAACACAGATGTTGCATTATCTTATCTCATCAAATTTTTAGAAATGGGACAACATGAAAAAACGGACCTGCTAAACTTCCTCCGTCCATTTGATGAAAATATAACGGAACTGGTTTTATGGTTGCGGGATTTTGTATGGGACCTGTATCCCAAAGCAAATGAACTGATCTACGATAATTATAATGCGGTAGCATTTGGCTGGTCTCCAACCGACAAACTTGGACATACATTTTGTTCCATTGCTATTGGCCGGACAAGCAAAAATGTACACTTCGGATTTTATTGGGGAGCCGACCTTTCGGATACTAAAAAGATGCTTTTGGGCAAGGGCAACCAATACCGCTATATCCTGGTAAAGAGCAAAACAGATTTTCCGAAAAAATATATAACGGCGCTGATAAAAGAAGCCTATGCTAATTCTGTTACCAAAGTAAAAGACAAGAACGATTTTAAAGAAGGATTGACCATAACAAAGTCCATATCATCCAAAAAAAAAGCACTTAAGACTCCCGCTCTCAAAAAGAAAACTGCTGCCAAAAAATAATAGAGCTCTATCGTTCACAAATCCTGCAATCCATCACTATGCGAATGGATTATTGTCTTGCTCTTCAATCCATTTTCAAGATGATCATTAGAAAAAAATGAACAAAGGATTCACCTGCTTGTTTACTAAACCCATATATCACCACATTTATTATGGAAAGAAAAATAAGACTGGGCATTCTTGATCAATCAATTGTAAGGGAGGGATTTACTGCCGCAGATGCGATACAGGAAACAATAGATACTGCAAGGCTCGCAGAAGAATTAGGCTATACAAGATTCTGGGTTTCTGAACATCACAATGCAACTTTTATCGCTGGATCAGCGCCTGAGTTGCTGATGGTGAAGCTGGGAGATGCCACGCAACATATACGAATTGGTTCCGGTGGTATTATGCTGCCAAATCACAGTGCATTAAAAGTGGCAGAGAATTTCCGCATGCTTGAAACCATGTTTCCCGGACGCATAGACCTTGGAATGGGACGGGCTCCCGGAAGTGACCGGGTCACCGCTTCGGTTCTAAATCCCTCCAGCACATTCAGCGAGGAAAGTTACCTGGCACAATTATCACACCTGCAACATTATTTTAAAGATACTGCCGAAACAAAATATGGACCGTTGTTAGCTGTACCGCAGGCTTCCACCATACCGCAGCAATGGATCTTAAGCAGCAGTGGCGGAAGTAGTAAGATTGCCGCCCGCTTTGGAATGGGCCTGGGAATAGCCCGTTTCATCAATGGTCATGCAACTCCTGAAGTGGTAGAGATATATAGGGATCAGTTTCAGCCATCTGAACAATTTCCTTCTCCCGAAGCAATCCTTTCTATCTCGGTGCTGTGTGCTGACACCGAACAAAAGGCAAGTGAAATGCGCAAGCTCATGGACTATCGCCTACTGCAATTTGAAAAAGGGAACTTTGATAAACCCGGTAGCTATGAAACTATTAAAGACTATCAATTTTCGTCGGCCGAATTGGAAAGAATAAAATACAATAGCGGCCGTATAATTTCCGGCACCCCCGATGATGTAAAGCAACAATTATTAAAGCTTGCCGATAATTTCGATATTAACGAGATTGTGGTAGCCACCATGACCGGTACCCCTGAAGACAGGAAGCACTCTTTTGAATTACTTGCCGAAGTATTTGAATTGAAAAAAGCGAGTTGCTAAATTAAAGTGGGTACGCCCGCTATTCATCCCATCAACCAAAGGTTAACATTTATTACTGACTGTCAATGGTCAATCGTCAATGTCCGTCGTCACTGGTGAAATAAAATACTTCAAAGGCAAGCCTCTTCACAATTAATCTATAATGCTAAAAGCCAACTCTGAAGGATTTGCCGCGACATCAGAAAAGATACGCCGTATCAGTGGAATCCACGGCGAGTCCTGCCACCGACAGTCTTTGTCTTTGAATACTACAATAGCAGAGACTCGCCTGAGAATAAAAATGTTGAGGGTGAATGGTCAATCGTCAATCGTCAATTGTCAATCGTCAATGGTCAACCAAGAGCTAAACCATCTCCTTCAACACCGATACCACTTTATCTACCTCTTCCTTTGTGTTGTGTTTGCTGAAACTGAAGCGAACAGTTATTTGATTGGGATTGTTATTGACAGCACGTATAACATGGCTACCCTCCTCAGCTCCTGAAGTGCAGGCGCTGCCGCCGCTGGCGCAAATATTATTGATATCAAGATTAAAAAGCAACATCTCTGATTTTTCAGATTTAGGAAAACTTGCGCTTAGGACGGTATATAAACTCTTGCCAAAAACATCTCCATTAAAAGTAACACCAGGTATATGTTTCTTTAGTTCATCGTACATGTAATTTCTGATTGAACTAATATATGCGGAATCCTGATCATAGCCGGCCGTTGCTAATTCCAGAGCTTTTGCGAAACCTACAATACCATATAAATTTTCTGTTCCTGCACGCATATTACGTTCCTGTCCGCCGCCATGTACAAATGGTTGTATCCGTACATTTTCATTGATATATAAAATGCCCACACCTTTTGGCCCGTGAAATTTATGAGCCGCTCCCGTTACGAAATGAACCGGCGTATTCCGCAGATCAAAGGGAAAATGCCCAACGGTTTGCACCGTGTCGCTATGAAAAACTGCATTATATTTTTTGCATATTGTACCAACAGCGTCCATATCAAGTATATTACCCAATTCATTATTGGCGTGCATTAATGTCACCAATGTTTTTTCTTCTGATTCACTCAATAACTCTTCAAGATGTTCGAGGTCGATATGGCCATTGGGTAACAGGTTTACAAGACTTACCCTCGCAAGGCCAAGCTTTGCAAGATGCTCCACCGAATGCAAAACCGCATGGTGCTCAATGGGCGAAGTAATGATGTACTTACAGCCGAGATCTCTTACCGCAGCCATGATAGCCGTGTTGCTGCTTTCGGTACCGCCGCTGGTAAAAAATATTTCAGCAGGGTGGGCATTCAATATTTTAGCCACTATTTTTCTTGCCTGTTCAATAGCCATTCTCGTTTCACGTCCATAGCTGTAAATAGAAGATGGATTACCAAATTTGTCTGTTAAATAAGGCATCATAGATTCCAATACAACTGGATCAAGTGCGGTAGTAGCGGCGTTGTCGAAGTAGATTCTTTCCATGATACCTAAAACCCCAACCCCTAAAGGGGCTTTTGGAGTTTGATTATTTATAGTTTCATTTATTGTCAAAGTTAATAAAAGAGCTCCCGAAATTAACACTCCAAGCTCCGCTTTAGGGGCGGGGGGGCTCACATTACCTCACTAATATCTTTCATCAGCCTTCTTGCAATGTTATCCGCGGTGGTTTCGAAATTGCTCTCTGCATATATGCGGATTATTGGTTCTGTATTGCTGGTTCTTAAATGCACCCAATCTGTATCGAACTCTATCTTTAAACCATCCTCGATATTAATAGGATGATTTTTATATTTTGTTTTGATCTTTTCAAAAACAGCGCTCACATCAATGTCTTTTTCCAACTTTATTTTATTCTTGCTGATAAAATAATCGGGGAAAGAATTGCGTAGTTGCTTGGTTGTTTTTTTACTCTTTGCAAGATGTGTTAAAAATAGCGCAATACCGATCAGTGCATCCCTGCCATAATGAAGGTCAGGAATAATGATTCCTCCATTACCCTCACCTCCTATCACCGCATTTACCGCTTTCATTTTATTCACCACATTCACTTCACCGACAGCGCTGGGGAAATATTCACCTCCATGTTTTATGGTTACATCTTTTAGCGCCCTTGTAGATGACATATTAGACACTGTATTTCCGGGACGCCTGCTTAACACATAATCTGCTACTGCTACCAAAGTATACTCTTCGCCAAACATACTTCCATCCTCACATACAAAACAAAGCCTGTCCACATCCGGGTCAACAGCAATACCGAGACTGGCATTCTGCTTTACCACTTCACTGCTCAGGATGGTTAAGTGCTCTGGTAAGGGTTCTGGATTATGGGCAAATTTCCCATTCACTTCTTCATTAATTATTGTAAAATCTTTTACCCCGAGTGCTTTTAGCAGGGCAGGCACTGCGATGGCGCCTGTGCTATTTATTGCATCCAGTACAATTTTAAACTTTGCTTTTTTGATAGCAGCCACGTCTACCAGCTCATATTTTAATATGGCGTCAATGTGCTTTTGCAGTGCCGTCTCGTCGGCGGTAGTTGTACCTAGTTTATCAACACTAACAAATGAAAAACTTTCCTTTTCCGCTATTTCCAATACTTTCTCGCCTTCTGCTCCGCTAATAAATTCTCCTTTACTATTTAGCAGTTTCAAAGCGTTCCATTCCTTTGGGTTATGGCTCGCCGTTAGTATGATTCCACCTGCTGCATTTTCAAATACTACCGCCATTTCCACTGTAGGTGTTGTACTGTAATCGAGGTCAACTACATTAAAACCCATTGCGTTCAAAGTGCTGATCACCAGGCTTTTTACCATGGCCCCGCTAATGCGTCCATCCCTTCCTACTATGATCTTTTTATTGGAGCTATCCTGCATTAATAAAGTGCCAAATGCCGCTGTAAACTTTACAATATCAAGTGGTGTAAGGTTATCTCCTGTCTTTCCGCCGATCGTTCCTCTTATACCGGAAATACTTTTAATCAGTGCCATTCTCTACAGTTAATGTTGAGCGGCAAAGATAATAAAAGGAAAATAGTATAGGGTGATTTTGCAGAATAGGAAGATTTAATGAGCGAAGTGGAACTTCCTGATGCTTTTACCTACCAGCAAGAGATAGCTAAAAATTTGGTTACTAGTTGAATGGCAAATTTATAAATGCAGGTGCGAAAAGAACATTTCCATTGTATGAAAACCGGCTGGCTATTCGTTGCTGCCATTTGCATAGATCCATTTCGTTAGTTAGATAATGTCAAAATTCCCCAAGGTATTTAATAGACTTTCAGACTGTATTTTACTTGCTTGTTATATTAAAATATGAAAATTTATGTGTTAATTTTAGATAAGTATTTACCTCGTTGTACTATGTCGTTTATTTAAGGATCAAGGGCTTCGCTCCTCATTGCTGGAAAGGTAAAAGTGAGTGACACAACGATGTTTAATTGAAAAACAAATGCTTGTCAAACAAAAAATTAACATGCAGAAAAGTGCCGGGGTGAACATGCAGATCAAATTCTTTTCGAAAAATATTTACTGCTACTCCCATAGCGCATGACCACACATCAAATTTTATTTTTTGAAAAATTAAAGCCGGTTTCTTTAGTGGTAGGAGTACTCCTGGCGTAACTGCAAAATTGGGAAAAATATTTCCTGCAATTAAACACTATGATATGAAAAATTTAACCCGCCGTTCATTTTTACAAAACCTTGGTGTAGGAGTTGGCACCGCTTCAGTTGCGCTCGCCCTGCCCTCGTTTTTACCAGCTCCTGGTCAAGATAAAAAAAACTATGATGGCAAAAAATTGAACATCGCATTAGTTGGTTTAGGAAGATACGCAACCTATTTGGCGGAGGGTTTGGAAGAGTCAAAATATTGCAGGCTGGCGGGCATTGTTACGGGGCATCCCGCAAAGGCAGAGGAATGGAAAAAGAAATATAATATTCCCGATAAAAACATTTACAACTACCAAGACTTCGATGAGATCACCAATAACAAAGACATCGACCTGGTATACATAGTATTGCCAAATTCAATGCATAAAGAGTATGTGATAAGAACGGCGAAAGCTGGTAAACATGTGATCACGGAAAAGCCAATGGCAACTTCAGTGGAAGATTGTGAAGCTATGATTAAAGCCTGTAAAGATGCAGGCGTACAACTCGCAGTGGGTTATCGTTTACACTACGAACCCTTTCACCTGGAATTAAAAAGATTGGGACAGCAGAAAGTATTTGGTCCCGTGCGGCTGATCGAAGTGTCACTCGGGTATATAAGCGGCGATCCCAGTGAATGGCGCTTGAAAAAAGCTATGGCAGGTGGCGGACCGCTTATGAATATTGGTATCTATTGTGTTCAGTGTTGCCGTTATGTTTTGGGAGAAGAACCTGTTGCTGTAACAGCGCAGTTCGGACCGGTGACAAAGAAAGACGTGTTTACAGAAGTGGAGGAATCTGTGACATGGCAACTGGAGTTTCCGGGTGGCGCAGTGAGTACATCGACAAGCTCTTACAACTATAGTGTCGATCGTTTTTTTGCATCTGCCGATAACGGATTTTTTGAATTGAGCCCGGCTGTAAGTTATGGTCCATTCAAAGGCCGGACTAGTAACGGAGAGTTGAATTTTCCGACCATCAACCAGCAGGCGGTTCAATGTGATGAGATAGGTAAAATGATCTTAGAGAACAAGCCATTACCTAATCATATCACTGGCGAAGAGGGATTAAAAGACCTGAAAATTATGATGGCCATTTATGAAGCAGCAAGAACAGGAAAGAAAATTTCGCTGGTATAAAATAGAGCTTATCTATTATTATTATCCTGCATAACAAGTCGCATGTTCTCCAGGTTATTGAATCATCTTTCCCGTGCATTTTTTTAGTTCCTGTTAAATTGAAAGATGAAATTTATACACTAATTTTAAAGAAGCATTACTGATTGTTTTATTACATTATTGAATCTCTTAAAAAATCCAACATGATAAACGTACAAAAATATTACATGCATGATCCCGGCCCCGGTGGTAAAAATGATAACGGTGATCTTACTCCTGGTAAAGACGAAAACGACAGCACCGAACCTGTTTCTGACGAAGAACAAGAGCACAAACCTTTGGGCGAAAAAATTAAAGAAGCATTACAGGATTGGTCCAACAAAGACCAGGCAGACCAGGATTTTGATGACACCAGGGTATAGCCCATTTGATAGTTATTTGCAGCCCTCTTTTCCTGATTATAGATTGTAGCCAATGCCCGTATAAAAGCTTCTGCCTACGGAAGGAATAATACCTGGACCGGGGTACTCATCTGTGCGCTGCGTAAAATATCTTTTATCTGCAAGATTGTTGATACCTCCTTTAAATTTGAATTTTTTATAATTGATGGTAAACGACCAATCGATCACATTGTAAGCCGGTATACGACCTATTAGCGGGTTGGCGCTTCTCTCTGTATTTTCCGCGTCAGTGTACGATTTTGATTGTTGGGAAAACTGCACGGAGGTCATGAACCATTTCTTGTTATAGGTAACACCAATACGGTTGATCACTTCGGGTGCGTAAGCTACTTGCTTGCCTTTGAATTCGCCTTTCACATAACGGGCTCTCGTATAAGCAAAAGAATTATAAATATTCAGATCGCCGGCAGTTTTGCTCACTCCTAATGCACGGGTGATATTTAGTTCAGCAAAGCTTTCAATTCCCTTGTGCACACTCTTGTCAACATTAGTTTGTAAAATATACGAATTGCCAGTGTTATCAATCCTGGTAATAGGACCAATGCGATTGTTATAACTTAAATAGAACAGGCTGATATCGTAGTTAAAAAAGTTCTGGATATTGCCCCTGGCGCCAAGGTCCGCATTCCAGCCGTTGGGATCTTTCAGATTAGGATCTACTTTAGTTACATTACCAAAAGGAAATAATTGCGCATAGTCAACGGGCCGGTATGCTTGTGAAATATTTCCATAAAGGTTGGCACTGTTACCCGTTTTATATTGCAGCCCGATTGCAAATAAACCAAAGCCTCTTGTTTTTTCTTCTTCTGTTTCTTTTTCTATTCCATTCACTTCATATTCTGATTCTACTTCTGATGCAAATGATTCGTACCTGAAACCGGGTGTAATGGAAAAACGATCATTTACCTGGAAACAATTTTCGATGAACGCCGCAATGTTGACGGTTGTAAAATTAAAATTCTCTTCATACTCACCTGTAACAGTCAAATCAAAGTCACTTTTGTTAGTGCCGGGAGCTTCTTCATTTCTTTTGAAATTAGCTACCGCAAAACGAATACCTGTTGCCAGGGTACTCTCCACTTTGCCGATGTGCCGGGTGTTCAATAATCTTACTTCTGTAGCCGAACTTTTCATTAGTTCCTTATCTACTTCACGGTTGGAAAATTCACCTGTTGCGGGGTTCATAATGTCGGGCTCGCCGGGCAGTTTATTAAACCACACCAGGCTTCTTTCACCCGAAAGAAATGTTGATTTAATGTGCAGTGATGTGTTTGCATTTATCCGGTGATCCATTGCGGCAGTTACTACATTCCATGGACTTTTTAACCAGTTACGTGAGCGCACAGAAGTCTTGCTGTCTGCTTCAAACTGGTCGTTGGTTAAGCCACCAGGCATTTTAATTTTATTGCGCAGCAAAGAAAATTCCAACCCAAAAATCGTTTTTTCATTTGCCTGCCAGGAAAGTTTACCAAACCCTGTAAGCTGCTGCTGCTGCGAGTTTGGCCGCCACCCCGCTAAAGTTCGGTAATTGAGAAAAGTAAAATAATTCCATTTCTTAATGGTTCCGCCCGCCTGGTGTAAGCTATTGAATAAACCATCGCTGCCCGCAGTTTGCATGGTGCTGTATTTAAAAGATTGGTGGCTGCTGCCCTCCTTCAATACATAATTTACCATGCCTCCCATCTGCGAGCCAAATTGTATGGCAGAAGCGCCCTTGATCACTTCAACCCTCGATACAGCTTCCATGGGAGGCAGGTAATAAGTTTCATTGTAACCGTACACATCAGCCGCAACATTATATCCATTCTGCCGCACATTCATTTCAAGCGACTGCACCGGGTTTAACCCGCGGATGCCAATGCCATTGGCAACAAAACCACCAGTCTCACTTTCTACAATATTCAGTCCCGGTATCCTGCCTAATATTTGCCTGGTATTGTTGATCGCTTTATTGGCATCAATACTGTCCACTTCTATTACTTCTGTTTTCTTACCTGCATAGATGATCGGTTCATTCACGTCGTTAAAGTGGCCTATACCATTAATGGTTTTGTAACCAACTAATTTTATTTCCTGCAGATTTGTAAATGAAGCTGTATCCTTTATTTGTGCTGTGGATGCAAGGCTTATAAAAAACGTAAAAACACAAAACAGAAACTTTCGGGGGCAGTTATTTTTCATTGCACTGTGTTTCGGGGGTTAATTTTCCTTTGATTTTTTGTAATGAATTTTACGCATATCATCTTCATCGTCCATTTCAGGCCCCTTCATTATTTTGCGCCAGTCTATTGGATGGTTATATTTTTTCATTGCCTTTTCAATATCGAAAATTCGTTCGTCATGCTTCTCCAACGTATAAGGCGTATAGTCTGGCTCACTGGTAAAAAAATCCTGCAGCAATGATGCCGTAACATCGTATTGATTTACGTAAGGGACACCCAGTATATTATAGATCGTTTTTAATATCGACCCAAAGTTAGCATGCGTATGACTAACATAGCCCTTCTTCACATACGGTCCCGCCATCATTAAAATACTCCGATGTGCATCAACATGATCGACTCCGCCTTGCGGATCATCTTCCGTAATGATCACCAGCATATTTTTCCAGTATTTTGTACGGGATAAAAAATGCAGCATCCTGCCGATAGCAAGATCGTTGTCTGCAACAAAAGATTGCGGTGAATAGTAACCATCTTCGGGTCTTGCACCTGCTCCGTGATCATTGGGAACCTGCACCGTTATTAGCGAAGGCATTTGCCGTTTTCCCTTGATCCACCTTTTTGTAAATTCTTCTTCAAACTGGTTCATCCGGAACTGGTCTGGTATGTTCATATTAAAGCCAGCATAGTTGTGACTCGTTCTTGTAAATAACGCCTTCTGCATTGGAACCATCACGGCGTGGCCTGCACCCGTTGCAGTGTCTGACCACTCTTCACGCACATGGGCCGTTTCGTTGGCTTCGCCAAAATTGTAAAAGTTTATTTCCTTCCGTTCCAATGCTTCCCACATGCCACCGATCTCTCCATAATCTTCAGGATCGATACTGCCGGTAGAGCCGGGAAAACGACGACCAGGCGCTTTTGAAAAAACCTTTGCTGTTTTATTTACGCTTGAATTTGCTTCCACCCATTCATTTGGTATCACACCAACCATCCAGTGATGCCCATGGATCGATGCATCGCTGTCACAATAAAAATTATCACTAAAAGAAAACTGCTTCGCAGCTTTATGATGATTGGGCGAAACTTTTAGGTTGGGATACTTGCTTCGCAAAGAGTCAGGTAACATGTACTCGCAGTTAACGCCAAATCTTGCGAGCGTGCTATCGCCTTTTCCACTACCTAACTGGCCCATTACCTCATCATAAGTGCGGTTTTCTTTGGTGATATACACAATGTATTTTATCGGGCTATTGCGCAGGCCAGGCAATGCCGGCAAAGGATTTTTGATATCATCTTTTACGGGAGCGCTCACAAAGGTGTTTGCCAGCGTTTGTTTTGTATAGTCCGTTAATTCAACAGCCGAAGGCATCATTACTTTTTGAAAACTGCCGAGCTGTATATCGCCGATATAGGTGCCCTGCGGAGGAGCATTGAAGCCAGCCCCACCATTCGGTCCGGCGCCTAATCCACGGCAGGTAATAATATAGATCTCCTTTTCATCTTTAGATAATTGAACTCTCGTGGGTCCCCAGCCGGTAGGTATCAGTCCCCTCGTAGTTTTTGTAGGTACATCAATTACAGCAATTGCATTAAAGCCAAGCAATGCTACATACAATGTTTTTTCATCTTTGCTTAACGTGATCCCAAAGGGTAACAGGCCCCGGTATTTATCAATGCGTTTATCAACCTTTATTTGAATATGGCCGGTTATTTTATTGCTCTTATAATCTATAATGGAGATGTTATCATTGGTCGCATTGGTTACATACGCAAACCTTTTTCCAACTGCAATTGAGTTTGGACTTGCGCCGCCCACCACTTCTGCTTCTTCGATCATTTCACCGAGTTGGAAACCAGTTTTAAACTTGCCTGTTATTTTGTTGGTTGAAAGATCAATTGTAAACACGCTCATAGCATCAGGAGAATGTGGACTGCCAACACCGGGTATCTGTTTACCTTCCACCATGGTGCCTTCAATAGACTCTTTTGTGTTGTTGCCATAAGGATGATGAGAGATCATCATTGAATCGTAATTATCACGGTTCATTCCCTTTACCAACGGGTATGAATACATTCCCACATTGGCAACGAAGGCGATCTTTTTATCAGCGCTTAATGCAAGCCCGAAAGGCTGACGGCCGGCAGGTATAGATGCAGTAAATTTTTTGTTGGAAATATCATACCGCAGGAGGCGGAAATTACCCCTGTCTAATATGAGCAATTCATTGTTTGCCTCGTTCAATAAAAGGTCAGATGTAAAGCTGTCGTCATAATCTTTTTTGCCTATTTTCCCATTCAAAGAAATTGAATCTATCCGTTGTAATTTTTCAATATCGTATACGATCACAGCACCATTATCACCGCCACTCAAATAAACTGTTTTGGAATCAGGCGCAAATGCAACGCCAAGGAAAGAGCCTTCCGTTAAGGCAGTTGGAATGATCTTATTTTGCAACGAGTCCCGCTTAAATGGACTTTCATTTAAGGGTTCATGCGCCAATGGAGATGTGAGTTCATTATTATAACCCGGTACTCTTGTATCTTTCAAGGTAATGAGATCGATAATTGTAAAAACGCCGTTGTGAAGTGTTACGGCCTTTTTTCCATCGGGTGAAATAGCCATTCCAAACGGATCATTGGTAATGCGAATAAAGTCGCCTGCTGGCTTCACCAAACGCCCACTCGGCAAAACAGAAAAACCTTTTTCATTGATGGAACAAAACTGATCAACTCCCGGCACCTGCAAAATATTCACCTGCTTTTGGGCAACAACAGATAATGCCAATAGAAAAACGCAGGATAAAATGATTGGTTTTTTCATAATGATCGATCAGTAAAGAATGAAATAAAAATACCAACGTCCTAATAGATGCCTGGCCGTCCCTGGTCCCCTATCACCACTACAACTTTTTCAATTAAAAAAAAACATTTTATGTTTTGAACTCAGCTTTGGCTATGATGGAATTTGCGTAAAGATAACAAGCAGTAAATATATGTAGATGATGAAAACGTTATGTTCTGAAACGCACAATAAAAAGTAGCGGGTGTATCATTTATGCTGCGCAAATAACCATTGCAATAAGCCCGGTTCTGCAAAAGCGCTGTCCCAACTATTGTGCTCGGCCTCGGGATAAACTGTAAATTTTACCTTAGCTCCTGCACTTAATAATGCTTCATTCATTTGTTCGGATAACGCCGGAGGCACCACATTATCTTTCGCCCCATGAAATATCCACCAACTGGTCTTGCTCATTTTTTTTGCAGCCGCAGGATTACTTCCACCACAAATAGCGATGGCCGCGGCAAATATGGATGGATTCCTATAAACCAATTCAAACGTACCCATTCCGCCCATTGACAAGCCCCCCACATACACCTGCTTTTTTCTAACGGGGTATGATCGCAGTAGATCATAAAGCAGACCCTGTGCCAGTCTCATCGCTTTGGTTGCAGGACTATCTACCAAAAAGTCAATATTTCTTTTACCATCTTTCATCTTGAAAGCAATGTTACCCCAAAAACCATTTAGCGGGCACTGCGGGAATACAACAATTGCCGGATAATTTTTTCTATTACCATCATCGAGGAAAAGCTTTCCGCCATGCACCAGTTGCTTTTCATTATCGCTGCCCCGCTCACCTGCGCCATGCATAAAAAATACGAGCGGGTAAGTTTTGGATGCATCATAATTTGCAGGCAATAGCAGCCGGTAAGGAAGTGTATCGTTGCCCGATACAAAATATTTCTTTTGATATAAACTGAGATCCTGTGATTTTAAGGTTGATGACATGCACAGGAAAAATAATAATCCAATGGAAAATCTAATCATGTTGTGGGAGTTTAAAATAAAATTGATCTTATAGCTTTTCTGTTCTTGCGGCTACATCAGCCAATGAAGGTTAATTGCAATTAAAAAGTAACAGGAAGTATTTTAGCATACTTAGAAATTATAATAATTTAAAATCAGCTTCCTTTACATCACGGCTATTGCCGCCGATAAAAATTTTAAAATCTCCGGGTTCTGCGACATACTTCAAATCATAATTATAAAATTTAAGATCGTTCGAAGAAATAGAAAAAGCTACTCTTTTTGATTCACCTGGTTTTAATTCGATCTTTTGGAAACCCTTCAATTCTTTCACTGGTCTTGTACTGGAACCAACCAGGTCTCGAATGTATAACTGAACTACTTCCTTACCGGTTACTGCGCCGCTATTGGTAACAGTAACGGTAGCGATTAGTGATTCATTGGAATGAATGGAAGAACGGCTGAGTTCAACATTACTATAAGTAAAATTTGTATAGCTTAAGCCGTAGCCAAACGGGTACAATGGATCATTGGAAACATCCAGGTAATTCGAGCGAAACTTTTGAAACCATTTTCCTTCGGGTAAAGGACGACCTGTATTTTTATGATTGTAAAAAATGGGGACCTGCCCAATGTTTTGCGGGAACGTTGTACTGAGCTTTCCCGAAGGATTCACATCGCCAAATAAAACATCCGCTATTGCACTGCCCGCTTCCGAACCGCCGAACCATACATTTAAAATAGCCGGCACATTTTCATTCTCCCATTTTAATGCAAGTGGCCTTCCGGTAAATAGTACTAATACTACCGGCTTACCTGTTTTTAACAATGCCATCAGTAGATCTTGTTGCGCTTGTGGAATTTCAATATCGCTGCGGCTGCTGCTTTCGCCTGTCATTTCCGCTGACTCACCCAAAGCGGCAATTACTACATCACTTTGATTGGCGATGCTAACTGCTTCATCAATTATTTGTTGTGGGCTACGCTCATCGTGGTTAAAAGATTTTCCAAACATTCCGGCCCTTTGTTCAAACAGCGTATCCGCATCAAGGTTGGACCCAAGTGCATGTAGAATTTTTGAGTTACCCCCAAGTGCAGCATGTATGCCCGCTAGTAAGGAAGTAGCTTTAGAGAAATCGGCTGCAACGCTCCAGGTACCGGGCATGTTTTCTTTTGCATCTGCCAGTGGCCCGATCACCGCAATAGTGCCTGATTTTTTTAATGGTAAAACATTGCCCTGGTTTTTTAATAACACAAAACTTTGCGCAGCAATTTCCCTTGCCGCTTTGCGGTTCACATCTGTAAATATTTCAGTTTTTGATCTTGTTACATCGCAATAACGAAATGGGTCGTCAAACAATCCTAATTTATATTTTGCTTCCAGAATACGGCGGCATGCTGCATCGATCTGTGCCACGGTTACTTTTCCTGATTGCAGAGATTTTTTAAGCGTGGTTAAAAAACCTTCCCCCACCATATCCATATCAATGCCTGCATTTAAAGCAAGCGCTGAAACTTTTTGCAGGTCGCCCATTCCATGGTCTACCATTTCGTTGATGCCGGTATAATCGGTAACAACAAACCCCTTAAAGCCCCATTGTTTGCGCAACACATCTGTCATCAAATATTTATTGCCAGTGGCCGGAATGCCATCTACTTCATTAAACGATGCCATCACACTTCCTGCGCCGGCATCTACTGCTGCTTTGTACGGTGGCATATATTCATTAAACATTCTCACACGGCTCATATCAGTAGTGTTGTAGTCACGCCCTGCTTCGGCGGCGCCATATAATGCGTAATGTTTTACACAAGCCATAACGGTATTATCTTTAGAAAGATCATCTCCCTGGTAGCCTTTCACCATTGCCTTAGCGATCTGGGAACCAAGATATGCATCTTCTCCTGAGCCTTCTGCAATACGGCCCCAGCGTGGATCGCGGGCTATATCTACCATCGGGCTAAATGTCCAGTTGATGCCATCGGCGCTGGCTTCCTGCGCTGCGATCCGGGCACTACGTTCGACTGCATTCATATCCCATGTACAGGATAAGCCAAGTGGAATGGGAAACACTGTTTGATAACCATGTATCACATCCATCCCAAAAAGCAATGGTATTTTCAGGCGGCTTTCCTCTACTGCTACTTTTTGTACAGCCATAATTTTTTCGACAGATTTGATATTAAACAATCCACCAACCTTGCCTTCTCTTATCTTTTTTCCAATGTCGGAATTAGATGCCTGGCCTGTTACGATATCTCCGGATCCCGGCAAATTCAACTGGCCAATTTTTTCATCGATCGTCATCTTTTTCATCAAAGCATCGATGAAGGGCTTCATCTTCGCATCCGTTTTTTGAGCGATAACAGTTACCGTCATGGAGATGAATAAGACTGCAACGCTTAGTACTTTTTTCATGTTATTGTTTTTATTTTTCGTCTGTTAAGTGAATGTCAATGGTCAATAACAAAATGAATACACATCAAATTCAAATACTCCAAAAGTCCCCTTCAGGGGATTTAGGGGCTTCATTGATGATCATTTTACGAGGTATTGCTTTATTATTGGTTGCCAAATGGCATAGCCTTTCTTATTCATGTGAAGATTGTCTTCGATAAAAATGTCTTTCATTACAGAGCCATCTTTATTGAACATGCTATGATATACATCGATAAAAGCGGTGTGCTTTTTTGTTTTTAAATAATCTTTGATCATGGAATTTGCTTCGATCATCTTAGGCCATAAGCGTTCCCTGCTCGGGCTTGGCTTTAATGAAACAAAGGCAATTGGTACGGATGGCATTTTTGCCCTTATCATTTCAAATAAGATTTTGAAGCGTTCGAATACTAATTGCGAAGTAACAGTATCAGAAACTGCGAGATCATTTTCGCCACAATAAATAACGATTTGTTTTGGTTCATAAGAAAAGATAATGTCGTCGGCATAACGGATTACATCGGGTAAAGATGAACCACCAAAACCACGGTTGATGATCTTGTAACCGGGAAAATAATCCTGCACATCGGTCCATTTTGTAAAGGAAGAACTGCCCACAAAAAGTATGGCGTTTTTATCAGGGGCACTTGCGCTATCCCTTGATTTAAACCGTTGAATATCGTTCCAGAATGGAGGCTTGGTTTCCTGCGCCTGCATTACATTTAAAACCAACAGCAGTGATACCAATGTATTTATTAATCTTTTCATTTTCTATTTTATTTGTTCTGAATTAATTTTCGTTGCATATTGGATCGCATATCAGATAAACACCTTGTTAGCACCAGACGTTCCGATGGAACGTTGTATATCCCCGGTTTCATATTTCCTACCCACTAGATGTTCCTAGGGAATATAGAATAATCCGGCATTCATCTTCCCCTGTTTTTCATCTATCATTCATTATCACTATCCCTATCATTAATCAATTATCAATTTATCATTATCCATTATCAATTCATTATCAACTATCATTTTATCAATTATCAATTAACCAATTTTCCTATTCCGCCATTACAATCTCTCCGGCTACAGAAACTCCATTCTCATTGATCGCTTCTATTCTAAAATAATAGGGCATTTTGCTATCCATTGCTTTGAACCAATATTCATTTACATCATGCACCATCACACAATTATATAGTTTAGCGGGATCGGTTCCATAGTATATATTGTATGCAAAAGCATTGTCAACCGGGCTCCATTTTATATAGGCGCTTCGTTTATCTTTCTCTGTTCTTAATACCATGAACTGCTTTACTGCTGCGGGCTTTGCGCCATTGCCATTGCCGAATACACGTAAACCGCTGATTGCAAATTTGCCGGTGGGCATGTGAATATTTTCGAGCTTTATAAATCTTGCCTGTACCGGAGTTTCCAACTCAATGTAATCATGCGGCACATCTGTTTTGTTATTGCTTTTATCCGCAAGCACCTTCCAACTTTTACCATCTGCGGAGTAGTACAATTTGTATTGATGAAATACACCCATTGACTTTCCAAGAAAACTGCTGTCCACATCCTGATCGGCATAATTTATTTGCACGGCATTTACGGTTGACATATTCCCCAAATCTGATTGTATCCACTCGCCCTTTTTATCACCGGCTGCACTCCAGTATGTTTTAATACTTTCATCAATGGCTTTGTTAGCATTGTAACTACCAAGGGTGGAGGACACCGTTACGGGTTTTTTATAATTAAGCAACATCCAGCCCGTAAATCCATTATCAACAAATGGAGATTGATGTACATCGGTGTTTGCGGATGGCAGCAAATGCGGGTAATCTCCAAAGGCTGTATTACACCACATGTCGCCGTCTTTGTCAAAGCCTGTGGGCCAGATGCCGAGCCTGCGCTCAAAATTATTTTTTACACTCAGCACCATTGTGCTTACATGCCAGAAGTTTTTATAATTATCCGTAAATGTGGCGCCATGCCCTGCTCCCCGTGCAAAGCCTCCAAGTTTAAGGCTTAACGGATCACTCTTTGGCGTGAATGGGCCTAATGGTCCTTCACCAACCAGCAGCCCATCTGCGTAGCCGCTAAATTCTGTGCCCGGTGCACCGTACTGGAGATAATACTTGCCCTTATATTTTGTCATGTGGCTGCCTTCAATGAACGGATCAAGAAAAGTGTCATCCATATATTCTCCAAAGCGTTGCCAGCCATAGCGCCAACTTTCGAGCAGGTACATCTCTTTACGTGCGCCTTTGGGCATCAGGGTTTTCCTATCAAGCTCCACGCCATACATCGGGTATTTATTACTGCTGCCGTTGTACATATAAAGTTTACCATCATCATCCGTAAAAAAGCTGGGATCCCATCCTCCAATAGCAAATGAGTCGACCAGCGGCTTCCAATCATTTGCTTTGGGATCGGTAGTCATCCAAATGGTAAAGTTGCTGGTGTAGGTAGAACCAAATACAATCATGGTATCGCCTATAATACCTACCGCGGGTGCACATAATTCATCATAGCCCTTGTTCCATGGGCGAAGAAATCTTTTGGAAATAAATTTCCAGTTGAGCATATCGCTGCTCCACCAATATCCCCACTGGTTGGTGCTGAACAAATAAAAATCGCCTTTGTAGTTAACAATTACCGGATCTGCAGTGGCACGGTGCCGGCCCCATTCACTGAAGTTTGGAATGGGCGTGTAACCGTAATCAATATTGATGGGATTGCAATAGGTTCTTTGCCTAGACTGCGCATTTAAAACTGTTTGGGATAGCAGCAGGCTAAAGCTTAATAGTAGTACTGCCCTTGAACGGAGCGTCGCAACGATGCCAAATCGATGTTCTGATGTTCGTATCATAAATATTAATAATTGCGTCTTTTTGGTTTAAAGATCATGTGATCCAATGCCCATTTTATTGGCCCTGCAAAAAAGAATACCATCGCCAGCAATGCAAATAAGAATGGGTGCTGATCTTCATAATAAAATTTGCCATCGCCTATTTTAAAACAAATAACAAGCATATTAATGGCCATTAATACCGCCGCAATACGGGTGAACAAACCGAGAACGAAACATACACCCGTAACAAATTCCAGTGCCTTGCCAATGTATACCATCAACGCCGGGGCTGGCATGGCGCTGACCTTTTCCCACTTGCCATACTCCGCCATTTTCGCAGCATTAAAAACTTCCAGGCCATGATATAGCATGAGCAGGCCGGTTATGATCCGGAGGGTTGCAAGGCCGGTTAGTTGCCAGGAATTATTTTGCGGGAGCATTTTTTTGTTTTTTGTTTAGTGTTTTTTGTTTGGTGTTTGGTGTTTTTTGAATCACCATTGCTTCTGAAGGACCTCACCCCAAACCCCTCTCCGAAAGAGAGGGCTTAGAGACTTTTGTTGATAACGGTTTGCTGAGATACAATCAGACTTTCTTTTTTCACCTTTCAACTTTCACTTTTCACCACTTCCTTTTCACCATTCATAATCCTCCTCGCTTCATTTCCTTCACCGCATAGTCTATCGCTCTTGCTGGAAATGCCATGTACAAAATTGATGGGTTTTGATTGCCGGTGCTTGGCTGTTGGGTAATCTTTGATGTGTTCAACATTTCTTCCTCTTTCGAGCACCAATGTTTTCATTCCTTTCTCACACAACTCTTTTGCGGCCCAGCCACCGCTGATACCGCTGCCTATCACAATGGCATCGTATGTATTTTGATTTGTCCCGTTGGAATTTATTGGCACCTGTGTGGTATCTGGCATGATCGATATTATGAATACTTTTTGATCGCTTCGGTGAGTCACCGTACGCCGATTATTTCAATGCTTCATCTTTTTCTTTCTCTAAAAAATTCGCACTCTCCATAATCCCTTTTGTTTCCCATTCCATCAATGCCTCGTCGGGTACTGCATCGAGCGGCACTGTGCTTGATTTTGATGGTTCATTGT
>JBDSAP010000412.1:0-67020 GCA_039922055.1 Ferruginibacter sp.
GATTTTCAGCAAAGTATGATTTTTTAGACTTGAAAAAAATCAAATCGTCTTAGGCATAAAATCCTTCCAAACTCAACACTGACAATACTTTCAAAGAACTAGTACTTTCAACAACGCAACGCTAATGACCAAAAATGGTAATTTGAATCATAAATGTTATGCTTTCTTCTTGCAAAAATCACGAGGGACTTTGGCACTTTGTATTTCCACTTTTATTTCATCATATGTGTTTTGATAATATCATAAATTGTCTCAACCATTGAACTCACTTCCTTCACCTTGCTTTGTTTCCACAAACTAGTAAAAACTTCGTACCCGCTATCCTAAAAGTTCCGGGTATTTAAAGCGATGGGGGTTTATTCACAACTGTCGTTGTAGACAATTAAATTTGAACCTCTTTTAATTTTAAAAGCTAAAAATGAAAAGTTTTGCCAAGGCGCTTAAAATTTTATTCTTTGTTGCACTTTCTCTGACAATTACCCTTGCAATATTTTTATCTTATAGCACCTCTGTAACTTCAAACCTTGACAACTTTGAATATCAACTTCCTTATTCAATCGAAACTAAACATAGGGTAGTTCAGGGTTACGGAGGACTATTTTCTCATCAGCATATTGCTGCAATTGATTTTGAAATGCCAATAGGAACTCCAGTTTACGCTTCAAGGGGTGGCAGAATTTATAGTTACAAAGACAATAATGATGAGGGAGGACTTTATGCCAGCTATAAAAATAAAGCTAACTATTTAATCATTAAACATGACGATGGAAGTTTTGGTTGCTATTGGCATTTACAAAAAAATGGTGTTCTCATTAAAAATGGACATGTCGAACAAGGTCAGCAAATCTGTATAAGCGGAGCGACAGGGCAAGTTTTAAGACCGCATCTTCACTTTTCTGTTAAGCGACAATTAAACTACCAGGTAAATTCATTTATAAGAACCAAATTCAAAACGACTGGCGGTGTTGTTCTATTGAAAAATGGAGAAATTTATGAACGACCAAAAGAATAACTGCCTACCCGCTGATTCTATATTTTGTCTGACTTTTATCAATAACCCTTAGCATGCTGTGGAAGTCTAAGGATAGCAGACTTAGCAATTTTATGTTGACCCCTTCAGGACATTTTTTAGATCTTGAAATACTTCCTTAGAGCATCCCTTTAAAATGTAAGCTTCTGTGCCAGCGGGGTTTTCGCCGCATCAGTTCCCAATTATAAAAACCTCCTCCTGCGAAACCCCGATGTTGGAAGCTCTCCAAAATTAAAAGCTCCCAGCGCTGTGCTGTCATTGAAAGCCCAAAAATTAAAGCTCTTTTCTACCTCGGGGTTTCGCAATAATTTCCCTTTTAATCCATAGTGTATAATGCGAAAACTCCACCGGGACATAAAGATGATCCCTGCTGAACAAACTGGATGATTTAACAATTACCGGCTGGTGAGGACACCTGCCTCGGAGAGTGTAATGGTTCGGCTTGATAGTAACCACGGAAACAAATAAACCAACCATAGAAGCAAATTATTAATCTATGGAGGTAGCCAATTGAAATGTTACCCTGCTCTTTTTATGTTCAAAAAAAGCGGCATAAATACCGGGTATATCAAATATTTATATTCATACTCTTCAGGATTGGAGTTATCCCATTTTATTTAAAAAATCTGATGAAAATTCAATAAATCGTAACATGTGAAATATGTAATAATATTCCTTAGTTGTGTAACAACTAGTTGCATAAAAATTGTCAGCTTTGCTGGTTAGCTAAACCAAATTTAAATCCAATAAAATGAAAAAAAATCTACTGATTATTGCACAGACGTTTATAATAGTATTTGTTACGCATCTAAGTTTTTCGCAGGTTGTTGCACCTCCCCTCGGCAGCGCAGCAAGTTTTGTTCTCTTTTCTTCACAGGGGGCTGTAACCAATGGTGGCGTTAAGGCTATTGTTACTGGTAACGTAGGTACCAACGGCGGTGGAAGTACTACCGGTTTCGGCAATGTGAACGGTGTGATACACAATGGTGATGCTGTAAGCGCCTTGGCAGCCGCGGATTTACTGATTGCTTATAACCAATTAAATGCCACCACAGCCACTAATGCACATGCTCCCGGACTGGGTGGCGGGGAAACGCTTTTTACAGGCGTATATAATATTGGAGGTACTTCCTTTTTGGATTTAACACTTAACTTAGATGCACAGGGCGATCCGAATGCTGTATTTATTTTTAAAATAAATGGAGCATTTTCTACGAATGCAGCTGCTAAAGTAAAATTGCTTAATGGGGCACAGGCATGTAATGTGTTTTGGAAAGTTGAAGGAAAGGTAGACATGGCTACCGGAACTTTTATGAGGGGAACTATTATTGCCAACAATGCTGAAATAGTAATGGCTATTAACGATACGCTTGAAGGAAGGGCTTTCACTACAACAGGCGCTATAACAGTTGCCGGAATAATGGCCTATACACCGCCCGGTTGCGGAACGGTTGTTCTTTCAGGTCCGGTTGCGCCTACGCTTGGTGCCGCCACCTGCTTTGCTTTATTTTCAGGTAACGGCGATGTTAGTAACAGCGGTGTTACCTATGTAACCGGCGATGTTGGAACCAATTTTGGTGCAACTGCCGGTTATGATCCTTTATTGGTAGGGGGTACTATTCATACCTCGCCGGATGCATCTACTAATCAAAGCGCATCCGATTTAATAATTGCTTATAATTACCTAAATGTGCAGCCTCACGATATTCAATTAATGTTTCCTGCCCAGTTTGGAAACGGGCTTGAACTTACACCACACACGTACCTCATGAACTCGGCGGCATCCCTCACAGATACCGTATACCTGAATGCATTGAATAATGTGAATGCGGTATTTATAATAAAGATTAATGGGGCTTTTGCAGCAAGTGTTAATTCAAAGGTTAAACTGGTCAACGGTGCCCAGGCTAAAAATGTATATTGGTTAGTAGAAGGAACCGTAGATATTTCAGCTAATTCAATTTTCAACGGTACAATTGTTGCAAACAGCGGCGTAATAAACCTGGGAACAGGGGTCAATATCAACGGAAGGGCATTGGTAACTAATAGGGCATTGAATACCTCGGGGATAAATGTCGTTTCTCCTGCTGGTAACTGTACCGTACTTCCCGTAACCTGGCTTTACTTCCGCGGAAAACCTGTACAAAAAGATGTTTCATTGGAATGGGGCACCACCAATGAAATGAATAATGGCTTCTACACTATTGAAAAAAGCAGGGATGGTCAAAGGTTTGAAACTTTAACCACTGTGAATGCAACCAAAGCGATCGGATCAGCCCAACATAATTATTCCTTCCTGGACCGCCAGCCATTTAATCTTAATTACTACCGGATTTCACAAACAGATAAAGATGGGCAGGTTAATCCATATAGTACGATAGTGGTGAAAATGAATAATAGCCAGGGGTTTGATGCCCGCAGTTATGTGCAGGGAAATTATGTCTATCTTCAAACTTCCGGTACAACTGCCGGCAATGGTACTGTTGAATTGTACAGTATTGAGGACAAAAGAATGTCATCACAAAAAATAGTTCTAACCAGGGAACCGAATTTATATAAAATCAGTCGTCCCGTGCAGAAAGGCATGTACCTGATCCATTTACTAAGCAATGGCAAAAAGCTTTATACGGGGAAAGTTATGCTACTCTGATAAAGTGTTATTAAAATCATCGGGTAATATCTTTAACAGGATTGCAAATGATCTACTAAAAAACGCCTTAAAAGTAAAATTTTAAGGCGTTTTTTAGTAACAAAAGATCTCTTTTCTCTTGCCTTGGAATTCAATTTTTTACTTGGGAGCCGTTCAATATGTCCTTTCTGTCCCAGAGGGGTTTTCGCCGCATCTGTTCCCAGTTATAAAAACCTCCTCCTGCGAAACCCCGATTGTTGAAAGCTCTCCAAAATTAAAAGCTGCCACCGCTGCGCTGTCATTGAAGCACAAAAATTAAAGCTCTTTTCTACGTCGGAGTTCGCAATAAAGCCCCTTTTAATCCATAGTGTAAAATGCGAAAACCCCACCGGGGACATAAAACATTAGCCGGGATATTAAACAGCCCTCACCTATTGTAAAGTCAGCGGCCGGCTACTCGATAATTTTTTTTGAGAAATTCCGACCGTTTTGCAAGGCTCATTCGTCAGAAGATAAATTAAACAAAATGCAAAATCTAAAAGACAAAGTAGCCGTAGTATTTGCCGCATCTGGTGATATTGCGGGAGCTGTTGCTCAATCGTTTTCCCAACACGGGGCAAAGGTGTATGTTACCGCCCGGAACCTTGA
Source organism: Ferruginibacter sp. (assembly GCA_039922055.1). Classification (GTDB taxonomy): domain Bacteria; phylum Bacteroidota; class Bacteroidia; order Chitinophagales; family Chitinophagaceae; genus Ferruginibacter. The sequence continues at coordinate 4,308 of JBDSAP010000412.1, forward strand.
TGCCGTAAAAGCATTGGCTCAAGAGATCAAAGCCAATGGCGGAAGTGCAGAAGCTGCCCAAGTGGATGCACTGAATGAAACTGAAATAGATGATTTCTTAAAAAAGATCGTCGCGGATAACGGCAAATTGGATGTCGTATTCAATGGTATCGGGGCTAACTACAGCGAAATGGGTGGGCGTCCACCCACAACAGTGGCTACTTTCGAACAATTTATGGCCCCGATAGAAAAGATCTGTGGCTCACAATTTCTTACTTCGAGGGTTGCGGCTAAGTATATGATGCAAGCCCAATCCGAGGGCACTATCTTACTTTTAACCGCCGCATTATCCAGGTCCAAGCTTTCTCATGTGGCGGGTATTACGGCAGCCAGTGCAGCTATTGAAGGATTGACACGTGTGATGGCTGCTGAATGGGGCGGCGATGGTATAAAGGTGATCTGTATTTGTCCAGGCGCGCTAATGGAGACTAAGAGAATTTCCGGATGGATCGATGCTGCTGCACAACAGTACGGAATGCCTCCTGAACAGTTGGTTGCACAATACAAAGCCTTCGACATATTAAAGACGAGTCCAACATTGAAGCAAGTTGGTGAAACGGCTGCGTTCCTTGCCTCTGAAACAGGGGTTGCATTCAACAGTCATATTGTGGATGTGGATTGCGGCAAGCTGAACATTTTATAGTACGTTATTTTAGTACATTAGTAGTTGCAGTCTTCCGGCGAAAGACTGCAACTCAGTTTGTATCTGTTATACTGCGCAAGGGATAAATTAGTGACCCGGCATTTTGCTCCTCATTGATAAAATGTAAAAGAGTGCGATCCGCCGCGGCGGACAGACTGCCAATGAAGCTTAATTGAAAAACTTCCGCTGGGTTCAAAAAAAATTGTTCATTATTTTATCTCTTGTTATTATAATAAATTGAACGAATGGAAAGAGAAGAAATCCTGCAATCGGCTATAGCGGGAGATATCAATGCATTCCAAACATTGTTTGCCGGATTTCAAAATCAATTGAAATCTTACTTGTACCGTTTGCTTACTGATCGAAACGATGTAGATGACCTGAGCCATGATACCTTCATCAAGGCATTTACTAACATATCCACCTTTAAACAGGACTCTTCTCTAAAAACCTGGGTATTCAGGATAGCCACCAACCTTGCCTATGATCATTTAAGAAAATTAAAAAGATGGCAGGCTGATGCCCAGGATCGGGCGGCAGACCTGGCTATAGGTTCAGAGGAGATCAGGCAAGTTTTTTGGATGGTTCACAATACGTCGCCTGCCGGAGCTTACGAAATGAGAGAGCATATCGATTACTGTTTTACGTGTATTTCAAAGACCTTGCCTATAGAAAACCAGGTAGCGCTGATCCTAAAAAATATCTACGATTTTCAGGTAAAGGAAATTTGTCTTATACTCGGAAAGACAGAAGGCGTGATAAAACACCTGTTGAACGATGCAAGAAATAACATGACTGATATTTTTGAGCACAGGTGTGCGTTAATCAACAAGAATGGCGTTTGCCACCAGTGCAGCCATATAAACGAGATATTCAATCCCAAACAAAATCAGCAAGAGGAGTTGATGAAATTGGAATTAGTAAAGGCTTCAAAGAAATATAACACAGAGCAACTTTTTTCGTTGCGAACATTATTGGTAAAGGCAATCGATCCTCTGCATGCTGCAGGCACTGACTTCCACGAGGAAATTATGAGGTGCCTCAGAACGGCAATCGGTGAAAAAAGTGATTTTTTTGATCGGGATCCGGGTAAAGCAGAATAACAGGTTTCCGGCACAGCTTTCGGGTAACAGTTTCGTTTGCGTGGTACACTTGCTTCTAATGTAGGCTCGCACAACACAGTTCTCAAATTTCGTAGTTGCGGCAAAGTTGACACAGACTTTTATTAAAGAATAGTAACAAATCTTTCAACAGGAAATAAAATTTGTCGGGATATTTATTTGGAAAAATGCGCTCTAAGCAGATCAACTCTTGCCAATAGCACATTCATCCTGTGGACCATAATGTATTCATCGTCCCAACCAATAAAATAATCAGCCAAATAAAACATGGCCTCAATGGCAGCCATATCTTTTTGCAGAATAAAATAATTGAGCTTATAAGTTTGAAAGTTGAAGAGTTCGTACCCGGTAATCTCGGCCCGGTTTGAAAACACTGTTTCAAATTTTATCTCAGTAACACGTTCAGGATAGTGCCTGAGATCATAGCCATATTTTTCGATAGTAAACAGGGCGTAATGGGGGTAAAGTTTCTGCCCACCCGCTAATTTTTCTTTATAACTTTCGCTATCCTCAGTTGTAAAATATTTAAGGCTGGCATAGTCGGCAAATGCAAAATCGCCCCACTCTTTTTTTAATTCTTTAAGGGCGTCCTGCAAGTTTTCCTTGTTTAAAATAATGGCACTCAGGAGTTCTGCGGCTTTCTCTGTTATTGTTTCATTTTCTTCCAACCCAAGCATACCCGGTGTGTAAAAATCATCTGCTATATCCACATCCAACTCGGCTACCCATTCTTCTTCAAAGGCATCTATGGCTTCTCTCGGTACCAGAGTATTATAGATGGCGTTTGTTATGTCTTCCAATTTTTTTAAAGCAGCCAGGTCCAACTGTTCAAAATCTGGATTAATTGCTAAAAAGAGTTGTTTCTGTTCTTCAAAAGACATTCCCTCATAAGGACTGATATAGCCATCATCATCCTCACCATCCTCACCATCCTCATCATAATAATCGTCATCGTCATCATCGTCATCGTCGTCAACCATGTCTGCCTCTCGTAGCACCTCGTACCCATCGGGCCCCACCGCTTTTTGCAGTTGGCTCATAATTTGGTTCGCCCTGGCCGGGGTATCGTAGGGGCCCTGCACATAGAAGGGTTTTCCATCATGACCACATTCAATATCTATCAATTCTATGGCGTCCGTATCTTCTTCCAGGAAATACTGTGTGGTTTGTATAAAATCCTTATGGGGTTTAAAACCGAACTCCTCCGCAAACTCAAGCCCGGCAAAAACAATGTTATGCGCTAAAGTGTACGATGTTTCTTCCATCATGATGTTTTCACTCATGGCTTCCAAAAAGTTATCGAAATCAGCTTCATCCTGGTTGAAACGGAATGTGGTGTCTTTAATACCTAAACAATACAAATCAACTATATACAGGCAAAAGGTTCTATTGCCGTTAACGTGTTTGCGTGATATAAAAACTTCCGCCATCCCGCCATCCTGCCAGTTCTTATTCACCAGGCACCTATCAATTGGTAAATTACGGGACCGTTGCCTGATATAGTTCTCGGGACTTAATTGCTGTTGCTTTTTTTGAGCCATGCTTTCTAATTATGGCCGCAAAAATATCAAGATTTGGATGGAATAAAAAAATAAGAATACGCTGAGTTCACATCTATGCAACATCCCGAATGGAGAAACGAGATTACCCCTTGCCACCAAGGTTGCCCTTACATCGAAATCCTAGGAACCTAGGGAGCCCTCTAAAATTGAAAGACCAGTACGCCGATCTTATAGGAAACTTTCTCAAAAGAATTTACTAAGACTATCTACGCAAATACAAATTTCTTACTCAGCAGGTAAGTATAACTAATCCCCAGCAACACTGAAACAATCAATTTAGACAACAGATAATGCAGGTGCAGATAGTGGGTGATCAAATAAACGAAGAGCGCAGAGAGCATTATATTACCAACCCACATCAATACAAATTTTATTAGTTGCGCAGGTACCGGTTGCCGGGCCGCAGTAAATGCCCAGTTTCGTGACAAGATAAATTGCACAATAGCACCGGTAATATTGCCTGCTGCATTTGCCGCAACATACCAGCAATTAAAAACATCCGCAAGTAAAAAAGTTAGCAGGAAATCTATTAATGACCCCACTACCAGGATTGCCTGTGTCTTTATAAAAGTATTCATTGTCCTGTTTTACTTTCCTGCAACAGAAACGGGTTCAGAGCTGGTTAGCTTTATTTTAGCGGCACTTATTGCTAATGGTTTACCAAGGGTATGCCTCGCCGTAAATTTCAAACCGAGCAGGCTGGCAACAGTGGCAGCTACCTGCTTTTGATATACCTGTTGTTCTTGCTTTCCCTCGCCTGTAGGTTCTATACCGGCACCGAGCATTGCGAGCCATGTTTCACCCGAACCTTTTATCCAGAAACCATGCGAATTCCAGTTACCTGTATTACGGCCACGACCATGATCAGTAGTGATGATGAAACTTGTGTTGTTTTTATAGAAAGGATCTGTTTGCACATAGTACCACAGCTCTGCAATCATGGCATCAGCCTGGTGCATCTTTTGAAGATAGGTATCATATTCGCCGTGGTGTGCAAATTCATCTGTTTCTCCCAGGCCCATGTACATCACTTTGGGATGATGCTGTTGCATGTAATTTTTGGCGCACTCAAAAGTAAGCAGATCGTGCCGGGTATTATTTTTATCGTAAACGCTTTGCTGTACTCCATTGATCAAATCACTTGTATTGTCCTGTTCATCCAATGCTTCATATCCTGCATTCACCGGAAGCCTTCCATTTTTTTCATGCAGGATAAAAGGGAACACCCGCCAGGAACAAAAGGCCGCCACCTCCCCGTTGTATCCAGGTTGTTTATTGAGCCATTGTAAAATGTTGCTTCGGGGGTTGTTTATAGTGAGGTTAGGTATAAATAACTTGTCCGCATAACCGGTAAAGATTTCGCTGTAACCCGGATAAGAAATTTTATACAAGTTGGCCACATTCACATCATTGTCAAGATCACGATTGCCCAGCAGTTGACCTTGCTGTGCAATCACCGTCCAGAAAAAAGGCATCAGCCTCCGTTTTCTTTCTTCAGGGTCATTATGCCAGTATTGTTGCAGCATCAAACCTGTATCTTTTACACAGTTAGTATTATGCAATAGCGCAGCATCGGCTCCCTTGAATATTTCCTGCCACCGTGTGCCATCGACAGTAATGATAAAAACATTTTGCGCAGGTGGCTGTGCGTACGAGATGCTGGTAATTGCAAGGATGTAAAAAATAAAATGGAGTAGTTTCATTGTAAAGGTTTTTCAAAGGAACTACAGGGGAATAACCTTTGTGTGAACGCAGGATTAAGGAAACGTTATGATTGTCAGCAAATGCGTTTGATCAAGGTATATTTTCTGCGGTAATGCTATTGCTGTTATACTGTGTGCCGTTCTGTATAAAGTTTACACCTTTTTAAAAAGGTGTAAACTTTATCGTGAAATACTGTGCTTTTGAATTTCATTGCATCTACTACTATGCGATCAAAATATCTGGGATAGACCAAACAAAAAATATAGATCCCAAAGAAGGTTTATCCAAATTTTCATGGTTAGCCAAATTTCTTTTTTAAAATATTTTATTCTGCATTTGTATTTTCTTGTTACATCCGGTTTGTAGGTTAGTATAAATTCAATTGCCCCCGCAACACCTTACTGAAGAATTATTTTTCATTTAGGAAAGATGCTATTTGTTGTACAACCTCATTTATTGCTGACAACACCGCTTCGTTTTGAATTCGATTTCTTGCCTCTGCATTGTCAAGCTCTTCCTTTTTCTTTTGTGATGTAATGTCTTTCGTTATGATAGTTGAAAATGGAATTAATCCTGTTCTCACATCCAATATTATTAACTGGGTTGTGGCAAAGGCCTTGATATCAGGCTTCGTAAAAAATTTATATTTTGAGTAGATGTCTCCGGAAATTGAATACACAACAACAATGTCGGCCTGTAGTCTCACGGCTGCTTCTCTAATGCTTGTAAACGAAGGCGTTTTTGAAATAAGCAGTTCTGGTATAATGGAGACTTTAGTTACTCTTGACGACTGCTTAAACTTATTCCCGAACAGGTCGAGGTAAGCTTGCTGCGTTTTTAAATAATCTTCATCATTCCAATAATATCTTCTTTGTTGATTATTATCTATTCTAACAATAGCGACCCTGAGCTGCTGTGGCAATTTATACGTGCCGTCAAGTATCTTTTGAATTGCCTCTTCCGAAATTGTGGAGGCTTTGTCATTAAATAAAGATTGAGTGATCAGCGTATCGCCGCCCGATCCGGTTTGATTAACCGGGGTACCAAGCTGCCGTGTTGTGTCGCAAGATGAAAGTAAAATTACAATTGAAATAAGTAAAACTAATTGTTTCATGGTGGTAAAAATTTGAAGCGATTGGATGCGTTACATAACTGAAAATAATCTATCGGGATGGTCTGTCCAAATAGATCATCGTGCCTGCTAAAATATATTTCGGCAATCACTTCAAAAAAATTCAAACATCTTTTTATTGCTAAATCATTCCGGCATTTTATTTTATTGAGAATGACATCAAATTCAAACACAAGAAATGTTTGAAACGGTTGGTACAAATTTACAGGGAGCGGTTTTTAACACGGACACACATAGTTTAATCTTTATCACAGCACTCAAAAACGTTACTTTACAAACAGTAATTCATCGGCTACATTACCACGCTCCTTCACAATCAATTTAGCTGGCTTGTCCCTTGCATCATTTATAAACTCGAAGAGCAGATCACGCTCTTTTGTAAAAAATAATGTGGCGGATTGCGGGTAAAGTTTAAAACTATTACCGCCTCCCGTCAATACCAGCATGTGTCCTTCTTTTACAACACTCATTATTCCCGACTGAGCGCTTTTATATTTGCCGGTTAACCGATCAAGCTGAGCTGCAGGCAACTCTATTTCCCTCCTGCTATTTTTATATTCCGGTTCGTGATGGTTATAACTTAGAATGCGGGTCATCTTCCATACTCCATTTTTAATTTGCCACAACTGTGTAAAATTGGCAACACCACTTTGGGATTCAGGCTTACCCTGCGGAGTCAGATAAAAACTATGCTCACCTGAAATTATAGCGCCATAAGTTTTATCGCCGTCCTGCATCGGGTACACTTTCACGGTGCTAGCTATCGCCTCTCTCCTCAGCCTTGATGCTGCACTGCCGCAAATATTCTTGTTGAGTGCCTCGATAAGCGACTTCGCATTGATTGTAACACCACCCTTGTCATGATAAAACTCTACATCGTCTGAAACAAAATCTATGAAATGTGCAGTATCACAATTATTATAAGCATTCCAAAAGGCGCTGTCGAGGTGAAGGATAGTTGCAGTTAATTTTTGCTGTTCAGTTTGAGCATACGAATAGGAACATTCAGTAATTGCAATGATAAGAATGATAAAAATAACAGGAAGTTTTGTTTTCATGATAGCTTATTTAGTGAGTATGTTTTTCATCCCTTCGCACATTGATTTTATCCGATGATATGCGGCGTAAGAATTCTCGCCTTTGTTCAGCCTGATCCTTATTTGTCCGGGTGTTTTCTTCAAATAAAATTTTGTATGATCATCCAGTGTAAGCATCGCATCGTTCTGCATATTAATAAACGAAATGTCGTTTCCTTTTGCGAGCCTTCGGTCCATATAATGTTCAAGCGTCCTGGTTTGGTTTTCATTGAAATAAGCATTCATTGAATAATATTCTTCAGCATCATTGTAGGTAATGCTAATGTCACCATGGTGGTGCCTGCAGGCGAAAAAAATTATGCATAGCATCGCATAAAGCACGTAGTTAAACACTTTCATTGCAAATTGTTTTACGGATGAATAAATGGCAGAGCAGCTCGACTGATGAGCTAATTCGTTTCGATAAGTTGAGGTTGGTAAAAAAATACCAGTTGAAGTAGGACAAAAGTAAGAATGGAAAGGAACTTTAATTTTTGTTTACATAGATGGTCGCATCCGTAGATAGACGGTATAATTTTGGATAGAGAATTGCACTAATTATTTGTACTGTCAGCAGCCTGCTTTTCTTTTTTAAATTTGTTGAAGAGGTCAAGCTTAAAATTTACATTGCCATCTGCGCCGGGCCTTCCCCTCACAAAAATACTTCTACCACCCTTTTTATCGGTGCCGATATTCTCCGGGTTGTAATCTGCTTTTCGCTTTTTAAGATTATTAAGGGGAACCTGTATACTGAGATCGGTATTGCCTTTCATACTGTAAATTCCTTCTATAAAAAAAGAGAATACCGTCGACTGAATTTCCATCCGGTTTATCTTTATATCCCTGTTTTTTATTTCAAGCCGGTCTGTTAATTCAGCGAACCGTATGTTCTCAAAATCTCTGTTTTTAAACAATACATTCTGCAATCTTTTTATTGGCTCATAGTTAATCAATGCGCCATTTTTTAGTGAGAAATCCACCACACTTTCCACGGTGGCAGGATATACTTTGCCATCTTCATCAAGACCAAGCGCAGCATTAATTTTTGCCGTGAGTTTCCCATCTAAGTTTTGCGCCATTATTGCATCCTGCCCAAAATTATTGAATGCGCTTAATACCTTGCTTACATCCACATTATTCATAGATGCATTTAAGCTTGCCTGCAGGTAATTTGGTTTTTCATTTACCAGGGAGCCATTCAAATTCATGCTGCCTCCTGCATGGTTCATACTCACGTTATTGATCACATACCTGTTTGCCAACAATGTAACATCAGCATTCACATTGCTGGCTTCAAACTTACTGTAATTAAGAATGGCCGCATCCAGGTTTACGTGCAAAGTTGCTTTCTCTAATACTTCATCGATGCCGGATGCGGCGGATGCCAATTTATTTTTGTTGTTAGTTGAAGCGGCGACTTTTTTACCTGGCTTTAATAAAAAAGTAAAGGCGCCCAGGTTTAATGATGGGGTAGAAATGGTCCAATCAATATTCGCTTTACCGGGTTCGGTATTGATCAACTGAAGCAGATTTTTGGCCTGCCCCTGCATTAATATTTTATTTTCTAAAACTATACACCGGAGGTTCTGAACAAATACATCAGAATTTTTAAAAATCAATTCGCCACTTACATTTTTCATGGCTACATTTCTTGGCGCATACAATACAGTTCCATTTTTAAATGATACCGTTCCGTTGATCAGGGAATTGGTATTATTATTTCTTATGATGGGGCCTTTGTAAGTTAAATTAACTGAACCATCACCGGATTGTAGTTGTAAAAAACTACTTGAAACAACATCATTCAATTTTGTTAACGGAAAATTAGATACCATATCGCAGCTAAGTATAGGCTGCACTAAATCCAAAATCTGAAGATTACCTGATACCATCGGCAACCCGTGCCATTCTGCTGAAAAATTATTGATATTGATGACGGAATTCGGATCCGTCCTTGGTAAGCCTTTAGAAAATTCATTTGTAAAATAACCTGTGAAAGAAGCCTTTTCAAAATCGAGAAACGGTGTTTTAAGCTGCGTCTCTCTGGCTGCCCAGTTCACATAGATCAATGGCTCGCCACCTTTTAGCGGACCATCAAGACTCAGGTCTACATCCAACGGTTTATCCAGTTCTACGATTGATAACGATTTAACGATCCTTTCCGGCAGCAAGGTTTTCGCTTCCTTATAATCCAGCGTCCGTGTATGGGCCCGTAAACTAAATTGCGGAGCCGGGCCCTTTAGATCGAAACGCCCGGTTAAATTAAAGGGTTGCCCGGAGAGTTTAATGTTGATACTGTCGAACTGTAACTGATTAGATAATTTATTAAAAAGCACCTCAAATTTTCCGGTAAACTTTGCTTCTTTTAAGAAGCTTCCACGGGGTAAATTAAAGGCCATACTGTGAATGATAATATCGGCCTTTGTATCAAATAAAAAAGAACTGTCATCCTTATCATCCAGCTTCATGTCGAGATCATTTACAAAATAATTATGCAGTTTTAATTTTTTCTGGTCATCAATTATAATGCTCACATCTTTCAGTAATATAGATTTCAATTCATTTCGTTCTTTGCTGCTTTTTGCAACAGCGGCAGTATCTTTTTTTTGGTTAAATAAATAAGCGTTGGTATAACCGGTTGAATCCGTGTACAGGTACACCTCGCCAGTTTCTATCCTTAGTCCATTGAGCGGCGCCATCTTTCTTACTAGCTTCGTAATACTTAGCCTCGCAAATAAATGGCGGGCACGAAAAAAGGTATGCTTATGCTTTTCAAACAGGCTATCCGTGATAGTTACATTATTCAGCACCACTGATATTTTTGGAAACTCTCTGAAATAACTCAGTTCCACATCTTCAATCAATACTTTGCCATTCAGTTTTTTACCGACCTCGTCCGTTACCTGTTTAATGATTGATGCCTTATTTGCACTTACGTACACATATACGCCGATGTATAAGATCACTAAGATCCCAAGGATTATAAGGAAGGTTTTAAGGGCGATCTTTAGGAACTTTTTCAATAAAATGAATTTGGATATTAATTAATCTTTACAAGTTATCGCTTATTGGTAGATTGTTTGCAGCAAACGACACCGGGCACATTTTAGTCGTTCTCGTTTACAATTATATGCCAATACAATGCCTCGTTTGAAACGATTAATGCCGGTGAGTAATGTAACTTTATTTTTAAAGAAAATGCTGCAATTGAGGAAAGCATTGCCCATATAATATTTTTCGGATATTAAATGCTACTATCGATGATGGGTAAAATATTTTATCAATAATAAATGATACAAGGTAAAGCGATGTTAAATAAATATTTACCAACTGCGATCCGTGTTTTATTATTCTGTATTTTATGTGCAGTTGCACTAATAATTTTTAATAGTGTTACGCAAGGGTTGAAAGGAATATGGTCTCAGATTCTTACGGCCTTGTTGACTTTGATCGTAGCATTGATCCTTACAAAATTGTTTAGCCGCTGGGAAAAAATGCCGATGAAAGAAGCCGGCATCATACCTCATCGTAAAAGTTTTTCAAAGTTTATTATAGGATGGGTAATCGGGGTGCTACTTGCAACCTTACAACCAATAATTATACTTGCCACAGGCCATATCAAGCTCGAATACGCCACCGGTTTTTCATCCACCATGACGGCCACATATTTTGTATGGTACCTGCTGCTGGCTTTCCGTGAAGAAGTAGCATTTAGGGGCTACCCGATGTTTAGTTTGTACCGCGTTGCTGGTGCCTGGTTTGCTATACTATTTACCGGAATTATTTTTATCGCCGAGCATAAAGCAGGTGGCATGAATTGGGCCTCGGCAATATGGGGCGCTGGTGTGGGTTCAATACTTTTCGGAATAGCAGCGCTCAAAACAAAAGGGCTTGCACTTCCCACCGGCCTTCATGCTGCCTGGAACTTTGGACAAGCGATGCTCGGTTTTAAAAAGGAGCCAGGCATGCTGCAGGTAGTGATCGAAAAGGGTTATGAAGAAAGGGTTGATACAATGGGATGGATTAGTTACCTTTTGGTAATGAGCTTTGCCATCCTGGCGCTATATTATACCTGGAAAAAGATTTGAAAACTGGTAACGCTGATAGTGGTAAGTAGAATCACATACCATCTGCGTCGATCACATACTTTATCCCTTTTTTCGAAATGAAAAATAATTTTATCGGTTGAGCATATTTAGTAAGACCAAGCGCAAAAAAGAAGACATGGTTAAATTATCACTGCTGCTTTAGTGTGTGCTGTAGTCCCTGCGTTTCGACTGGATAATTGATAATGGATAAACTGGTAATGGATAATGGATGGTTTATACTGGATAATTGAATTAATGAATAGTTGATAATGGATAATGAAGAAATAGATAATCGGAAAACAATCACATTCACAACTCATAACTCATAATTCATAAACCTACTTGCAGGTATGGAAGAAAAAGAAGCCTCTACAACATCCTGGCAGCACCGTTTACATGAAATCATATATGAGTCGGACACTGCGGCGGGAAAAGCTTTTGACATCACATTGCTGGTATTAATCTTAGCCAGCATTATTGTGGTGATGCTGGATAGTATCAATAAGTGGCATGTATTAAATGGCAGATTATTTTTTGTGTTGGAATGGGTGTTTACGACCGTATTCACCATCGAATATATCCTTCGGCTTATTTGCATTAAAAAGCCATGGCGTTATATATTTAGTTTTTTAGGGGGTCATCGATCTGCTGGCAATCATTCCTTCTTACCTCAGCATCTTTTTTGCAGGCGCACAATCTTTATTGGTATTAAGGGCGTTGAGATTGTTACGCATCTTTCGCATATTTAAGCTGTCGCATTTTTTATCGGAAATGCAGTTTCTCGGCGTTGCCATTAGGGGCAGCGCCAGGAAGATCAGCATTTTTATGCTGGTGGTATTAACGCTTGTAATCATTATGGGTTCCATCATGTACCTGGTGGAAAATGGACAGAATGGTTTCACCAGTATACCAGATAGTATTTACTGGGCAATCGTTACTATTACAACGGTTGGTTACGGAGATACTTCACCCGTGACATCGATAGGAAAAATTTTGGCAAGCATTATTATGCTGATGGGTTATGGGATCATTGCTGTGCCTACAGGAATCGTTACCACCGAAATGGCACTCGCTATGCGAAAGAAAGATCAGCGGGGTGAAGCATGTTTAAATTGCGGCCGTGAAGGACACGATACTGATGCAAAGTTTTGCAAATATTGCGGCGCAAAATTGTAGACAAGGAAATTAGTGGTGGATGATTTCTCCGTAAAGTGTATTACAAAATTACTTTTCGGTCACGATAAAAATGATCAAGTCTACTCTATAAAAATTAATACACCACCTATAATTTGATCCAATTCATTGCAATAGTCCCGGATCAAAAATCCAGGACTATTGTATGTATAACTATCTCAAAGAATCGGCGCCAGTGGTGGAAGCAGTACTATCTGTATATCTGCTCCCATTATTCATACTGGTGTCAATCGTACCAGTGCCGGGATTGGTTCCGGTTGCTCCCACACTATCCGAATTGCCAGTAGGTATGTCTGCATCTCTGTCCTGGTTGTTGCAGGATGCAATTGAGAAAGATAATGCAGCCAAAATAAGTAGCTGTTTCATAAACTTAGATTTTAAATTATACATATCATTCAACAATTTATCATTGTATAAATGGAATCGTAATGCTATAAACTATCATGAAAGAATTGTACCGGGAGCTCATCCTTACAAGGCTTCGTAGAATTCTGCACTTCTTTTATAAAACAACTGCGGCGCAGTCACCGCAACCGGTTCTATTTTTTCCCCAACGATTCAAACAGCTTTCAATGTAGAATTAGTCCGGGTAATAACGCCATCAGATTTTGTCTTAATTCCATTGATTCGAATCATATACACCCTTGAATTACATCAGCTTTTTCCCTTCTGATTAATTCTACATTGGTCCTGATTTGAGCTATGGCCCGTTTACCAGACCTGTGGCGATACAGTTTAAATATATCCACTTTCGTTGCACAATAGGTATCATAAACCCGGCTATCAACAGATCAATACATTCCGAAAATTGAATTTCCAGGCCATGGCCAACTATAAATTTAAGGGCAGCCAGAGTAATAAACTTTTAAACATAATAAAATGCATACTACTTATATGGGGTTGCAACTGACTTCTCCTATTATCGTATCTGCTTGTACATTATCCCGGCAAATAGCAAATATTGAAAAGATGGAGGAACATGGAGCTGGCGCCGTTGTGCTCTTTTCCCTGTTTGAAGAACAGATAAAGAATGAAGCAGCCAGGTTTAAATCTCTCGTTTTTAATACTTCTCACGCCTTTGCTGAGGCATTGGATTATTTCCCCGATCTCAATAAATTCAATACCGGTCCTGATGAATACCTTGAAATTATCCGTAAGGCAAAACAGCGGGTTAATATACCCATCATTGCCAGTTTAAATGGAATTACCACCGAAGGCTGGATAAATTATTCAAAGTTGATGGAACAAGCAGGTGCTGATGGAATAGAAATAAATATATTCTTCATTCCGGCTGATATCACTATGTCATCTTCAGAAGTGGAGCACCGTTATCTTAATATCATTCAATCTATAAAACAATCTGTAAAAATACCAGTGGCAGTTAAGTTGAATCCCTATTTCAGTACTATGGGCAATATGTCGGTGCGCATGAAAAATGCCGGTGCAGATGCACTCGTTTTATTCAATCGTTTTTACCAGCCGGATTTCGACATCTATAACCTCGTAATTAAAAATGATTTAAACTATAGTGAATCGAATGAGACAAGGTTACCGTTACTATGGATTTCTATGTTGTACGGAAAGGTAGGTCTATCCCTTGCTGCTACTACCGGCGTACAAAGCGCTACTGAGGTAATTAAATATATTCTTGCTGGAGCAGACGCCGTGATGACTGCATCTTCCCTGTATAAGAACGGCATCGCCTATCTTAAAACTATGAATGATGATCTGCGGGAATGGATGAACAAAATGTGTTTTGAAAGCATTGCTTCCTTCAAAGGCTACATGAGTCAGCAGGAAATATATCAGCCCACCTCCTACCTACGGGCCAATTATATAAAGATCGTTGAAAACGGGGAGCCGGCCGGGCAGGCCTAGTGTTGGTCCCTTTACTGCCAATAAAAATGATACTTACCTGAGTTGCTCAGCCTTCCTGTAGGATGGCGCTTTTATAAAGTCACGGGGATATTTTTTTATGTACCTCCATAATATGCCGGCAAATTCCGGGTAACCCCTTAAGTGGATACCACGGCTTTTAACCGCTACAATAAAGGCAAGCCCGAAGCTAACCGCAAAATTCAAAAAGCCGATACAGCCGATGCCAATTAGGGTGTACCAAATCTCTTTCATACTCACCTGGTGGTTCATGCCAAAAAAACCAATAGCGGCATTTGCAGCGGAGATAGTTATATGCCGGATATCAAAAGGTATCCCAAATGTTTTACCAAAAAAACCAGCCATGCCCAGGAAAAATCCTAATGAGATATTTCCTATCAGTGAGCCGAGATTATTTTCCAAATAATAAATGATCTTATAGCGCCGCTTTTCACTAAAGCCTTTTTTAAAGGAAGATAGATTACGCAATCGTTCCGCCATTTTTCCATATACCACATAGTTCTCTACATAGCCTCCAATTAACCCGCTTAAAAATAAAAAGAATCCTGTAAAGCAGGCGTACAATAAAGCGGGCGAATGAAATGGCTGCTGATTGATCAGCAATTGATGAGCCGCTGGTCCGGTTGCAATCATTGTACCCGTTAGTTTAAAAAACAACATGGCAAGGCAATAAGTAAGCGGGAACACAATAATCAAATTACCCGTAAAAGAAGCAAGCTGCGTACGACTTACTTTGGCCACAGTAATTGCAAGATTTCTTAAATCTGGTTCTTCGCCAATCTTCTGCGCATCAAAAGAGCTTGCTACATTATTTGCTGTATAAGCAGGTTGCTTTGTTGCAAGCGTTGAGCCGGTATCCTGTATTAGTATAAAGCCGAGCGAATAGTTGGTGCTGTATAAGAATCCATGCCAGAACGGAGCAACTACCATTTTACTCAACAGATTTTTTATAATGCCTATAAACGAGATGATGATGCCACCGCCAACCGCACTTCTGAACATCGTCCAGAATTCCTTTCTTGTTGTGGTGATAAACTTCTCCCCTGTCCGGCCGCCATGCTCGGCAATTTGGTAAGCGAGGTAGCTGGTATTTTCGCTAATAAATTCTATGATGGAGTTTTTACGATTTTCGTTATGAACTACTGTTTTAAAATATTCAACAAAGCGTTCTGTATTAAAACTATTATCCGTATCCAGCACATCCATTATAATAAAAATGCGGTCGATCTGCTGTTGCAAACGAGTGATGATATAGGTTTGCGCAAGGCTTGTTCCGTAAGTGATTCGTTGCTCTCTTATCCACTGGATGGTTTGATTACAATTATGCAGGGTCTCGGTAATGTTGGCAAGCAGTATGCGCTGGATACCATCATCTATGCCAGCTTTGCCGCGATGTATGTATTCATTCACCAGGCGGTTTTGCTCCAGGAAAGGAAATATGGCATCGCCAAAATTTTCATAGCGATGGGTAATTTCTTTTTCCAATCCTAGTGTGGTAATGCGATAACTCAATACCTGCAACGATTGCTGCAACTGGCCGATCAGTTTAGGCTCAGTTAAATTGATCTGTATACCCAATCCCTCAAAAAACTTTATCCACAGATCTTTATCAATATTTTCTACCCATATATGATCTGCTTTTTTATAAAATATTTTGTTGATTACAAACAGGAAATTGTCCGGGGTCTGCAATTCCGGCAAAAGCTTGTGCTTAATTTTACTCATTAATTCCTGCACAAAACCACGACTGCTTACAATACCATTTTCGGTTAATGCTACTACAATATTTGTTTTTAAAAATTGGGTGAGCAGGGCTTTTCGGAGAGAGAAAAGAGAGGTTTTATCCAGGCTCACCTGGTAGAGTAAAGCCTTGAATCTAAGTTCTGCCTGCTCGGTATCCTTCGGATTATCCGGCCGCATTTTTCCTATAAGTTCCACCAAAAAATCGAGGCTCCTGTTTGGGGAATGAAGCGGCAGCACTATTGCCTGCTGTTTTTCCGGTGTTCCAGGCAAGTCTTTCTTTTTTCTATTTAGTCGCAGCATTTTGGTGTACAGTCTCGGAGGTTAAAGATTAAACGCCAAATATTTATAAAAACCAATTGCATGACAATTAAAATTGCATAAATGTTGCTTTAGTTTTTCTTTAGCATCGTAATTTCAGCTTATTTTTGCGTTATAAGACCATGGCAACTTCACCAGATATTAAATTTAAAGAAGATACGGATGTCCTTTCTGCTACTGAAGATTTTTGCAGTCTCGTAGTATGGAACGATGAGGTAAACACTTTTGAATGGGTCATTGAAACCCTCATAGAAATTTGCGGTCATTCGCAGGAACAAGCCGAGCAATGCGCCATAATAATAGATAGCAAGGGGAAATACGCCGTAAAAGATGGTAGCTACGATATGCTAAAACCCATGTGCGATGCCATTACTGACCGCGGCATTGGAGCAACAATTGAGGTGATCGCAAACTAATCTGAATTCCTTTTTGCAGGTCGAATTCCTAAAAGTTTAATTCAATTTTTTTACCAAACGTTTGTTTTTCAATTAAGCATCGTTGTGTCACTCACTTGTACTGTTTCAGCTTTGGGGAACATACATCCTGCTCCTGATTGTTGATCATCTTCCAATGCTTCTTTTCAATATCCCACTCATGTTTCAAAATATTCAGCCGGTATATTTCTCCATAAAGGTGCTGAATTAGCTCAGCCGTTCTTAATTTCAATTATGCAGTTCCATCACAATAGTATAAAGTTTCCCCCGGTTGAATCAGCCAATAAAGATGGACTACTGGCAATGGGTGGCGACCTCAACCCCGGCACTTTATTAAGTGCGTACCGAAGCGGAATATTTCCCTGGTACAATGAGGGCGAGCCGATATTATGGTGGAGTCCGGACCCGCGTTTTGTTTTATTCCCCGAAAAAATAAAAGTAAGTAACAGCATGCGGACGGTATTAAATAATGGCAAGTTCCGCTTTACAATTAACCGGGCTTTCCCCGAAGTGATACAGTCTTGCAAAACGGTCACCCGTAAAGACCAGCAGGGCACATGGATATCACCGGCAGTACAAAAAGCATATATTAATTTACATGAGCTTGGCTACGCTCATAGCGCAGAAGCCTGGATGAACGGAAAGCTTGCCGGCGGCTTATACGGCATTCGCCTCGGCAATGTTTTTTTCGGAGAAAGCATGTTCAGCAAAGAAAGTAATGCAAGCAAATTTGTTTTTATAAAATATGTACAGCAACTAAAAAATGAAAATGTAGCATTGATAGATTGCCAGGTGTACACCCCACATCTTGAAACCCTGGGAGCGGAAATGATTGACAGGAAGATGTTTATTCGGTTATTGGATAAGTTGATACAATGATGCATGGCGGGGTTAAACAATGAGTGGCATCTTTAACTGTATAATCTTACAAGCCAAACGACTAAAATAATAATCACTACGGCAACGGTTAATGAGCCATATAAAAGTGCCCATCCCAAAACTGTAATGATTGCTTGTGAATTATTATTGACATACTTGATATACAAACGAACTCTTCTGGGGTAAGTCAGCGGATTTGATCTGCACTATTTATTGTAAAACCGTTGCCTAATATTTGTATTATCTATAACTGTAAACGCTCCGGATAATTTTATCTCAGTGTCTGTTAATAACCTTAGGAGTGATGAAGCTGCAAATTCAGGTGTGGCGCCTTTTTCTCTAAAAAATATAACAGAAGGAGGATTTTCTTTAGCATACCTAAATATTAGTTCGCCATAATCCCTATCAAAAGTAAGTATGATTAAATTCTGTTGTAATGCAATCGATATTACTTCTTCATCAGAAATGCCAGGCGAATCCTCCTGAATACTCTTCACACTAACTCCATTGTTACGCAGAATGATAGTACTTGGTCTTGGGAAATTTTCGTTTGCTAAAAAAATCATTATGCAGAAATTGGGAAATAAAGTTCTTGCTGAATGCAATCCTTAAGATAAGCAAAAACGGCCCTAAGAGATTCTGCGGATATTGAGGGGTAAGATTCCAGTACCTGTTTTTCTGTCCAGCCAGTAGCAAATAATTCTAAAATGAGTTCAACAGAAATGCGGGTGCCTTTAATAGCAGGCTTTCCAAGTAAAATTTGCTTGTCTGAAACAATATAGTCTTGCCAATTCATGGTGTAATATACAAAAAATTTATAGGCTGATCGAAGGCCGTTGCGTTGTTTGGGGGGGGTGGTAATTCCCTTTCAATATGAACGTTTTTTATAGTTTGTCCTAATAAATCAAGCCGTAACTCTTTTTCAAAATCATACCTTTTTGGGTGCCTTTTCTGCCAATGTGTTTGTCAGTTAGTTCTTCTAAAGTGTATGTTTTCATTGCGCCCAGATTTTACAATCAAGTTTTTTGAATAGCTCTTTGTCGTTGCGTCCAACTTACTATTTATCGTATCACTTTCCAAACTTTTGTTTCAAAGCAGCCAATGCATCAGTCAATGGCAATTCTGTAATAGGTTTTTTAGCTGTATTGTTGCTTTGGGTGGCGGGCCTGTTGTCACGCATATTTCCTTTTGCAAATTGCTTTCTTGCCGGTGCTTCCAATGTTTGCTTAATTGACAGCGCAATCCGCTTTCTTACCGTATCAACTTCCAATACTTTCACGTTCACCTTCTGGTTCAGTTTTAGCACCTCATTTGGATCCGTAATGTAGGTATGCGATATCTCAGATACATGCACCAGCCCATCCTGCTTTACGCCAATATCGATAAAGGCGCCAAAGCGTGTAATGTTGGTAACCACGCCAGGAACTTCCATTCCAATTTTTACATCATCGATACTATAAATATTTGCGAACTCAAAAGCCTGCGCCTCACTGCGTGGATCAAGACCTGGCTTTTTCAGCTCATTCAAAATATCCCTGATCGTTAGTTCACCAACCTGTTCGGTTGCATAGTTTTTAGCATTCACTCCTTTCAACAATTCCTCTTTTCCGATCAGTGTATTTACTGCAACGCCAAGGTCTTTTGCAATTGCTTCCACCACCGGGTAAGCTTCCGGATGTACAGCGCTTTGGTCAAGCGGATCATCACCTTCTTTAATGCGTAAAAACCCTGCACACTGCTCGTAAGCCTTACCGCCAAGCCGGGGTACTTTCAACAACTGTTTCCTGTTATTAAATTTGCCGATCTCGTTCCTGTACTTTATAATATTATCCGCAAGCGTGCTGCCAATACCACTTACATAGCTCAGCAGATGCTTACTGGCAGTATTCAAATTAACGCCTACGTTATTTACACAACTGATAACAGTGGCATCCAAACGTTCTTTGAGACGAAACTGGTTTACATCATGTTGATACTGTCCAACACCAATACTTTTTGGATCGAGTTTTACCAGTTCCGCAAGCGGGTCCATCAACCTGCGACCGATGCTAACAGCACCCCGTACAGTAATATCTTCATTCGGAAATTCTTCTCTCGCAATTTCAGAAGCTGAATAAATAGAGGCCCCATCTTCATTTACAAGAAATATGGGCAAGCCCAAATTAAGCCGCTTTATAAATTGTTCGGTTTCCCTTCCGGCTGTTCCGTCACCGATGGCAAATATTTCAATGCCATATTGCTGAACAAGATTTTTAATTTTTATTTCTTCGGCTGCAACTCTATTATTTTCATGCGGAAATACGAGGTCTGTTTTTTGCAGGTTTCCTTTTTCATCAAGGCATACTACTTTGCACCCGGTACGATATCCCGGATCAATGGCCAGTATTCGTTTACTGCCCAGCGGTGAGCTGAGCAACAACTGCCGAAGGTTCTCTGCAAAAACATTGATGGCATCTTCATCCGCTTTATTTTTCAGTCCTGTTCTAAATTCAGTTTCAAGACTCGGCTGCAACAACCTGCGGTAAGCATCCTTAATAGCTTTGCGCAACTGATCGCTGCACGGGTTCATTCCTTTTATATACAGGTCTTCTGTCATCTCCAGCGCAATCTCTTCCGCAGGTGAAATAGTGATGCGTAAAAAGCCTTCCATAAATCCACGGAATACCGCCAATATTCTATGAGAAGGAACTTTAGAGATCAGCTCCGAAAAATCAAAATAGTCTTTGTACTTAATACCCGCAGTCTCTTTATCTGTTACTACTTTGCTTTGCAATGTCGCCTCGGTTTCAAAAAATTTTCTCAGTTTTGCTCTTACCTGCGCATCTTCATTTACCAACTCAGCAATAATGTCCCTCGCCCCCTGCAAAGCCGCATCCGTATCTGCGACTTTTTCATTGATAAAGCTGGCAGCTTCGGTAATCGGGTCAATTTCTTTTTGTTCCAGTAACATATTTGCCAAAGGCTCTAATCCATTTTCTCTTGCTGTTTGCGCTTTTGTTTTTCTCTTCGGTTTGTAAGGAAGATAAATGTCTTCCAGCACTGCGATGGTAGTTGCCTTGTTGAGTTTTTCCTGCAACGCTTCCGTCATTTTTTCCTGCTCGGTGATCGTCTTCTCGATAAAGGTTTTGCGCTCGGTAAATTCTTTCAGGAATTTTGCCTCATCCTGTATCTGTTGTATCTGCACTTCATCCAAAGCGCCTGTTCTATCCTTGCGGTAGCGGGCAATAAAGGGAATAGTTGCGCCTTCATCCAGCAGGTTCATTACCGCTTCTACCTGCTGTAGTTTTATATTTAATTTTTGTGCTATTGGTTGTATAAATGACATAGTTATTTAGTATTTTTTCATAAACGGGATGCGAAAATAGGTGTGTGCAATGAAAGAAAAATTTGTAAGATCAGCAGAAAATAAATATTGGGATACCGGAATGCATTTAAGATCGTTGTGATTTTTAAAAGATGTACGTTGCTATATATTGAAGTAAACAATTACAGACAGTTATCATTCATTTTACAAGCCTTCAGCCTGGCATTATTTAAGAGATTTGTAAACTAATTTTTTTGCCCGGGTTCGCTTCTACAAAAGAATAAATACTATTCCTGATGGTATCATTATCTGCATACGGATTGAGGTAGCATTTTAAATCGGCTGTGGAAGTGATCAGCGTAGCCGAAGGCAAATACCCCATTCCCCAAAAGCTACCACGCTCTATCAGCAGGCACAGTTGCTCGTCTTTTTTTAATCCTTTGTCCATTACAGCAAAGGTTGGCAATTGTTCTTCCAATCCCTGTATTGCCTGCTTTATTTTTAAATTGTAAACGTCTGCTGGATCAAGGCTGGCGAGGTCATCTTCTGTGAGGGGAGTTTTATTTACAAAGCAAAGTTTTTCATGCAGCGCAAACTGTGCGATCATTTTATTCAGCATCACCAAACCTTCGTGCAATAAATTAAAGCTGTATAAATGTGGAAGGTTCTTTTTCTTTTTATCAATAGCCAGCCGAAGATACCCCCGGCTATCCTCGAACATATACAATGCAAATTTTTGAGCAGGTTGCTTTTGACTGTAATTATACTTCGGCCATAAGCGCCTGATCTCGGTACTTTCAAGTACAATAGCTTCCAGTTCGGTAGCACATTCTTTACAACTTATCCGGGTGATGGTGCGTAAAAAACTTTGCCGCTTCCGGTCATTTTCAGTGTGTGTAAAATGACTGCAAACCCGCTTTTTAATATTCACAGCCTTGCCTACATAAATGATCTTATCTTTTTCATCATGAAAATAATATACACCCGGACCGGATGACAACCGGAGTATATCGGTCTTGCTTATATTAGTTGGAAGCCATTGCTCACCGGAAGTTTTCCTCAGCATTTGCTCAATATGCGTCGCCGCTCCGTTAGCAAGGTAATGCTCAAATAATTTCACAGTTGCCTTTGCATCGCCCCCAGCCCGGTGACGATTTTCAATTGGCAACTCAAGTGACCGGCACAAATTACCTAAACTATAAGACGGAAGCCCTGGGAAAACTTTCCTACCAAGGCGTACTGTACAAAGCTTTTTTGAAGTTAATTCAAAGCCAGCAGCTTTCAGGTTGTGGCTGATAAATGAGTAGTCGAAATTTACATTGTGGGCTATAAATATTTTATCATTCAGCAGGTCGTATAACGTTTCGGCAATATCTTCAAAATCTGGTGCATCAGCTACCATGCTATTATTAATACCGGTAAGTGCAGTGATATACCGTGGTATGGTTTGGTGTGGGTTCACCAGGGTTTCAAAATGCTTCACCACCCTGGCGCCATCATGAATGAATACGGCAATTTCTGTGATGCCGAATGCAGCAGCATAACCACCTGTTGTTTCTATATCTACGATCGCATACATACCGCCTCAAATATAAAGAATACTAAAGGCATTAGTAAATAAAAATTGCTAATTGTGAAGGGCTGTTGTGAATTGGCAATGATGAACTTGTCAATCAACAGTGATTCAGGTAAGGCCATTGAACAACAAAGATTAGCTTGGTTTAGCTAGTTAGAAATACGGTTTTGGTCCGGGCATTTAGGTTTCATGGCAGCATCGTTGCATCGCCCTCTTTTACAGGGAAGCTTTTAGCAACTTTTCCCACAAAAATTGTTGAGACAAGGTTTACGATCATCGATCCAGTATCCGTAGTTTCCAAGAGGCTAATCAATATTTTTATGCGCCGGGGAAAAGCCCAAAGGGCTTTAATTTGAGTAACCGTGGGAGAATCCCACGGATAAGAATACCAACAGTCCAACCCTGAAAGGGTTGAATATAATTGCACTATAAATTTCCCGTAAAGCTCAGTTTCTTTCAAGAAAATATAACGTCTATCATGCCAATTGGAAGTTGATATTCAAAAGCAATGACGGAGAATAAAAATACTTTACCAAAGCACTACGTTATATTCAACCCCTGCCGGGGTTGGTATTTAATTTACTATGAGCCACTGGTTCCACCAGTGGCTATTCATATTGAAGCCCTTCGGGCTACAGATCATGTAACTTAAGTGCGGCGGACAGTTTTCTTATAATACGAATCCTTCTGCAACTGCTTTCCAAACTATAGATATCGTTGTAAAGAAACCCGGCCGGGAAAGTTGTATCATTTGGACAACGGCAGATCCAACTTACCACAAAGTCGTTAAATAGCAGCACATAGTTGAACGGAGCGTCGCCACTGAAGTTCAACCAGGGAACTACTGCCGGTTCAAAAAAAGAAAAACTAACGGTCATTAGTTTTGAAACATTATTTTTGTTCCTTAATTTTTAAATATGCAGTTTCAACTTTCGGAAGAGCAATTAATGATTCAACAGGCAGCACGGGATTTTGCAATCAATGAATGTTTGCCAGGCGTAATAGAACGAGACGATTTACAAAAATTTCCAAAAGAACAAATTGAAAAATTAGCGGACCTCGGCTTTATGGGAATGATGGTAAAACCCGAATATGGCGGCAGCGGAATGGACACGGTGAGTTATGTATTGGCGATGGAAGAAATCAGCAAAGTGGATGCGAGCGTGAGTGTTTGTATGAGCGTAAATAATAGTCTTGTTTGTTACGGCTTGCAGGAATATGGTAATGAGGAACAAAAACAAAAATACTTAACGCCATTAGCGCAGGGTAAAAAAGATGGCGAACTCTATATTGGCGCATTTTTATTAAGTGAGCCCGAAGCCGGTAGTGACGCCACTTCGCAGCGGACAACTGCTGAGGAAAAAGATGATCATTATTTACTGAACGGTGTAAAGAACTGGATAACGAATGGTAACAGCGCCAGCGTGTACCTGGTGATCGCACAAACAGATGTGAGCAAAGGCAGTCGGGGCATCAACGTTTTTATTGTTGAAAAGAACTGGCCTGGTGTAGTGGTTGGCGCAAAAGAAAATAAGCTGGGTATAAGGGGCAGCGATACACATACCATTCTTTTTAACGATGTAAAAGTGCCTAAGGAAAACCGCATTGGCGATAACGGCTTTGGATTTACATTCGCTATGAAAACATTGGCGGGTGGCCGCATTGGTATTGCTTCGCAGGCATTGGGAATTGCCAGCGGCGCTTATGAAAGGTCGCTTGCATACAGCAAGGAACGCAAAGCATTTGGCAAAGAGATCATGCATCACCAGATCATACAATTTAAGCTGGCAGATATGGCCACAAAGATCGAATGCGCAAGATTACTTTGCCTGAAAGCAGCCTGGGAAAAAGACGAGGGATTAGATTATACAGTAAGCGGAAGCATGGCAAAAGTGTATGCGTCAGAAACAGCAATGTGGACCGCAACAGAGGCTGTGCAGATACATGGCGGATATGGTTTTGTAAAAGAATACCACGTGGAGCGAATGATGAGAGATGCAAAGATCACACAGATATATGAGGGTACGAGTGAAGTGCAGCGGATTGTGATTAGTAGGAGTATATTAAAATAAAGCAGCCCCACCCGTCCTCCCCGAAGGGGAGGTGACATGATGTGGAAGGACAAAGACACTTCCTGGCGCCTTTGCCTCTGCTTCTTTGGATGACAAAAATTAAATTCTTTCTTTGCGACTTTGCTTCTTGGCCCCACCCTCCTCCCCCAAAGGGAGGTGACATGATGTGGAAGGACATAGACACTTCTTCGCGACTTTGCCTCTGCTCCTTTCCATGACAAAAGTTAAATTCTTTCTTTGCGGCTTTGCTTCCTGGCCCCACCCGTCCTCCCCAAAGGGAGGTGACATGATGTGGAAGGACAAAGACACTGAACACTTCTTTAGCTACTTGGCCCCTCCCGTCCTCCCCAAAGGGGAGGTGACGTGATGTGGAACGACATAGACTCGGAACGCTTCTTTAGCTACTTGGCCCCTCCCGTCCTCCCCAAAGGGGAGGTGACATGATGTGGAACGACATAGACTCGGAACGCTCCTTTAGATACCTTATTTTATTGTTTCTCTTCATGGAAAAATTTCTTCCTTTGCGACTTTGCTTCTTTGTTTCTTTGCGTGAAAAATTCCTTTGTCTTTTTGTTTCTTTGCATGAAAAGTTCCTTCCTTTGCCTATTTGTTTCTTTGCGTAAAAAATTTCTTCCTTTGCGACTTTGCTTCTTAGCCCCACCCGTCCTCCCCCAAAGGGAGGTGACATGATGTGGAAGGACAAAGATTCGGAACGCTTCTTTAGTTACTTTGCTTCATTGCTTCGTTTGGTAAAAAATTTCTTCTTTGCGACTTTGCTTCTTTGTTTCTTTGCGTGAAAAAAGAAAACCTTAATGAGTATCAATAAAGAAAAATACATTTCACTTACTGAAGAACTAAAAGGAAAAGCTTCGCTGGTTGCTGTATCTAAAATCAAACCTGTTGAAGATATACAGGCACTGTATGATCTTGGGCAACTTGATTTTGGTGAGAATTATGTGCAGGAACTGGTTGATAAAGCCGCTACTTTACCGAAGGATATCCGCTGGCATTTTATTGGCCATCTTCAATCTAATAAAGTAAAATACATTGCGCCTTTTGTACACCTGGTGCATGGTGTGGATAGTGTTGGGTTATTAAAAGAGATTAATAAACAGGCAGCTAAAAACAACCGGGTTATTGACTGCTTATTGCAAATTCACATCGCAAAGGAAGAAACGAAATTTGGTTTAAATGCCGGGGAATTGGATTCGGTAATACAATTAATTAAGGAAGACCAGGGTCTTAGAAATATTAAGGTAACAGGCTTGATGGGCATGGCTTCATTTTCGGATAATCTAACTTTAGTCAGGAGCGAATTTGCTTACCTGCGATCCTTGTTTGATCAGCACCAATCTTTATTGCTGCCCAATTTTCAACTGTCAGTAATAAGCATGGGCATGAGCGCGGATTATAAAATAGCATTGGAAGAAGGTAGCAATATGGTGAGGATCGGGAGCCTATTGTTTGGAGAGAGGAATTAGTCTATTAAATTTGTGAATCGAAACGCTGCTAAATAATCTAATGACGCAGGAAATAATCATTTTATGCATTGCTGCTTTTGTTGCTGGTTTTATTGATGCAATTGTTGGCGGTGGTGGACTGATACAAACACCGGCGGTCCTCGTAGTGTTACCGCAATATCCCGTTGCTACTCTTTTAGGCACTACCAAAATACCCTCGTTTTTTGGTACATCGATGGCCGCCATGCAATATGCAGGACGGGTACCATTACAGAAAAAATTATTAGCGTTAATGTGCATACTTGCATTAGCAGCAGCTTACACTGGTTCAAAAACAGTTTCTATTGTAAGCAATAGTTTTATGAAGCCGGTGATATTTGGAATGCTTATACTCGTGGCTATTTATACGTTTACCAAAAAAGATTTTGGAGTGGCTTCCTCCCTTCGGTTAGGTAAGAAAAAGGAGATCATTCTTTCCTGTGTGTTTGCAATCGCAATTGGATTTTATGATGGCTTTATCGGGCCGGGCGCCGGCAGTTTTTTAATATTATTTTTTATCAGCATGCTGGGGTTTGATTTTTTAAAAGCAAGCGCTCACGCCAAGTTTGTAAACCTTGCCACTAACGTTGGATCGATTATATTTTTTGGTGGCAGCGGCCATATTCTTTTTCAATATGCAATACCAATGGCAATATGCAATTTCACCGGATCCTTATTGGGAGCAAGATTAGCTATCTGGAGAGGGAATGCATTTATCCGGATATTTTTCCTGGTGGTTATCGTGGGAACAATTGTGCGATTTGGTTATGATATATTTTTCAAAAAATAAATATTTGGATCTTTCCCGGAAACATTTTGTTAAACCTTTAACATGCACCGTGTATTTTGGCATGGTCTTACATCGTTTAATTTTAATAAGATAACTTTGGTATGATCAACAACGTGTCTATGCATTCAACATTTGAAGCTGAAAAAAACAGGAAAGCTTTGACTTATACTGCTATTATCTGCGGCGTATTTTTATTGCTGGCATTTTTAATTAGCTGGCATATACTACCGATCGCACCACCTCTACCGCAAGACCTGCTTGAAATTAATCTTGGTAATAATGAAGAAGGATTTGGCGAAGAACAACCGTTGATAAAAGGCGAAAGGGCTCCCGTACAAGAGCAGCAGGCACAACAACAAAAAGCTGCCGCAGCAAAAGAAGAGCCTGCAAAGAACATTGAACCGGATGATAATGCGGATGAAGACGCGGCTACGGTAACAAAGCCTAACAAGCCAAATCCCAAAACAAATAATATTGCGAAGCAACCGGTTACACAACCTGTAAAAACAAATAACACAGCCCCTGTTGAAACACCGGCTCCAAAACCTCAAAAACCTAAACTTACTTATAACGGTCCTGGTAATGGAACCGGCAACGGCGCTACTGAAGATAATGGATATCGCTCCCAGGGAAATAAACCAGGAGCCACTGGTGACGCAGGCGATCCTTCGGGTAAGCCGGATAGCTATGGAAATACACCCGGCGGCCGCAGCGGTGGCCCAAGAGTAATTGGTAACAGGAAGATCATAAAATATTATTCTTTCAGCGGCGATCTTGATAAAGCTACAGTATATGCTGTAGTGAAAGTATCTCCGGCTGGCACAGGAACTTTCACCGGTTTTGGAAAAAATTCTACTACAAGGGCGCAGGCTTACGCCAATGCCATTATTCAATATTTAAAGAACGTGCAGTTTGATAAATCCGGCCAGGAATCAACTGTTACTGTTCAGTTCAATTTTAATATACAATAGCGGTGTTTATCTTTCTCCTGCTTCTCAATTAGGCACCCTGATTGTGTTCATCTCTTTAAAAAAATAAGACTTCAACAATAAGGTCTTATCATTTAAGAATTATGAATATGTTGCAGTTACCTTCTCTCATTATAAACCTGGAATTCGGCTATAGACACCTGGTGATCAGCTTTATCTACTGATATCCTAACCTTATTTCCCCAAACACGATCAAAGCGGTGAATCTTAATTTTATGATTGTTTTCGCCTTGAAACAACGGCTTCCAAATACCATTCTGGCAATATTCAAGTTTGTAGCTGCTGATGTTAGATTTTTGCTCCGCAACCACTATCGTATTAAATCCTTCATCACGGGCAAAATCAATTTCATACCAGGGGTTCTTAACGGTAGAATTTGAGAGCCATGAAGTACCAAAATTATCATCATTGGCAAAGTCCATGATCCACATATCATCACCCCAACTTGAATTTGATGCTTGCTTTTTTGCGAGGTTATGCGATATAACAGGAGCGGCGTGCATGGGCAGTTTTGGAATGGATTCTTTGTTGGACCATAAGGCCCCGATCTCCTTCAAAGTGGCCAATGCATTGTCATCTATTAATCCATCCCTGTTGGGAGCAACATTCAAAATGAAATTGCAGAAGGCATTGTTCAGTGGCTTGATATTATCGTTCACTAATGTAGCCGGACTCTTAACAGCATCGGCAGGAAAAGAAGTTTTCCAAAACCAGGCACTGTTGATGGGCAGACAGGAAAGAGCTGGCAGTGTATTGCTATTCTTTGAAATGTGCTGACCTGCGCCTTGTTCATAAGATTTAATATCTGTGTAATAAAGCGCTTCCGCAGGATATTTGGCCGCATTTAAATCCATTACAAGACAGTTGGGCTGAATCGATTTTATCAAATTATAGATCTCTTCAAATGGAACGTCATCATAAGATATTCTTGACCATGGGGCATCCCATCCATCAATAATGATAGCATTGATCTCACCATAGTTGGTAAGAAGTTCTGTCAACTGGGCCTTAACCATTTCAATATGTTTCTGCGTGATCTGGCCGGGACGAAGCTTATGGTGTGTATCAAGGATGGAAAAATAAAGCATCACTTTCAGGTTATTGGCCCTGAATGCAGTTACAAACTCTTTTACCACATCCCTCTTCAAAGGACTGTTCATTACATTGTAGCTGGTTGTTTTGGTATCCCAGATTGCAAAGCCACTGTGATGTTTGGTGGTAAGACATCCATAGGTCATATTAGCAGATTTAGCAGCTTTGGCCCATTGGTCGCAATTGAGCTTTTTAGGATCAAAAATGTCGGGTGATGCCTGCGGATCAGCCCAGTCCTGGTTCATATAAGTTGGAATGTTGTAATGGATAAACATTCCAAAATGAAGATCAACAAAAGCCTGTTGCAGTTGCGCAAGTTCCTTTGTCGCTTTAAGATCATTCTGCCCTTTTACCAACCCTGGCAATAATAAAATAAGGCTGTTGAATACATAAATAAAAAAAACTTTTGCGCTTGATTTAACGTTCATTTCTTGGTGTGTTATAAAATTAAATTAATTTGAATTGGTTGATTTTAAGTGATCTACCTACTAGCCTGCTCCGTTGCCCGAAAAATTTCCTCTTATGGATTATACCAAAAGGAAACTTCACTCATGTGGCTGGCATTATCATTATCAATAGTATGCAAAACTCTTATACGGATAAAGCGAACGGGTGGCGGATTATCAATAAGGTTGGTTGTGACCTGTGCGATACCATCATCTGTTCTTTTAACTTCGGTAAGCAGCGTCCATCCTTTAGCTATCGATTCAGCCTTCCATCCCGGATCGTTTCCTGGAAGTGTAGTGGCTGCACCTGTAATATCTGCAATTCCCCATACTTCAAAATCATTCGGGTTATGATAAGCTCCATCTTGCCGCCCCCACTCTGCAAATTTAGTTAGCTGGTTATATACTTTCCCCAGATCAAAAGTAAAGTGATGAGGTAATGCTGCGCCATCAGTATGATAAATACCTGGGTAGCCACCCGGCTGTCCGTCCCATATTGTACTTAAACTGGTGCCGTATGCGTTTGTAACTGCATCGTTTGGCAGGTTTACTATTTTCCATAAATTTTTTGGAACGGGCAGATTGGAAACTTTTATAGAATCTAAATGTGTTACTGCAAAAGAATCAATTGCAACAGAAACGGGTTTGTAAGTTGACTTATAGAAAATTGTTGAGCCCAGGTTCCACGCAAAAACCGAAGTGTCTTTTGTCGCAGACAATATCATGGTCTTTGCTGCACCCGTAGTATCAGTATATGATATTTGAGTTGCAAGGTTCACCGTATCGGGCGTGCCCCAAACCACAGTAAGCATTTTTGTATCGGCTGCGTAACCAACCGTTTTAACGGTGCGGTTTAGCAGTGTGCTCTCATACCTGGGACCATACACCGTAATAAAAGGAACTTCTGTTGCAATGGATTGGTTTCCCTTATCATCAAGTGAATAAATGGCGAAAGTATAAGTTGATTCAGGCAGTTTGTCTACATAAAATTTTACAGTATCGCCCGGCTTAAAAGCAGCCACATCAAAGAGTAATGAATCGGTTCCGTTGGCCCAGGTTACTTTGTATTTTGTCACCCTGGTATCTATTCCATGTACCCAGGTAAGCAATACTCTTCCCTTACCGGGAAACGCTTTGACACCGGATGCTACACCGGGGTATACTTTTTCGCCTTCGGCAGTATATTTTTTATAATCATCCCATTTTTTACAGGACATAAATATTACTGCAATGAGAAATATTCCTGCTATATAATAATTAAATTTTCTTAACATGGCTTGTGAATTATTTTATTGTGGGTTACCCCAAAAAGTGATTTCGATCGCATGGAAAAAATCAGTACCGCTCCAGTTTTTTTGGAGCTCGAGCCTGATATACCTTACAGCAGGAGTTGATGCCGGAAAAGTAAATTCTTCTCCCAATCCATCCGTGCCCTTAGCGTAATTGAGGTCTTCATCGGTAGTTTGCCCTACCGGAAGGCCAGAAGGTTTTATCGATTCGCAGTCCATCAATTTTGTCCATCCGTTCCAGCTCCCCGATGCATCTGGCGTTGAAGCAGTACCCCACATGGTGTAATAGCGGGGGTTTCCGTGGCTATATAAATACCCATCCCATCTTTGCAGCATTTTGAAACGGCTTAGTTTGGCGATAACACCCAAATCAAAAGTAAATTTATGAGGATGCGGATCTGCTCCCTGGAGCGTATGAAATCCCGGCCCGTCTCCATTTATTTTATTATCCCATAAATAAGGCATTTCCCAACCCCATGCGGAAGACTGATCGCCTGGAAGTTTATATTGACTGAATTTTGTTTTATCCAGCTTTTTCTCGGGTATGGGATGTATCGTTTTAAACAAGGTATCCGAATTGTTGTTCCACCGGTCTTTAATATAAGCTCCAAATATTCTTGCGATAGTGTCGAATCCTCTTACAGCATAAGAGCCGTCTTTTATTTGCGTATAAAAAGTTTCGATAGGTGAAAACTCCCCGTTGTTGTCTTTCGTTAGTACCACTAATGCAATTTTATTTTCTCCGGGATTACTAAAAGAAATATTCAGACCTCCAAAATCATCGGTGAGCTTTAATGTAGCTGCAATGATTCTGAATGGCGGAGTCGTTGGATTTACTTTTACTGTTACGGGATCTGATTTATTTTCACCTTTGTCCACGGCGTATAAAGTCACCGTATATTCTCCCGCCTTATCAAAACCATCCACATTGATGGTATCATTGTAGCGGGAGGTTTTTGCCTGTCTTACCGTGCTGCTGTTGATGCTATACTCAGCAAGCACATATTGCAGATCCAGGTCTTTAGGTAAAGTATAAGTAAGCGAAGCCGCTCCTGGCATGTTGGTTACCTGCACATTGGAAACAGGCCCCGGTTTTACGCCATCATTTTCAATAGCGTTATGGCTATCCAAATCACTTTTTGTGCATGAAGAAAAAAAAGTGAATGCTGTTATGATCAAAAGAATACTATAATAGATTCGTCTCATAAAAATCTTATTTTTAAGATGATGAAAATTACCAGCCCGGATTTTGCACCAGGTTAGGGTTTACAATAATTGAATTTTCTGCTATGGGCCACAGGTAATTTTTGCTGGTAAATACCGGGGCGAAAATCTGTCTTACACGGTAATAATTTACCACATCTTCCTGTTCAATATCCCAGCTTTTAATGGGCATGCTTAGATAGTTATCCGCCTTCTTCCACCGCCTCAGATCCCACAATCTTTTGCCTTCAAACACCAGTTCAATCATTCGCTCTTTTTGGATGATATCCCGCAGCCCATCTTTTGAAAGGGCCCTCGATGGGGTTTTTGAAAAGTCTGCCCAGCTTTGAACAACCCCTTTTAATCCGGCCCTGGCACGCACCAGGTCGATCCATTTATAGGTTTCAGCACCAGGGCCACTTACTTCATTTAAAGCTTCTGTATATAGCAGGTACATTTCAGAGAGGCGTATAACCGGCCATGGGTAAGCGATAGTGTTATAGCCATTTGAATTACCGCCAAAATCATTTTTATAATTCACCAGTTTTTTTGGCCAATAGCCGGTAACTGAATATAAAGACGCTCCAAGCCTTGCGCCTAACTGACCAGCTTTACCCTGAAGAAACCAGGTTTTTGAATCATCAAATAACCCTTGCCCAAACCATATACCGCCATCAAAACCCATATCGGCATAATACCTCGGTTCTCTGTCAAAATTTAATTGAGCTGTTTCATAATCCTTTTTTATGTAAAACCTGTAGTCGTCGGTACCGGTTCTTATTTTGGTAAACCTGTTTAGGTAGTCATAATTTTTATCTTCTTCAATGGGAACTCCGTTGCTGCTATAAAACATCTCAGCAATATGAAGCGGTGGCGCCAGCATAGAGCGGATAGATTCATTGGTGGTGGGCGGATTGGGTATGTTGCCAGGGTCACCCGAAGTAAGCCTTGCCTGGCATAAAGCCTGCACCCCGCTTGCCATTGAATTTGTGCTGCCCCATATAATTTCAGGATTCCATTTTTCTGTAATTGCCGCCCGTACGTTCATAATTACCTTAGTGGAATCTGAAACAGTTTGCCCTGATTCAGGAGTAAAAAAGTACAACTTCGAACCAACTGCATGACAGGCATCAATAGCCGCTTTGCAGGCATCCGCCGCTTTTTGCCATTTTGCAACATCATAGGTTGCATTCACCAACTGCACCGCATCTTTGTTTTTAAGGTTGGCATAATCCGGGTTGCCGTTAAACAAAGGACTGGCTGCCGTTGCCAGCACTTCTGCTTTTATACAAAGTGCAATCGGCCTTGTAAAGCGTCCTAATTCCGATGCCTGGTTCAGTATTTTATCTGGCAATGAAGGAGCTGCTTCATCAATCAAATTAGTGATATAGTTTACTACGCTATCCACAGGTTCACGGGAAACCCTCACTTCCTCTATTGTGGCGGAAACAGGCAGGTTTTGGCGCATAACCGGGATAGGCCCATACATACGCAATAGGAAAAAATGATAATAGGCTTTCAATATTTTAACTTCTGCCACCCACCTCTTTTTTTCCAACCCGGATAGATCGGGGACCTTATCTACATTTTCTAAAAAAATATTACATTCCCGTAGTGCCTGGAAATATGGTTTGCCGCCATTACCTCCATCCCAATAATTAGCAATAGGATTAACCACGTTTTGCTCACCTCTTGCAATTGTGTAAAGCCCTATTCCAAAATATATTGAGCTTGGATAGGGAGCAGCGAATTCATCACCTGAAAAAAATCCAGGGTCCTGGTCAGTGTTTCCAAAAGCCGGCAAATCATTATAACAAGTAAACAAATATTTTTCAGCCTCAGAACGCATTCTGAAAGCGTAATCTATGGTACCTATATTATCAGGAGCAACATCCAGATATTTTTTGCAACCTGTTCCCACCCATAAGAGCATGAACATTATTGCAAATATTTTTATCAAATTTTTCATGTGTTAATTTTTATCGTAAATAATCATCCCGGCCCTTACAACAACAGTTATTGTTCAATTAACGTAAGCGGCAATCGAAATTCTAAAAATTGAGATTGATCCCAACGTTGTACACTTTCTGTATCGGGTAGGCAAGACCATTACCACCCATTTCAGGATCCCATAGTTTAAACTTGCTAAACGTAAACAGGTTAGTACCGCTGAAATAAATGCGGAGGTTAGTCATCTTATACCTGGTAAGCAGTTTTTTATTGAATGAGTAACCAAGTTCTAAAGATTTCACTCTTAAAAAATTGCCATCACGCATAAACCAGGTACTGGTTTGATTATTATTATTAATAGGAGTAACGGAGAGCCTTGGCCAAACCGCATAAATATTCTGGTTGTCTTCTGACCAATGGCTGTCTGCATAAGCTTGCAAAAGCGCATTTTCCCCAACAAACCCATTGTTTATTGGATTGTAAGGGTTATCGTAGTTAACGAATGGCGCCGTGGCATAAGGGTCTATCCAAAAAGATTCTCTCGCCAAACCTTGTAGAAATACAGAAAAATCAAAACCTTTAAACCCGGCGGAAACACCGAAACCGTAGGTAATTTCTGGCGTGGTTGGGTTACCAAGGGGCACCATATCAAGGGCAGTGATTTGTCCATCTTCGTTTACGTCACGAAATTTTATATCACCTGCCTGGTATAATCCAAAATTTTGATGGGGCGAATTTTGAACGTCTTTCTCATCTATGAACAAACGTTCCGCTATATACCCCCATGTTTGACTAATAGATTGCCCTACGTGTAGTTTATATGGCTCGGCATACACCGGTTCTTCGTATTTAACATACTCGCCCCTGGCATAAGTAAAACTGCCCCTTGCTATCAGCCATAAATTTTTATTGAAATTTTGTGTGTAATCTATAGCAAGGTCAACGCCATTAGATTTGGCCTCACCAACATTCGCCTGGGTGACCGCCGACAGGCCGACAGTAGTAGGAATAGAACTCCTTTCCATTAAAATGTTTTTCCGCTGCTGACTATATAATTCTGCTACGATATTAAGCCTGTTCAGGAGGCTTAACTCTACAGCCACATTAGACTGATAAGATTTCTCCCATGTTATGTCAATATTGGGATACCTGCTGATCGAAACACCATTCCTTGTATAAGCATTATCATAACCAAAATAGGCGCTGCGGTTAGGATCATCGAGGTTTACACTGGATAAATAAAAGAAACGGTCAGTTGAATTACCGATAGCATCATTGCCGACGAGCCCATAAGATGCCCTCAACTTTAATTTATTGATAAAGCGGCTTTTCCAGAAATTTTCGTTCGACACCACCCATGCCACACCTGCGGTAGGGAAAAAACCAAATTGCTTGCTTTTATAAAACCTTTCAGAACCATTGTAACCAAAATTGAATTCAGTAAAATACCGGTTGTCGTAGGAGTAGGACGCCCTTCCCGATAAACCTAAATTTCTATGTGGAAGCGATGCCTGCACATTAAGATCGTTTGTTGTAAACAGGCTCTGCTGCATGGTATAGATCAATGTAGCTCCTACATTGTGTTTATCTGCAAACAGCCTGCTGTAATCCAGTGTTGCTTGTGCATACAAGTTTGTATTCAGGTTTCTCTGTGGATCTGAAGGTCGGTTTTGCCCGAGCGTACCAAGTGATCTTATATCTTCATAATGTTGAGGTCCCTGCGTTTCGTTCAGCCACGATAAAGAATATTTATCAGAGAGTTTATCATAGGTGGAGATATTATAAAAGTATGGACCATAGGCCCTGGAAACATCAAAGTAGGCATATCGGTTGGTACTAACGAGCCCTCTGAAATTTAATCCTTTTGTGATGGAACCAAGCTTTTGGTTTAGTTCCAATTGCGCTAACATCCTGCTTTGAGAATACTCTTTATACCCCTTCAGCATTTCAGCATAGGGATTGATATAAAAATTATTGCCTGATCTGTAGTTACCGAACAAAATGTGTTGCGAAGCAATATTGGTTGAATCAGCGAGGTAAGAAGGAGCAAATAAAGCAGGACTTGCTCTCAAAGCTTTTTGATACATCCCGGTTCCTCCATCAACAGGCCCTTTATAATCATCAAAGATGCCATACAATCTAACTACCAACTCGGTTTGTGGAGTGAGCTGAATATTTACATTGGAACGCAACTGGTAACTGTTCAGCTTTACATTGCTGTTAAAATTATTTTTAGAGTCAACATTCAAAATACCGTGATCAACATTATAACCTCCAGCCACATAATATTGCGCAACTTTTCCCCCACCGGTAACACTGAGGTTCGCCCTTTGATTGGAAGTTCTGTCCTTAAACATCAGTTTAAACCAATCTGTAGTAGGATACACAAAAGAATTGCCGCCTGCAACGGTATGACCAATTTTACTTTGGGAATAATTGAGATGCGCCAAAGGATCCCTTGTCAGTTGCGCTTCTGAATATAATTGCATGTGCGTGATGGGATCGGCAATTTCAAGTTTCTTTGTGGGCGCTGATAAAGAATTTTCGAGACGTATATTTAATTTGGCCTGCCCTTCTTTTCCCTGCTTGGTGGTTACAAAAATAACTCCATTAGCGCCTCTTGCTCCGTACAACGCCGTTGCGCTCGCATCTTTTAAAATAGAAAAGCTTTCAATATCATCAGGCTGTAAGCGAGCCAGGTCTGTAGTAGTTAATTCAATATTGTCTATTAATATTAACGGGTTGCCGCTGCCATTGCCAAATGTGGTTACGCCGCGTATAAAGAAGGATGCATTATCAGCACCCGGCTCACCGGTACGCTGGTATGCGATAACACCGGCAAGGCGGCCTGCGAAAGCCGTTGTTAAATTGCTTGATGGAATTTTTAAGTCCTTTCCATTGATTGAAGTAACCGACCCCACAACAGCCTCCTTTCTTTGTCTTTTACCAAAGGCTGTAACAACCACATCATCCATTTTGCTTTTCAACAACTGCAAGATTACCGTAACAGAAGTTTTAGCGGGTAGCTCCTGTATTTCATAACCCACCATGGAAAATACCAGTGTTGAATTGTCGGGCACATCT
The DNA here is from genome assembly GCA_039922055.1 of Ferruginibacter sp. Classification (GTDB taxonomy): domain Bacteria; phylum Bacteroidota; class Bacteroidia; order Chitinophagales; family Chitinophagaceae; genus Ferruginibacter. The sequence continues at coordinate 41,431 of JBDSAP010000412.1, forward strand.
AAAATAAATCTTCCATTAGCATCTGTGGTGGTTCCAATCTTTTCATTGCCTTTAACGGTAATATTTACTCCCAGTAAAGACTTGCCGGTAGAATCCACCACGGTTCCTGTTACTGTTATTTCAGCCGAGTATTCATTAAGGACTATAAGATTATTCGGAAGGATTTTATACTGAATAGAAGTGTTTTTAAATGCTATTTTCAATACTTCTTCTACCGGTGCATCGTTGACTGTTACATCCACTTTTACATTTTTAGGAAGCATAGCATCCCTGTAAACAAAATGCCAGTCGGTTTTTCTTTGAATAATATTAAAGAGCTTTTTTAGCTCCATATCCTGCACAGAAAGACTGATCGTTTTTTGGGAATATCCTTTCGCAGAAACCTGCATGCAGGTGACGAAGAGAAGGATAGCGCTCAATTTCATAATCAGCAGCAGTTTGTTTTGTTGAAGCACCCACGCAAGCGCAAATAGCAGCTTGTGCACTGTGTTTTTTTTCATAATTTGCAATACATTTTGGTTAAAAATCAGGAGTTATTAGATTACGAAGCCTTCTAACTCCATTAGCCTTTGATGAGGAGATGCTCAAACATCTCCTCTTTTTTTTGTGGTTTCTTTTGCTATGTCATAGTTTTATTTTTTATAGATGAATACCTGTTTATCCTTTATCTCAAAACGGAAATTATAAGTGTATTGTAAAGCAGTTAATGCTTCGGTAATGGTTTCTTTCTCAAATACGGCTGAAAACCTTTGTTCCATCAATTCTTTATCGTCTGAGTTGATGGTGATATCATACCACTTTTCCATCTTAGGTATTATGTCTTCAAACGTTTCACTATCGAACACCAGTTTGTTTTGCATCCATGATATTTCCGGGATAAGATTGCTCTGCGATTCCACCTTAAGTTCTGCTATGTGGTATGGTTCAATACTTTTGCTCCCTTTCTCTTTTTTATTATTTCCGGCGTCAGCTATTTCATTGGTTTCGATTGTAATTTTTTCGCTTGGATGAAGCAATATTTTTTTACCCTGCGATTTTTTTATCATTAATTCGATTGATCCCCTGATTAGAGACGCTTCTACTCTTGAATCTTCAGGATAAGCCTTTACATTAAAAGCAGTTCCTTTCACCGTTATATTCACCGTTTTTGCGTGTACTATTAAAGGCACCGCGGCATTATGAGCCACATCAAAGAAAGCCTCTCCGGACAAGGTTATTTCCCGCTTTTCTTTACCAAAATTTTCATTGTATTCAATGTGACTATTGCCATTCAGCCAAACAATCGTTCCATCTGGCAAAGTATCTATAATGCGGTTGCCTTTGGCGGCAGAAATAGTGGTAGATGAGGTTTGCGCCACCAATGAAGATCCGTTCTGCTGCTGATCTTTACCACTATATTTTAGCAGTACTATACTAATAACACCTATTATAGAAGCAGCAATGGCCAATTTTTTCCATAAAGAAAAAATATGCCGCGGCGGATTTTCTACCGTCATATTTGTTGTTTGCATACTGGTTGCAAAATCATCCGGGAATTCCTTTTTCATGTGTTCCAAATGCTGTTGCCATTTGGCTTTTGCTCTAGAAGTATCCAGGTTTTTTGCCTCCTTTTGTTGAAAAAAAGACGCTAATAATTGTTCTTTTTCAAATTCGTGTGGGTACGCTTTTAATAACTGTTCCAATTCCTGCAGTTCGTCTTCTGTAATTTCTCCGGACCATTTATTAGCTAATAGCTGTAGCAGCCGATCTGATTGCATAAATAATTGCTTGATGTTATATAGAGAGCCCTGTTTTTAAGAAAACCCCTAATGCGATAAAAAATAATTTTGAAGAAAGGGCTTTACAGAAGAAGGAGAAGATCCTATTGTTGGGAAATATGTCCGGGAGTTTGCTAATTTCTTATGTGCACAAAAGCCATATCCAGGGAGGCACGGATACGCTTTGTTGCAATCGCCATTTGGGCTTCAACGGTTTTTTGAGATAGGTTCAATACCTGGGCTGTTTCTTTATACTTTAGCCCGTTTTCTTTTATAAGCGTAAAGATGAGCTTACATTGCGGCGGTAATTTTTGAATGGCTGCTTCTATGGTGGAAATCATTTCGGCAGACACAATTCTTTCTTCCGGCGTTTGATATGGAGATGATAAATGATCATCATTTAAGGTATGCAGACTTAAATGATTTGTTTTTTTGTTGCGGCTTAAATAACGTGTGCAAAGATTACGAACCGCTACATACAGGTAGGTCTGTAAATTTTCTATTTCATTCATCTGATTCCTGTTGCGCCAGATATTAACGAACACATCGGAAACAATTTCATCAGCAACAACTTCATGATTCAGTAACGAAGAAGCAAAGCGGTATAAACTGTCGTAAAAATGATAAAACAATTTCTCGTATGCTTCTTTATCATCACTGGCAGCTATGCGATCTGCTAATTGTTTTATATAAAGTTGGCTGTCCATTTCGGTAATAATAAAGTTAAGTTTTAATATACTATTGTCGGATAAAAAAATAAAATCCTCTAAAATTTTGCCTGAAGCATTGATTGGGGCATGAGAATGTTATCCATTCGGAAGGGATGAAACAAAGACAGCATTAAGACGAATCACTTTTAAGAGCAAAGAAATATATTTGCTGTAATGACTTACCAGCAAACGATTGATCACTTGTATGCTCACCTGCCAATGTTCAGTAAGATTGGCGCTGCTGCTTACAAAGAAGACCTTCATAACACCATCGCTTTATGCAAAGGATTGGATGATCCCCACAAAAAATTCAAGAGTGTACACATTGCAGGTACAAATGGCAAAGGCAGCACGAGCCACATGCTGGCAGCGATCTTACAGCAGGCTGGTTATAAAACCGGGCTGTATACATCGCCGCATTTAAAAGATTTCAGGGAGCGTATAAAGATCAATGGTGAAATGATCGCTGAAGATTTTGTAATCAATTTTGTAGAGCGCATGCAAGTATTGTCTGATGAAATTCAACCATCTTTTTTTGAGTTGACTGTAGCAATGGCTTTCGATTATTTTTCATCCCAACAGGTAGATATTGCCATGATAGAAACGGGGCTTGGAGGCAGGCTCGATAGTACCAATGTTATTACTCCGTTGTTATCTATCATCACCAATATTGGTTATGATCACATGAATATTTTAGGTGATACCCTTGAAAAAATCGCCTTTGAAAAAGCCGGCATTATCAAACCAATGGCGCCCATTATAATCGGTGAATATATCCAGGAAACAAAGCCTGTATTCATTAATAAAGCTGTTGCAAGCAATGCTCCAATACAATTTGCACAGGAAGAATACGAAGTTGAAAATATTCGATCAACAATACATGAATTAACCTGTGAAGTAAAAACAATAAAGGATAAAAGCACTGCTACCTACACACTTGATCTTCCGGCCTTTTACCAGGTAAACAATTTAAGGGCGGTACTATGTGCTTGTGAAGTATTGAAAACGCAGGGATTCATCATTGGTGAGGAGGACAAGAAACAGGCATTGCAATCCGTCAAAAAATTAACTGGTCTTCATGGCCGATGGGAAGTGCTCGCAGAAAATCCTACCATAATATTAGATGTGGCGCACAATGTAGATGGAATGAAACAAGTGCTACGCGAGGTAAACACCAACGAAAATACTCCGCATAATAAAATACATTTTATATTAGGCATGGTGAAGGATAAAGAGGCAGATAAGGTATTGGCGCTGTTACCAAAAAATGCAAACTATTATTTCACCAACGCACATATTCCCAGGGCGCTGCCTGCTGCCGAGTTACAAAAAAAAGCGAATGAGTTTGGTTTAACGGGGAGATGTATTAGTGATGTGAATGAGGCTATTGGTATTGCAAAACAACAAGCCCGGGAAGACGATCTAATAATAGTTTGCGGGAGTGTGTTTCTTGTGGGGGAAGTGGATGTGGAACAGCTTTGATATGTTTAAGCTCAAGTCGCTGTTATTGGTAAATGTGATTTCCTGCCGATACTCTTTGCTTTACTAAATCGGTATCCACTCCCGCGAATTTCATTTTTTGCTCAGCAGCTTCCTCAATTTGTTTCTTCAATTCAAACAGGGTTTCATCAAAAAGGACATGTTTATCCATCATATAGCACATGTCATATTCAATTGTTTCCCAGGTTGAAAAATCGGCGTGATTGTGCTGTAGCTGAACCTCCAGTTTATCAAGCGCATTCGCTACTTTAGATTCGTAAGTCTCTTTGTTTTCAAATTCATAGAATAAGTCATAAATTTCCTGCCCGTTTGTTTCAATTAAGGTTGATCGCAAATTTTCAATGGCCCGCTTTTCGTTCCCGGCTTTTAAGATTTTGATAGATGGGTTGCGTAATACATCTAATGCGGAAATATCTTTTGCTTCTGCTTCCACCAGGTCGTGAATGATGATCATTTTCAACAACCTTGCAGTATCAACTTTTTGTTTCAATAAAGGTTCAATTAAAACCGCCATCAACGACATGCGCCATGTGTGCTCCGCCACACTTTCCTGCCGTCCGCTCGAACAATAACTATGTCTCAGCTCAAACTTTAATCTCTCTGCAAGCGTGAGTACTTCTAATATGGAGCTAATTTGTTTTTCCATCTCCCAGGATTAGTATCAACAAATATTTTTTACAAAAAAAGTGAAGGGATCACGGCAAACCTAATCACTACTTAATTTACTGTCCGCCTTCATCTAATTTCTGAAAAGCATATAACAGGCAACTCACATGCAGGGCCTGCACAATTTCGTTTCGGGATAGCATGCCCTGTACTTCTTCCAGGGAAAAATGCAATACTTCTATTTCCTCTGTTGCATCAAGACTTAATTTGGCCACCTCCTTACCTCCCCGTGCTAAAAATAGATGTGTGTACCCAGTTAATACGCCGGGGTTACCCGCTACTTTACCGAGGTACTCGATCTTATCAAACGCATGACCTGTTTCTTCCAGCAATTCCCGGCCAATCGCTTCTGCGGGTTCTTCACCACCATCTACAAAGCCTCCTGGCAATTCAATGATCGTTTCTTCCAGCGGATGCCTGTATTGTTTTACCAGTAAAGCTTTTCCTTCAGTAGTAATTGCAAGCGCACACACCGTTGTGGGCAGCTCCACCATATAGTAAGCCTCTACAATTTTACCATCAGGCATTTCACACTTATCTTTTCTTGCAGTAAAATATGGATACCTGGTAATGTATTCAGAAGAAAGCTTTTTCCAATTCATTTGTCGACTTTAATGGTTCTTGATGCTTGATGCTGGATGCTGGATACTTGATGGTTGATACTTGATACTTGATATTTGATGGTTGATACTTGATATTTGATGGTTGATACTTGATGCTGGATGTTGGATACTTGATGCTGGATGCTGGATACTTGATGCTGGATGCTGGATATCTTCCTTACCATTTCATACGTTCTCTTAACGCAGTTACATGGGCTGTATGATGACGACCATGCCATGCATACATACCTAACAAGTGCCACAACGTTATTTCCTTTTTATGTTCAGGATGAAAAACTGTCCTGTTCCATTCCTCTTCCTTTATCGCCTTTAATATCTCTATCCACCTTGCGTGCAAGGCATGCAAAATTGTAAGCGACAAATTGAACGGAAGATTGCTTGTATCACTTAATGTAGCCCACGCCGCCTCATCATAAGGCTTTATTGTTGGATTGATTTCGGTTAGGCCCAACTTAAAACGGATGTATGCATTCATGTGGCTGTCGGCAACATGATGTACCAATTGTTTTACGGTCCATCCTTCCGGACGATAAGGCGTGTCCACCTGGGCTTCATCAAGATTCAATACTGAATTTTCCAAATGCTGTGGTAGATTGGTGATATCGATCAACCATTCCTGTAATTGTTTTTCAGAAAAAGGTTGTGGCTGATATTTACCAATCGGGTAACGCAGATCTTCCATTTAAGCAGTATTAGTTGTTATTATTATTATTTGAATAGTGATCTACTTCTGCGGTTCGGAAGACGGACCCGGCTTAACACCTAACAGGTCCATTTCAAATATCAAAGCTGAACCGCCTGGTATAGTGCCCGAACCACGCTCGCCATATCCCATCTCACTTGGAATGTATACTTTCCATTTATCACCAATATGCATTAGTTGGAGGATATCCGTCCAACCCGTTATTACACCGGCAACAGCAATTGTTAACGGCTGACCTCTGTCATAGGAATTGTCAAAGGGTGTTCCATCGGTCAACGTGCCTCTATAATTAACAACTACGGTATCCTGCAGCTTCGGGGAAGCCGATGTAGCATCTCCTTTTGTAAGCACTTCATATTGCAAACCGCTTGGCAGAGTGATCACACCGGGCCTCTTTTTATTCGCCTGGAGAAAAGCCTCACCTCGTGCTCTAACTATTCCATTTTTTTTCGACATGTTCACCTGCAATGTTTGCTGGATACACATATTTGCCTGCTGATCATTTAACAGAAATTGTCTTTTATTGAACACATCTTCTATTGCTTTTACCATTGCTGCATTACTGATCTTTTCTATTCCCTGCGATTTTAGATTGTTGGCAACATTCATTCCCAGTGCATAGCTAAAGGAATCTGTCGAGTTCTTTAATGTGCCGGCTCCCGGCTTTACTATACCTGGTTTGGGTTTAGCTGTTGTCGTTTTTGGCTTTCCCTGTGCGTTCACAGTGCCACATGCGATCATTGATACACCCACTACTAAAAAAAACTGTTTCATCGGTTTGGTTTGAATTTATAATAATTAATAAAAAATTTATTCTTCCCTCATTTCTCTTCCTGTCAGGTTGATAAACACATCTTCCAGGTTGGCTGCTTTTACCTGTTTGGGTCTTTCAAAACCCGTTGCCACAAGGTCATCTATCATTTTGTCTGGCGAAGCTAAAGCAATAATTTTCCCTTCATCCATAATGGCAATCCGATCACATAACTGCTCCGCTTCATCCATGTAATGTGTGGTAATAATAACCGTGGTTCCTTTGGACCTGATATCCTTGATAAGCTCCCATAGATTTCTGCGTGCCTGCGGATCGAGCCCTGTAGTGGGTTCGTCGAGGAAAACGATCCTGGGTTTATTGATAAGCGTGGTAGCAATTGAAAAACGTTGCTTTTGCCCGCCACTCATTTCCTTGTATTTGTTCTTTGCTTTATCGGCCAGGTTAACGAGTTTTAGCAACTCCATCGCGTTCACATGCTCATTGTATAATCCTGCAAAAAGCCCGATCAGCTCAAGCAAATTCAGTCCCGGATAAAAACCCGAAGTTTGTAACTGAACGCCGATGATCTTCTTAATACTATCCGGGTCAGTATCAAGATTTATTCCATTTACAATTACTTCACCGCTTGTTTTATCACGAAGGGTTTCAATGATCTCCAGCGTAGTGGATTTGCCCGCGCCGTTAGGCCCTAATAAACCAAAGATCTCCCCTTCCAGTACATCAAAAGAAATCCCTTTTACTGCTTCAAAGGAACCGTAATTCTTTTTTAGGTTCTTTACAGAGATGATCGTTTTTTGCATAAAAATTTTATCTACTTTTTTGGTTGGCCTACCTTATTTTTATTTTATTACACGAATTATAAAAGGCGAATTACACGAGTTAATACAGTACTTTTTTCTTAATTCGTTTAATCCGATAATTATCGGATCGTCATCTAATTCGTACAATTATAATGAGTCATATTGCGCCTAACTTAACACAAGTTCCATCATTACATCAGCAGTAAGGTAATGAGCATTAACCACCGGCACATGCCTGAACCCATATTTTCCATACAGGCTGATCGCTGCTTTAGCTGGCTGTTAGACACGAGGTAAATTATTTTTGCATTGAATTCCTTAGCAGCATCTAAACATTTTTGCATTAGTAACCTGCTGATACCTTTGCCCTGCCAGCTTTCTGAAACAGCCATTTTTGCTAATTCATATTTACCGTCACCCTCGTTTATCAGGGCAGCGGAACCTATTATTTCTTCACCATTTTTAACAAGAAAAATAACGCCGCCTGTATTTATGATCATCCCTTCCGGGTCATTTAATACGGCAAGATCCCCTTCTTCAGTTAAAGCATATTTATCAAGCCAGGCAAGATTAAGCGCTTTAAAGGCTACGGCATATTTAGCCTCGTATCCAACTATTGAAAACTTACTGCTTATCAGTGTTGTATCGGTCAATCTATGTTAGCTTTTCGCGTTTATAAATGTTTGTAATTCGTCCATCATTAATTTGCTTCCTACAAAAAATGGTGTACGCTGATGCACATGGGTTGGCTGTATATCCAATATTCTCTGTGTTCCATTTGTGGCTGAACCACCCGCCACTTCCACAATAAAAGCGAACGGGTTGCATTCATACAATAACCGCAGTTTACCCGCTGGCCGGTCTTTAATTGCGGGATACATAAATATACCGCCCTTGATCAGGTTACGATGTACATCACTTACCATACTACCGATGTATCGTTGTGTATACGGGCCGCCATTTGTTGAATTCTTTTGCTGGCAGGCATCGATATAATTTTGTACCCCTTCTTCGAACTGGAAAAAATTACCATGATTAACAGAATAAATTTTGCCTGATTGCGGACATTTAATATTGGGATGGCTTAATGTATATTCACCTATTGACGGATCTAAAGTAAAACCATTAACTCCTCTCCTCGTTGCATACACCAACACCGTTGATGACCCATAGATAACGTAACCTGCGGCCACCTGCCGGATGCCGGGTTGTAAAAAATCTTCCAGCATAGCGGGCGTACCTACCGGTGTTACTCTTCTGAAAACGCTGAAAATTGTTCCGATAGAAACATTCACATCAATATTTGCGCTTCCATCAAGCGGATCGAAAAGGCAAACGTATTTACTATTGTTGCTTATCTCATCATCAAAAACCAATATATCATCCAGTTCTTCACTGCCTATACCGGCACAACTAATACCGTGCCTTAACACGCCCACAAATTGATTGTTTGCAAAAACATCGAGTTTTTTAACTTCTTCACCTTGTACATTTACTTCACCTGCATCTCCCAAAATATCAACCAGCCCTGCTTTATTTACTTCAACATTTACTCGTTTTGAAGCAAGCCCGATGTCCCGTAGCAAACCAGCAAGCTCACCGGTAGCATGAGGGAAATCTCTCATTTGCTGAATGGTAAATTCATCCAGCGTTTGCACCTTCCGGTTGATACCCATACTTAATTTTAGATTGCAGATTTAAGATTTTAGATTTGCGCATCAAATGTAGTAAGATTATCAAACATGATGGATCATTTCCATCGTTCTCCCATCCACTTTTGATGGGACGGCTTTAAATTATAAATAACAATAATGAAGGTTTTTAAGTTTGGCGGAGCAAGTATCAACAGCAAAGAGAGAATCGGAAACGTAGCAAACATTATTCAATCGTTTGCCGGTGAAAAAATATTGATCATTATTTCGGCAATGGGTAAAACAACCAATGCGCTGGAGCAAGTAGTGGACGCATTTTACAATGGTAATAAAGAAAATGCGCTTCTTTTATTCGATAAGATCAAAGAAGAACATCTTGATATTTTTACACAGCTTACAGGCTTGAGTATTGACGCTGTAAAAGAGATTGGGTTAAACGATCTTTTTACCGAAGTAGAATGGCTGCTGCATGATAAGCCGGTTAGGAACTACGATTATTATTACGACCAGATCGTTTGCTGCGGTGAATTGCTGAGCACGGCGATCGTAAGCAAATTTCTCAATGGAACGGGTATTGAAAATAAGTGGATTGATGTTAGAGATATTGTAAGAACGGATGACAATTTTCGGGAGGCAAATATTGACTGGGAATTTACACGGCAAAAAGTGGATGACATTATTTTGCCAATGTTTGAGTATACCGATTTAATAATTACACAAGGGTTTATCGGAGCAACAGATGAAAACGAAAGTACCACACTTGGCAGGGAAGGCAGCGATTTTACTGCGGCCATTTTTGCTAACATGCTCGATGCCGAAAATCAAACCATTTGGAAAGATGTGGAAGGTGTGATGAACGCAGATCCAAAACAATTTGCCGATGCTCAATTTATAGAAAGACTAAGCTATCGGGAAGTGATTGAAATGGCATATTACGGTGCACAGGTAATCCATCCTAAAACCATTAAGCCACTTCAAAACAAAGGTATACCGCTGCATGTAAGATGTTTTTTGAAACCAGCATTAGCAGGTACTATCATCAGCAGTGAACCGGTGCATGATCTGCCGCCGATTATTGTATTGAAAGACCGCCAGGTATTTATGCAGCTAAGCAGCCGTGACTATTCATTTGTAGAAGACAGCCTGGTGAATAAACTACACGAACTATTTACCGAAATAAAAATACGTCCCAACCTTTCACAGAACGGCGCCATCAGTCTTTTTTGCTGCCTGGATGACAAACCGGAAAGGATAGAAAAGCTTGCGCTTGCGGCGAGTGAATGGTTTGATGTGCAAATTGAAAAGGGTTGTATGTTATTAACTATTCGCCATTACAATGAAGATATTGTACAGAAGTTAACAGCAGGAAGAGAACAGGTGCTGAGTCAAAAAACGGGAGAAATAATACAGATTTTAATAAGAGAAAGGTAGCTCGCTTATGTTCTAAGAAACCGAAATGAAATAGGTACTATTGAACATTTAGCCGGAATAGTTAGTTAACAATGTACTCCCCTTTTTTATTAATCATGATCACAGGCAACTGTTTTTTCGCTTCAAAATAGTCATAAGCGCCCTTAAGGGAAACAGCAAAACTTTGTAAAGGCTGATTTTCTTTTGTTGCTTTCGCAAGATATTCAAAAGACTTCTTTACGTTGTATTTAACCGGAAACACATGCACAGGAATAAAATCCTGGCCCTGCTCCTTTGCATAGCTCGCCATGATATACAACTCTTCAATGGGTGCATCACTGATGGCGATGCAGCCTGTAGAAACGCAATTACCATGTATATAAATACTATTGCCAGGGCGTAGAGAATCGCTTAGCATTTTATCGGAAGCGTTGGGGTAATTGAGGCCAAGGGCGAGATGATAATTACTATTGGGATTGAATTCGTTGATATAATAAAAACCCTCGGGAACCTGGTAATCGCCTTCCATGCGCTTAGGGCCCATTGTGCCGCTTTGCATGCATACCTTATAAGATTTAAAGAGCTTGAAAGTATTTTTATCCTGGTCTTTCACCCATACTTCTAACTGGCGGTCGTATTTGAAATTTCTGAGATACACCTCCTGGGGGGGCCATTGCAGCTTCTTATCTTCAAATTGCTTTTTTAAAGAATCCTCCACTTTAGCAAGTACATCAGGTATTTTGCCCGATGATTTTGGCGATGATTTGGCGTAACTGATAGATGATTTGGGATAACTAATATAAGCTGTTTGTGAAACCACCGTGCCTGTTAAGAAAATCGTTAACAGGTTACAAAATATTAGATGTGGAAAAAAGTTTCGCATTGAAAAAAGAATAAAGGTTTATCAGGTGTGTAACGTAAAAATAATAATTTTATTGAACTCCGCGGCCTGATAAACACCATCAAAGAAAGATAAAATTAATTTATAAAGAAAACCTTTGGAAAAAAAGAGGAATAATTATGCCGATGCCCGTTTCAAAAGTATGTACGTGCTTACCGGCACACTTCTACAAATTGCCTCTCTTCTCCTGCTCCCTTTCCAGCGCCTCAAATAGCGCTTTAAAATTCCCTTTTCCAAAACTCTTAGCGCCCTTCCGTTGAATGATCTCAAAAAACAGAGTAGGTCTGTCCTGTAAGGGCTTGCTAAATATCTGCAACAAGTATCCCTCATCATCCCGGTCGATCAGTATACCGAGATGCTGAAGCGGCGCAAGGTCTTCATCTATTTTGCCCACCCTGTCAAGCACGTCAACATAGTAGCTATCCGGTACTCTTAAAAATTCTATTCCACGGCTTTGAAGCTCAGTAACTGTTTTCACAATATCAGCCGTTGCAATGGCCACGTGCTGCACGCCTTCGCCGTTATAAAATTCCAGGAACTCTTCTACCTGGCTTTTCTTTTTTCCTTCGGCCGGCTCGTTAATGGGGAACTTAACATAGCCATTTCCATTGCTCATTACTTTGCTCATTAAGGCCGAATATTCTGTTGAAATATCCTTATCGTCAAAAGTTAGAATATTACGAAAGCCCATCGCTTTTTCATAAAAATCTACCCAGGGATTCATCTGGTTCCAACCCACATTGCCTACGCAATGATCCACATACAACAAGCCCGTTTCGGTGGGGTTATAACTTGATTTCCATTCCCTGAATCCCGGCATAAAAATGCCCTTATAATTTTTCCGTTCTACAAATAAATGTACCGTCTCGCCATAGGTATGTATTCCACTCAGCACTACTTCGCCGTTATCGTCCTTTAAGTGGCTTGGCTCCATAAAACTCTTAGCTCCTCTTGAAGTGGTCTCTTCCCATGCAGAAGTGGCGTCATCTACTTTTAGCGCCAGGTATTTTACGCCATCGCCATGTTTGTAAACATGATCGGCAATCGCATTGTCTATTTTTAGCGAAGTGGTTAACACAAGACATAACTTATTCTGGCTGATTACATAACTCACTTTATCCTTTACGCCGGTTTCCGGGCCTGCATAAGCCAAAGACTGAAATCCAAATGCAGTTTTATAAAAATGGGCCGCCTGTTTGGCATTACCTACATATAATTCCACGTAATCAGTTCCCTGTAGAGGAAGAAAATCCTGGTCGATTGAAGAATGTTTTTTATTTTCTAAAACGGTAGACATATAATATGCTTTAATGGATGGTGAAAGTTGTTAAAGAAGAATCTTAACTAATCGTGTCCATAGCCAATGCAAGCATCAGCAAAGAATAGCTGTTGCGCTTATCACAGAAAAATTTATGAGGATAATCCGGGATCATTGTTGGAGCAAAGGTATTTATTTGAAAAAGCATTTTGTGTTAAAGGGTGATAAAGCTTTTAAAATTATTTTGGGGTATCTTAAAGAAAAAGCAACTCCGTTTTTTAGGAATGTCTGCACACTTATTTATATTTATTGCCGTTTGTATGAATTTGTTACTTTATCAGATACCCTCCTCTTTCAGTTTGCTTTAATCTTTGCATCCACTATGTGCACTGCCATCTATGTACAGCGAAACTATCCAACGCATAGCTATCCGCCAAGATATCGAAAGCAATATGCACCATCAAGACTACAGCTAAACGGACAAGAATACCTGATGGCGAAAATGAAAGGAAAATAACTGAAAACTCAGGTTTTTTCCTGTGCAACAAGTCTCTTTTAGTTATATTATTGCTGACTGTATGAATGACTTACTCTTTACCATTTCCATGTTTTTCCAATTGTTCTCCATGCTCGCGGGTGCGATAATTGCAATTATCCTCTTAAAAAGAATCAGGAATGACAAAAATCTGAAGGAATTTTATTTTTATTCATTTATGGCAGCAGCATTTTTATCGATGGTTGTAATCGATCATTATTTCCCAATATACGGTAGAGCAGGTTTGATGTTCGTAGACTCTGTTGCCTTACTAATTCACTACACATTTTTAGGTGCTTTTATCTATAGAATAGTGAATAGCCAAAAGCGCTCACTGTTGTTGCTCGGCCTCTTGGTAGTTCTTTTTCCTACGATTTTGTTTTTCTCGGTAAATCATGATATATCCAAACTCCCCTCTAATGGAGTTGCAATCGCAAACTTTGGCCTGGTAGTCTTTTGTTGCTTTTACTATTTTCATTTATTTAATTCAAAACTCACAAAAAATTTGCTGAAGGATCCGGCTTTTTGGATTATTACTGGTATTTTCTGTTGTATGGGTGCGACTGTCCCTATGTTAGCCATAACTCAGTACCTAATAGAAAATACTTCTCGTTCGGTTTTAAGTGGTTTAAGGGTGTACGTTCCTTTTTTATACGGCGTAATGCATTTGTTTTTCATTAAAGCTTATTTATGTACAGCGAAACTGTCCAAAGCATAGTCATTTTTGTAGTTTGTATCCTCGTATTATTGATGTTGTTTGGCAGCTTCATTGTCACAATTGTTTACAGGTATAAGCGGAACCAGCGGGTGTATTCAAAGCAAATAGATTCGCTAAGAACAGACCAGGAAAATGATTTATTAAAGGGTCAACTCGAAATGCAGGAATACACTTTCTCCAATATCTCGAGGGAAATTCATGACAATGTTGGTCAAAAATTATCGCTGGCAAAACTGCTTTTAAATACCCGGGATTTTACAGATGTGAATACTGCTCAGCTCCAGGCTATGGATTCGATAGCGCTGATATCGGAAGCCATAAGTGATCTTGGCGATATTTCCCGGAGCATGAGCTCAGAGATGATCTTAAATGATGGACTTGTAAAGGCTATCAAATTTGAGATCTCCCAATTAAAAAAGTCTGGTATATACAATCCTGTCTTTACTTTTGAAGGGCAGGAGGTACCACTTGATGCAAAGAAGGAACTCACCATTTTCCGCATTTTGCAGGAATCTTTTCACAACATCATAAAGCATGCAAACGCTTCCGATATATTCGTACGGCTTAATTATGAGGAGGAGAAATTAATTTTAATTATTGAAGATAATGGGAATGGTTTTCAGTTAGAAAAAAAAGAGTATGGCACAGGTTTAGCTAATATCAAAACTCGTACCTCAACGCTTGGAGGTAAATTCGCTATAGTTAGTGATGAAAAAGGAACTTGTTTAAATTTAGAAATACCATTCAAATCAATTACCGATGCATAAACAAATAATATTGGTAGACGATCATGTCCTATTGAGGGATGCACTTGCAACATTGATCAATTCATTTCCTGAATTCAATGTATTAAGCGTAGCGTCAAATGGCATTGATGTAATAAAAGCAATCGAGGAAGGAAATATCCCGGATATAGTTGTATTGGATCTGAATATGCCAAAAATGGATGGCTTTGAAACAGCAGCATGGTTAAAGAACAACCATCCCGATATAAAAGTGGTGATACTTACCATGTATGACTCAGAGATAGCGCTTATTCGCCTGTTGCAGGCAGGTGTAAGGGGATTTCTTAAAAAAGATATTCATCCCATGGAATTAAAAAATGCATTAATAGCAGTGGCTGAAAATGGATACTATTATTCTCACCAGGCAACCGGTAAACTGGGAACGCTTTTCAAAAAAAATAATGACGCCGGAAATTCTATTGAAAGGGCTTTTTTAACTGACATAGAAATAGACTTTATCAAAAATGCCTGTAGTGAAATGACCTATAAGGAAATTGCATTGAAAATGAGTCTTACACCAAGGACTATCGACAATTACAGGGACTCTTTATTTGATAAGCTGAATGTAAAAAGCCGGGTTGGATTGGCCATTTACGCGGTAAAGAATGGAGTGGTCACTTTCTGATATTTCAATCGGACATCCTTTAAATTACTTCTCCTTCAACATCATAGTCAAAGGCTTTTGTAATTCTCACATTCACAAATTCTCCAATATTTAATTTGGTTTTACTTTGAATGATCACCTCGTTGTCAACTTCCACACTATCAAATTCGGTGCGGCCTAAATAGCGGCCGGCTTCCTTTTTGTCGATGATCACTTTAAAGATCTTACCGACTTTCTCCTGGTTCTTCTCCAAAGAAATTTCCTGCTGCACTTCCATAATTTCTTCGGCCCTTTCTTCTTTTTCCGTGGCCGGAATATCATCTGCCAGGTCGTAAGCGCTGGTACTTTCTTCATGACTGTAAGTAAATATCCCTACCCTATCAAAACGCATTTTTTGTAAAAATAATTTTAGCTCTTCCACATCATCACGTGTTTCACCGGGAAAGCCAGCGATCAACGTAGTGCGTAAACAAATGCCCGGGATCCGCATACGTATCTCGCCGACCAGATCCTCCATTTCTTCACGGGTGATCTGCCGTTTCATCAAATTAAGCACGTTATTAGCGGCATGCTGCAAAGGCATATCGAGGTAATTGCAAATATTTTCCCGCTCTTTTATCGCGTCAATTATTTCTATCGGAAATTTCGAAGGGTAAGCATAATGCAGCCTTATCCATTCCAAACCTTTTACATCAGCCAATGCATGCAGTAGCCTGGGCAATTCCCTTTTTTTATAAATATCCAAACCATAATAAGTAAGCTCCTGGGCTATCAGCATTACTTCTTTTACACCCATTCTTACTAAACGTTTGGCTTCATCTACCAGCGATTCTATTGGCCTGCTTACATGCTTGCCCCGCATTAGGGGAATAGCACAAAATGAACAGGTTCGATTACAACCTTCGCTTATTTTTAAATATGCATAATGCTGAGGTGTGCTAAGCAAGCGCTCGCCTACTAACTCCGCCTTATAGTCAGCATCAAATTTTTTGAGAAGGAATGGGAGCTCCATGGTACCAAAATAAGCATCCACTTCGGGGATCTCTGCTTCGAGGTTATTCTTATATCGCTCGCTTAAACAGCCGGTCACGTAAACCTTATCGAGCTTTCCTCTGCGCTTCAGCTCAACTTGTTGTAAAATCGTGTTGATGCTTTCTTCTTTGGCCTTTTCAATAAAACCGCAGGTATTTACAATTACTATATTGTGATCTTTTTTGCCGCTTTCGTGCACGACATCAATGTCATTTGCCTTCAACTGGCCGCTCAAAACTTCACTATCCACCATGTTCTTGCTACAACCCAGTGTAATGATGTTTACCTTTTCCTTATGTATTGTCTTTGTTTTCATAAAAATGAGCGCAAAGCTAAACAATTTGTCGCAGGTAGCCGCTTAAACTAAGGTTAACAACGGAGTACGGCTATTGAAGTTTTGTAGGGTGCGGCAAATAAAAAAGGGAAAGTAAAAGCTACCCGATGGATATCGGATCAATGTCATTTGCTTAAATATTGGCAGTACCTCGCTCCTATTTCCAAAAAAAAGAATTAGTATTTCCGGTAAAAGCATCCAAGAAACGACGCAATTCTTAACCAGCGATACTTGCTGCGCACCTTCCTCCTGGACTTATAGGGAGCAATCGGGAATTGTACACTGAGCCAATACAAGTGGTCTGGCCGGGTAGGCGGAATATCTTTGAGGGCAGATTTTATAAAGTTTTTATCGTTAGAGAGACTACTCCCCAATGATAATTTCCTTCAAAAAGTGTACAAATTGCATACGACATAAACCAAAGTATTATTCTTATAAAATGTTAGATAAACGAGCTTCCTTACCTAATTATTTTATCGAAGCTATTTCAGTAACGATAAAAAATAAATATACCGTAAATATCTTATCTGGTAAGAGATGAAGGACAAGCAGGCAGTAAGTCTGTCAAGGCTCATATTATTCAAATGCAGGGAGATTGAAAAAGATGTTTTATTTAACAACAGAACCAACCTCATAAAACAAGTTTGGCGTTTGGCATCATTTATCTGTTGATCGATACAATAGATTCGATACTTTAGCCGAAAATTTAATTATGAAGATTGCACTGTTGTTTGTATGTATCGCTCTTGCCGCTTGCGGCGCTAAAAGCAACGAAGAAAAAGCAAAGGACTTAATAGCGGCAAGCCTGAAAGCAAGCCTGCCTGATTTTAATAGCTATGAGTCCATTGGCTATACTCACCTTGGTATAGCTTCCCTGCCTTTTGAAGAAACAGACCAATATAACGGAGCCGTAAAAAAGCTGCGTGCTTACGGAGATTCTGTGGCGCTCCTGGAAAACACGATGAAAGAAAATAATGCTACCGGTGAAAAAACCTATAAGAATAAACTACAGTTATTACAGGACAGCATCCAAGCCATCAATGAGAGAAAGAGTGCGGCAAAGCAGGCTTATTCACCGGAAAAATTGTTTAAGCTAACACATACTTACAAATTCAAAAATAAAGCCGGTGAGGAAATAAAGACTGAAGAGGCATTTTACTTTGATGAAAACATGACTAAAATCGTGAAAATAAATCACCTGAACTAACAGCATCAATTTTTCACGAGCTCGTTTATTGAACCGTAATAATTACTTTAACTGCTACGCTATAATTATACAGTAACAGGATGTAAATTCTTCTTCCATTTTACAGATTCCTCATTCCTTAACCGGCAAGTGCATGATATCTCTTAAAAACTGTGTGGTCTCATTTTCAACACTTGCAAGATCATTAGATTTTATAACGGATGCTATTACATGATCGCCGGTATTAGGCAGCGCTTTTTCTTTTTTGATAGAATCCGCCGTTGCCAACTGGGCGAACATTTCTTTCATGGCGCTTACCTTCACTACAGGATCCTGGTGTTGCTCATCTTTATAATAATATAATAATAGCGTGGGTTGTCTGATCTTGCTGAAAGTAGTTTTATTCATCGTCGTCTCCAGCATCTCCTGCAATGCCACCGCTGCTTCCAGCCGGTAGGGTTTGTTCCAGTATTGTTTATAGATCGGCCGGTCATCTTCAGGTATATTATATTTTCCTCCTTTTACCAAACGAGCCACTTGCAGGCCCCAGGGATTATTTAATATCCATGCATTGGGATCATTGATCGCGATATTAGGAGAATACAATATCAGCCCTGCTATATCATCCGGGTAAGTAGCGGCCAGTTGCAAAGCAAGGGTACCACCAGTACTGGTACCGAGTAGTATGACTTTATTACCCAACTGTTTGCCAATTGCAAGCGCCTCTTTTGCGCTCTCCCAATAATTATCTGCTGTAAGATTCATCAGTTGCTCTGTGGTATCAATACCATGTTCGGCTAACCGTGACAGATAGAGATTACATCCAAACTTTTTTGACATATCCCGATGCACCGGTTCGCCTTCTTCCTGCGAAGCAGAGAACCCGTGCAGGTACACAATTGAATAGGGCGTTCGTTGTTTTACGGAATCTGCCCATACGATCCTTGCCTGGTTATTGGGTCTGAGTTTATGTACCGCTTCTTTCGCAGCAATATAATTTTCCAGTGCATCCAGCGATGCGACGGCGGGCATTGTTGTATCATACTTAGGGGTGGAAGGGTGCGGACCCAACAGGTATGCAATAGCCAATATTATAAGAACAATCAACAATCGTTTTAACCAACGCATATAGCAAGATTTTTATGAAGCTATGAAATTTATTTTCAGGCTTAAATAGAAGCAGTTTATAGATATTTTTTGTTCAGTTCAATGATCATTTCTTCTTCTTTAATAAGCCAGCCTTATTGTACAATGGATTGATTAACCACAAATAAAGATTGCTGGCAATAAACCCAAAAATACTTAACAGCACCAGGCCAACGTATTTACGAAAAGTAGTCCTTATATTGACCAGCATCGCAAGGTGCTTCGAAACAAATCCAAGTAAAAAAACGATAAGTATTCCTGCCACCCAGGCAACGGTGATATTAAAAATGGAAGCACGCCAAAATTTATAAGCCAGGTATCCCAACCCTGCAATCGCCAGTATCCCAATCACGATTGCTATTACACGAATAGTAGCGCTTACATCCATTGCTTTGAAAGCGATCTTTTTTGCAGCTACCAATGGCTTATCGATCTCAACGGCTTTATCAGGTTTGGTCAGGTATTCGCTGATCTGTAAAAAATTCCAATTGGTATCACTTTGCTGGCTGTCCTCACTTTTTATTTTGCATAATTCATAATTCACCTGCCGGTAGCCGCTGTACATAAGACCATAAGCTTCTACATCATTGAACGAGTCGAGGTCGGTACGAATTTCTGATAATTGCGATTGCACATTTCTCAATACGCCATACTTAGTAAGATCTGAATTAGAACCGGCGACATTGCCGTTTAAAATTGTTCTCGGCGGATCAGTACAAAATTTCCAGCTTACAGGATTTTGCTGCAGGTCATTTTTTAAATGAACTGCTAACAGCATATTGATCTGGGTAGTATAACTTCTTTCCCTGATATCCAGGAACTGCAGTTCTCTTAAGCGCTCCTGCAATATGGTATCGGCCCGGTAAAATATTGCAGCGCTACTGGCGGTTACGGAAGTATTGGTAGGCATTTGTCCACTTGCATCGCTGATGATCATATTATTACATTCGGCCTCAATAAGTGCAGCAATACCCTGGTTGTCGTGTAAGCCACCATCAATTAGTTGCAGGTCGATTGTGGGATATAGATCATGCATCGGCATGGGGTGAAACATAACTGGTACGCAGGACGAAGCACCCACCGCATATCCAAGTCTGAATTGTTTATAGCGCTCCGGCGCCTCCGGATAGTACATCCTCCGAAGCCTGGGCTTCACATCAATATCAGCAAGAATATTTCCGGGCGGCTCACCCATCCATGATGCTGTAAACTGCCAGTTATGACCCGTGTTTACGCTGGTTGCATTTAATACAAGTTGCGGTATCCTGTTCTTACGTTTCCAATTGTCGTTGCTAAACGAAAAACTTTCATTTGCATGAACTTTAGGATTGATGAAAAGATCATTCATGTATAGCTTTCCGTCATTTCTTCGAACTGTTTCTGCAAGTTCGGAATCAGGATCCTGTTCCCATATTTCTTTGAACAGGTGCTCTTCGTACAATTCTCCAAGCCTGTGCGTACGGGAATAATGTTTGTCGAAAATCATCCTGAAATTGAGACCGAGGTTACTAAAAATACGTAGCCGCAAATTCTTTTGCACTCCTTTCAAAAACTCCGATTCAATTTGTTTTACTACTTCAATATAATCATCGGCAGTTATCTCATCGTCTGTTTTTGACTCAAGCAATAATTTGAGTTTCAGATAATAATAAGCGCCAATAATAGAACCTCCCGACACACAGGAAATTACTTCGATATTGCGGAGCTCATCTTTATCTGCAAGCGCCGCAAGTACCCCAATATGAAAAAGCGAAGCCCTGAAGCCGCCGCCTGAAAGCGCTAATCCAAGCTTTCCAGCTTTTTTAATTTCAGGAGTTCCGGCCGGCACATGGGCTTCACCGGAGGGGCTTGGAACAAATAAACTGAGGCAATTATTGATGGCTTCAATATCTATCCCTCCTACTATGTCTTGCAGCTTCTGTTCAGTTGCAAGATTGGCGGTTTCACTTTTATCAGTAAATTTTTTTTGATACAAGTGCAGGTAAGCATGCGAAAATATCTGCTGGCTAAAACTCCTGATCTCCCAGGCGTTTATACCTTCCCGTTTTATATACTGTTGTATAAATTTGTACGCTGCCCCATAATTGCGTAAACCGAAATAGGCTTCGGCAATGGTAGCATAAACCCAGGGCGAAAATGTGTTGCTTTTCATCACCGGATCAACTGCTGCGGTATTTTCTATGAAGTGGCCGAGAATATAAAGCCGGGTTGTTTTGGCTTCTAAAAATAACTCTTCTATACTTTCATTTATGCCGGTTATCCTCCCATACTCTTCCAATTTATCTACCGCCATCAGCTCGTTGATGTGTGCATAATTGATAGCATTGTATCCATCATCATTCTGGTGCTGAAATTGAGCCTTGTTTTCTGTAAGACTGATATATTGTTTCCATAGCTGAAAGCCCTTTTTATAAAAAAATTGCGAAAGCACCAGGTTCTTAAATTGGTGATCAAATTTCCATTTACGTTTGTAAATAGCGCCAGCTAATCCGAGTGTTTCACATTTATCAGAATTAAACAAGTCGTTGTTTGTTTTCAATTCCTGCAGCGCCTTCTCAAATTTAAAAGAAGAGGGCAAGGAGTGATCTTTATAGATGTAAGTAACCAGCTTGTGATACTCTTTCACAGAAATCATTTCACCAGCTTCTTCATCGAGTTTCATTTTTGCAAGCAGCACTTCGGTTGCATACGCAAACTGATCCAGCTTCTCCAATTCAATGTACAGGTCCTTCAATTGTTTGCTACTAAGATTTCGCTCACCCCGCAATACTTTCCTTGCCTTTTCAATGGCAACAAGTTTGGGATTGAGCGGCGCTTTACTGATCGTATCCATTTACATAAATATTTTTGATGAACAAGAGAAGGGGGCATTTAAATTAAGCTGTTAGTCGTTTATAATGGGAGTCGTTTGAATGAAAACTATGTTCACTGTAAAATTTCTTTTGCCACCACGCCATCACTTTTTAATATATGGCTGTGATCGTTATTTGCACTTACTGCAACAAGTTAAAAAAAAATATCAATTGCGGCGGCTTTTTTCGGGATGGAGAGATATCGATCTATTTGGTATGTATGAATACAAGGCAAATACTACCCCCACTTTATGTGAAATAATGCTGGTAACAACTCACTAAATTTGCATCCACGTACACCCGACCGCCGGGGTCCGATCTTAAAGAAATATTTTAATGAAAGAAAGAATAGAAGACGAATTTAAAAAAATAGATACGCTGTTGCAGGATGCAGGCTTTGCGCTAACAATGGCAGCAGCGCTGGAAGCCGCCTACCGTGATAATATGGGTCAGCCAACGACTGCTTTTATTAATGCCGCGGAACAAAACTCCGTAATAATTAAAAGTGTAAAGGAAGAAAAGATCGCTACTAACCTGGCCGGATTTTATGCACTGGAATGTGGCCTCTGCACTTTGGTTGCACAAACCAATGAAGCGCCAGTAAGTTTGTTGGAAAAAATTGTTAGCCGGAATATAGATGCAACTGATTTATTTCTGCTAATGCGTTTTGCCAATACTACCTGGAAGGCAGGCCAGCCGTTCAGGGAACTAAACAGGATCACCAGGGAAAACTTTATAGCTGCCAGTCACCTAAGTGAAGAAGATATTGAAAAAGATAAGGTGCAAATAATAAACGCCGCCACTAAGTTGTTAGCTTCAATGAAAGAGGTAGCCCAGCAGGATGTACAAGCCCAGATGGAAAAATTACGCACCCTTTTACAAGACACTAACTATGCTATAGAGATAGCTGCGTGGCTGCATGATTGCTATTACACGGGGCAGAACCAGGAACCACCCCCTTTTCTTACGCCGGATGATGATATTGCTACCATAACAAAACTGGTTAAAGAAATAAAGATTGCTACAAGCATTGCAGGTTTTTACGGCCTGGAGGGTGGTGTCAATTTCTTTGTAAGTTCAAAAAAAATATTGCCCTCAGTTATATTAAGATCGCTGGTGAATAACAGCATCAGCAGAGAAGATGAAATGCTATTTGCAAGATTTGCCAATGCCGCCTGGAAAGCAGGCCAGCCCTTTATTGATCTATCCCGGATCAGCAGGGATACATTCACGCCATTTTATTTTTTGAGCGAAGCGGATATTAAAAAAGATCTCGCTCAACTTAAGAAGGCGGCTGAAGTAGTGCTGACACAACTGGAACAATAATGATCTTATTCTGCTTTCGATTTCGTTTTATCAAAAAGCGAAAACAATTTAAGCACTGCCGGAATACCAGCTCCTAAAGCCGCCACATAAGTTACGAGTTTAGAGTAAGCTTCTTCCTGCGAAGCAAGTAAGAAAACAAGTATGGCAATTATGATGATCTGTAATGGGCTTTTTAATTTATTCCAATTACCGTTTTCCGCTATTTGGCTCTTGATCTTCATAGCTTCTGAATTGCCGATGGCCGTTAATATAAAATTGCGGAAACCTTTATTAAAAAACTTAATCGTTCCATCACTCCGAATAATAACGCCTTTACTCAATAACATGCTCAGGTTATAATCATCAAAAGAATTTACCAGGTTATCTTCTGCAAGATCATACAATAAAAATTTTTCTTCTTTGGTTAATGATTGCCAGATATACATGTAAAAATAATGCGACGTTATTTGCAATTTAAATGCAAGTTCATCAAATTTATTTACCCTTTCTTTTTCGTTTAACTTATTTGCCACCTCAAATATTGATCCCTGCATTTTTTTAAGAAAATGAGTATTGCTGGTTTCTTTTAAAATAAGCTGTGATGAAATAAGCTCTTTATTATACAGTGAAGTTTTACCGGGATTGTCTATACTTTCTTCTTCAGCAATATTGTAGGCGCCTAATTGCATTCGCAAAACAACCAGGCGATAATGCCCCAGCAATACATGCCACCTTTCAAGGTCCTGCCCGGGTATTATTTTGTCATCCTGCTTGCTAACATTATTCATTGAATCAAGAAATGCAACCGGATGAATAGTGCTTAGAATAATTATTTTACACCTGTTCTCTAAAAAAAGCCGCTCTAAAAAATCCAGCTTATAATGGTTACTAACAGGATCCTGTATGTTGTATTCGAAATGATTTACAATGATCAACTTATTCCTATCATTAAAAACCTTCTTCATATATTTTTTCCATTCGGCCTTTTCTGCTAATTCATTTCCTGAAGATGGGATATTGATGAGTTCGGCAATAAACGCATTGTTGTCTTCTTCCTTTTCTTCATCCAATAAAATTTTTGTACCATCATTCAGCGTAATACTTTTGTTCCCAAATTTTTCTTTTAAATAATTCTTTTTCCCGGCGCCGGGTAAACCAATTATAAACAATGTCCCATTGAGTATTTTGTTTGAGATAATGCTACCATCCAGTTTCTCCCAGGTTTCAATATCAGGAAGTTTTAAAGCAAAAAGCTTGTTGACGATGGTATAAATAATGAAATAAAAAACAATAAGCGAGAGCACGAGCAGTAACCAAAATAAAGCCGACAATGGAAAACGATAGTTCTGTGATGAAGATACAATTTGAAGATAATGATCAAGGCCAGCTAACTGGGTCTGCATGATGCTTACATTCTTATCCTTACATGGGTCTTCTAATAAATGGTTGCAAACAAAAGAGCTGTCTGCTGCACCGAGATTATAAAATTTATCTTCATTAACGGCACGTTCTGTAATGTTGAGGCGAAAATGCCGTAACAAACGAATTGCCCGGTCTTGCTCCGGAGTATAGACTGGTGTAGACATTTTATTTCCGGGGATAGGATCTAACTGACTGATGGCGTTGCTATCTGCATACACAGGCGATGGGTTGTTCTTCATTTTAGGCAATTCCCCAATAATTTTTTCCTGGTATTTTTTCAATAAACGCTTTGAGAAGTCCGCTTGCGTATATCGAAGGCTTAAATTTTTCTCGTAGTTAAAAGAAGCCACGTAAAAGAATACAACGGGGATGCCGCTAGTAATGATCAACCGTGTTAATAACATCCAGGAAAAGCTCTGTACATAAGATAATTTTGGTAAACTTATTTCCTTCTTCCCGCGGAGGTTGCGGCGGCGGTTGACTTCGGTTAATAATTTGAAAAATATTATTCTAAGAAAATATAATCCTATGCCGGCCACTAACAAAAAAATCTCGTAACCAAATAAACTTTTAAAATTTTCCGGGTCGAGCATTTGATAGGCTGTTACATCAATCACCAGCATCACCACCAGCAAACTGTAAGTGGTGATTAGTTTAAATTTCCAATTGCTTTTCTTCTCCTTGCTATAACGTACCAATAGTGTACCGTTCAGGAACAATGGAATAAATGTGGCTGAAAAAAGCAGCCGGAATAAATATCCTAAAAAGCTATGCCATGTGAACGAAGTGGCTAATAAAACGATGATGATACAATTCATTATGGCCGCAAGCGTATATTCTTTTTGACAAGATCTTTTTGGACCTACCCACGTAGAATCAAATGACTGCTTTTTAAAAAATGACCGCTTGGACGAGACAA